>DCUI01000036.1:17449-29418 GCA_002327785.1 Phycisphaerales bacterium UBA2218
GCCATCCAGGTCCGCCGCATAGACGGATTCTGCCCCATCGGCCTCTGTCGTAATCACATGCTGGCTGCCGGACCGCCCCGCACCATCGTTCTCATACCAGGCGATCTTGTCGTCATCATAGGATGCCGAGAGCACATCCGGATCCCCATCGCCGTCGAGGTCTGCTGCGTGCACGGAGGTTGGAAAGTGGATTGCTGTGCTAATCACCCGCTGGTTGCCGAACCCGCCGACTCCATCGTTCTCATACCAGGCGATCTTGCCGTCACCGCAAGAAGCCGAAAGTACATCCAGGTCCCCGTCGCCATCCATATCGGCCGCGTACACGGCATCTGCCCCCCGCGCCTCTGTAGTGATCACCTGCTGGCCGTCAAAGCCGCCCGATCCGTCATTCGCATACCAGGCGATCTTCGAATTATAGAAACCAAGCTTCCCATAAGAATACGAAGCCGATAGCACGTCCATATCCCCATCGCCATCGACGTCCGCCACATAGACCGCCTTGCAGGGAGCGTCTGTGCCAATTGCCTTTGAAGGACCAAACTCGCCCAGACCATCATTCTGATACCAAACGATCTCGCCGTCGTCGGTCCGGTCAGAAGCCGAGAGGACGTCCAGGTCGCCGTCGCCGTCTAAGTCCACCGCGTAGACGCATCTGGCCCCATAGCCCTCGGCGTTGATCACCTGCTGAGGTCCGAACTGGCCCTTCCCGTCGTTGGCATACCAGGCGATCTTGTCGTCATTGCTTGACGCCGAGAGCACGTCCAGATCCCCGTCGCCGTCCAAGTCCACCGCATGTATGGCCATTACGAGACGAACCTGTGTGCTGATTATCTGTTGAGTGCCGAATCGCCCCAAACCGTCATTCTCGTACCAGGCGATCTTGTTGTCCCACGAAGAAGCCGACAGCACGTCCAAGTCCCCATCACCGTCCAAGTCCGCCGCATACACGCATTTCGCCCCAGCGGCCTCTGTCGTGATCACCTGCTGGGGTCCGAACTGGCCCCTCCCGTCGTTCGCATACCAGGCGATCTTGCCATCCAATTCTGAGGCCGATAGTACGTCTGCGTCGCCGTCACCGTCCAGATCCGCCGTATACACGCAGGTCGCACCCTCAGCCGCCCCTTGAGTCACTTGCCGGCTATCGAATTGCCCCGAGCCATCGTTCGCATACCAGGCAATCTCGCCGACACTTTCATCCTGCGGAGGCCAACTTGACGGCCAATCATCACCCTGGTCCTCAAACCAAGAACCCGAGAGCACGTCCAGATCGCCATCGCCATCCAGGTCCCCCGCGTACAGGGAATTCGCCCCCGATGCCGTTGTACTGATCACGTTCTCAGGGCCGAACCCGCCCGATCCATCGCTTGCATACCAGGCGATCTTCCCGCCCCAATAGGAAGCTGAGACTACATCGCAGTCGCCATCGCCGTCCAAGTCCGCTGCATAGACACACTCCGCCCCATAGGCCGCCGTGGTGATCACCTGCTGGGGTCCGAAGTGGCCCAATCCATCATTGGAATACCAAGCGATCTTGTCGTCCCAAAAAGAAGCCGAGAGCACGTCCAAGTCCCCGTCGCCGTCCAAGTCTGCCGCGCAGACGGAGTTCGCCCAATGGGCCTCTGTGGTGATCACCTGCTGGGATCCGAAGTTGCCCGTCCCGTCGTTGGCATACCAGGCTATCTTGTCATCCCAATAAGAAGCCGAGAGGACGTCCAGGTCCCTATCGCCGTCCAAGTCCGCCGCATAGACACATTGTGCCCAATCGGCCTGTGTGGTGATCACCTGCTGGGGTCCGAACCTGCCCGTCCCATCGTTGGCATACCAGGCAATCTTGCCATTGTCCGAATAATAGGAGCCGGTAGAAGCCGAGAGGACGTCAAGGTCGCCGTCGCCGTCCAGGTCCGCCGCATAGACAGATGTCGGCGTATTGGTTTCACTCTGCACGATGATGACATGCTGCTCCGGCTTGAAACCGCCATAGAGCGCCGGGCAGCACGTGGACACCACCAGCAATAGAACGAATCCTCTTTGCGTGATGCATGATCGGTTCATTGAAGCACCCTGCCTTTCAATGGTCCTGATGCCCACCGCCCGCCCTGGCTCCCCTGGGGCCGCCGATAGAGGATGTGTCTGGATTGGCCGGCCCGTGCGACGAGTCTCCGTTTGAACTTCTATGATACCGAGCCGATGTGGCATCGTGCAAGACTTTTGTTTTCCACCTAATGCGCACCAATCGGCGGAATCGGTGGAAGGGAGGCAGTTATCAGTTCCCGGTGGTCAGTTCCCAGTTGCCAACCTGCGGCGGGACGCCGCGTCGGAGCGTGGAAGCGAGGCGGCTGAAGCCGCATATCTCGTATCTCGTGGGCAGGGTGTCCGTGCTGGTCGTTCTCAGCTCTTGGCCCGGCCGCCGTAGGAGCCGTCCTCGGTATTCACGCGGACGACCTCGCCGACCTCGATGAACGGCGGCACGCGAATCCTCAGGCCGCCCTCCAGAGTCGCATCCTTCATCTGGTTCGTGGCCGTCGCGCCCTTCGGCACCGGCGCCGTGTCGGCGACCGCCAGCTCGACGACCTTGGGCAGTTCGAGCGAGACGATGTTCCCGTCGTGCGTCAAGGCCACCACCGGCGTATTCGGCTTGAAGTACTTGATCGAGTCGCCAAGCAGTTCGTCCGAGACCGTCAACTGGTCGTAGGTCTTGTTGTCCATGAAGATGTGCGAGCTCTTGTCCGAGTAGAGGTACTCCATCTCCCGGCGGTCCAGGAAGGCCTGGTCCACTTCCTCCGTGGAGCGCAGACGCTTCTCGAGCATGGTGCCGTCGGAAAGACGCCGGAGCTTCGCCTGCACGAATGCCCGTAGATTGCCCGGCGTTACGTGCGTTGCGACTGTGCATACGCACAACTGATTGTCCACCATGAAGGCCATTCCCGGCCTCATTTCGCTTGCTTTCACTGCCTACACCTCAGAACAAACCAGACTCTTGAATCCCGCCGGAACCGGCCTTTCCGCGTGCGTGCGACGACACGCCCGACCGATCGGGGCACACACAGATACACCCCGCCCACGACACGAGGCGACGACGGATGAGCAACGCTGGAATATACGTCTCGCCGAAACCCTTGTCAAGCAACACTTTGCCGCGATTCGTCCGAAGCTCCCGCCGCTCGAAAATGGATCGCGTGCCTCCAACAACCCGTTGGAAAGGTCTTCGCGACAGGTAGTTTGTTGTGGACAGTGGGTATCGGAGTTGTCATCTCGGCTACTTCGAGGGGATCGACTCGGAGCGAGGGATCGCCCGGCGGTGTGCGGACTCACTGCCCGACCTTCTGATGTTCTCAGTTTTTCGCTGTTCTTCTGTGCAGGCGTACAAAAAGCGATGAGTGGCCAAGGGGCCACTCATCTATGACGACGCATGGGCGTCTGGTTGCAAGGCACCGTCAGTCTGTTTCACACGTGTGAGTCGTCGTAGTAACTGGGTTCATGCGGCCCTTGTTCATTCTCGAGTGCGGCGGCGTCGCCCCGGGCCGTTGCAGGCAGAACACATCCCTCAAGTGAATCTTGTGCTCTTTACTTGGCCCAAGCTTCAGCCGCCGCGTTACTCACCAGTACAGACGAAGACCATTCGGACCCTATTGCAGGTCGAAAGAAATTTTTTTAGATTTTCCCGCGGCGGGCCAGGGACCAGAGATAGTAGGCAGGGATGCCTGCGAGGATGCAGCCGAGGCTGTAGAGCGAGGGTTTCGGCCATTGCTCGAACGCGAATACGGCCATGAAAAGGGTTACAACCATGAAGACCGCCGGAACGACGGGGTATCCGGGCACGCGAAATGGCCGTTCCATGGCTGGCTGCCGCCGACGAAGCACGTATACGGCTCCGACAAAGAGCAGGGCAAAGAGCGACAAACCCACGGAGGCATACTGGTACAGGTTCTGGAAATCCGTGAGGAACAGGATCACGACCGCACAAGCGCTCTGCAGGAGCATCCCATACGTGGGAACCCGGCCCTTTGCGCTGATATGGCCGGCGAGGGATGGGAACAGGCCGTCCTTGGCCATCGCATAGTACACTCGCGGGCCCGTGATGATGAACGCGCTAACCGTGGCCAGGAACGCCAAGCCCAACAGGACGGAGAAGACGTTGGATGCCCCGTGCCCGAACAGGTTCTCGACTGCCAGTTGGGGAACCCGCTCGGCGTTTTCGAATCCCACATCGGCCAAGGGCACGGCGTAGGCGAAGACGAGATTGAGGACCAGATACAGGACGATCACCGACCCGGCGCCGAGCAGCAGCGAACGCGGGAGTGTTCTGGCCGGGTTCCTGACCTCGCCCGCCAGGTAACTGGCGGCGTTCCAGCCGCTGTAGGCGAACATGACGTAAAACAGTTGTGTGACGGCAGTCCCCAGGCCGACGTTTCCTATTGGCTGTCCTTCTGCGACGCGCGCGAGTTGTCCTCGGCCAAACAGGAACGCCGCCACCGCCAGAACCACGAACAGGCCGAGCTTGAGCATCGTGGTGAGATTCTGCGTCCAGGCAGATTGGCGATGGCCGAAGAGATTGGGCGCCGTGATCGTGATAATGATGACCGCGGCCACGATCCGGACGAGATGGCCCGTTTCCTTCTGAGCCAGTCCGAAGGGTGTCAGGAGATACATCGCTGCGATATAGCCCGCGACGGCCAGCGGCGCGGAAAAGCCCAGGAAGAACGAAGTCCAGCCCGAGAGAAAGGCCGGCATCGGGCCGTAGGCCTCGCGAAGGTAGACGTACTCGCCGCCCGCGCGCGGCAGCGCGGCCGCCAGCTCCGCCACGCACAGGGCCCCGCACAGGGCCAGCACGCCGCCCAGGGCCCACAGCCCGAAGATGAGCGGATAGTTCCCGAGCGAGGCCATCATGTAGCCGGGCGAGACCAGGATCCCCGTCCCTACCATGCTGGCGATCACCACGTAGGTCGAGGTGGACAGGCCGAATCGTCGCTGTAGCTCTTGTGTTGGCATTGCCCTTGTCCTCACGGCACTCGTATCTTCAGATCCGGCTCAGGAGCACGGGCATCCTGCCTGTGATTGAGAATCCATGGGCGAGACACCCATGCTGCTGGGAACGCCTTACGGCGTCACTACGAGCGCAAACGCCGGCAGGCTGCTTCAATATGCTTCGGCGTCGTGCCGCAACAGCCGCCGACGATCCGGGCTCCCTCGCGGACACATTCCACGATGCCCTCGGCAAATGGTTCCGGCCCCATGTCGAAGACAGTCCGGTCTCCGATCAACTGGGGTCTGCCCGCATTGGGCTGGGCCGCGATGGGCAGGTCGGTGGCCGCCCGAAGCAGGGCAACCACCCGGGACATCTGGAGCGGGTCGAGGTCGCCGCAGTTGGCCCCGAGGGCGTCGGCCCCGGCGTCCGCAAGTTGCCTGGCGCACTGCTCGGCGGTGTCGCCCATCATGGTTCGCCCGCCGTTGGCGTCCGTCCGGAAGGCGACGCACACGATTACTGGAAGGCCGCAGACCGCCTTGCAGGCCCGCAACGCGCACAACGCCTCGCGCAGGTCGAACACGGTCTCGACGATCAGCCCATCGACTCCGGCCTCGGCCAGCACCCGTGCCTGTTCCCGGAAGGCGTCGCAGAACTGCGACTCGGTATACGTGCGATAGGGCTCCAGGAGTTGGCCGGTCGAGCTCATGTCTCCGAGCACGCACCGGTCGTCGCCGGCGGCCTCTCTGGCCAGTCGTACGCCGGCCTCGTTCACCTCCCGCACGGACACGCCGACGTTGTGCGTTTCAATGTAGATGCGGTTCATCGTCAGGGTATTCGCGATGATGGCGTCGCACCCGGCCCGCGCGTATGCCTGATGGACCTCGATCACGGCCTGCGGCGCGTCGAGATTGGTCCCCCCGCGCCCCATCAGGCCCGTGGCGTCCAACTGGGTCCCCATCGCCCCATCGAGCAGGACCACGCTCCCGCTCTTGAGCAACTGACGAAAGTCCGACATACTTCTGTTTGCCTCTCTTGTCATGCTGAACACAGGAAAGCATCCAGCCCGCGAGTCGAACGTTTGCACCGCACTCGCGGGCTATGTCCCATTCGTCGCCCAGATCCTTCGCTTCGCTCAGGATGACAAGCCATCAGTCCGCATTATTCCACCCGAATTCCGATCTGGACCAGTTCCTGGATCATCTGTGCGAAGCTCTCGTATACGATCCCTTTCATGCCCGCGGCCTGCGCGCCCTCGACGAACTCGGGCTTGTCGTCGATGAGCACGCACTGGTCCGGCGTGAGTGCGAGCTTGCGGGCGGCGACCTCGTAGATTTGCCGCTCGGGTTTGACGACCCCTTCGGCGCAGGAGAACGTCGCCGCGTCGAACGCATCGTACCGCAGTTCAAGGAAGAACTCCATCGCCGGGACTTCGGTGTTCGACAGCAGGCCCGTTTTGCAGCCCGCCTCGCGGAGCCGTCGCGCCAGGGCAAAGACCTCCTCTCGTGGCGAATAGACCGCCCGGAACGCCTCGCCCCATAGCGAAGCCTGTTGCGGCAGGGGACAGCCCAAACCCTCGCAGACCCGTCGCCAGAAGATGTCCTCTGGGATCGAACCTTTCTGAAACGGCTCGCCGCACAGGTTGTGCGCCCGGGTGTAGCCCTCGACGGTCACGCCCAACGCCCGCGCGCAGGAGCGCATCAGTCCCGGTCCCGGGTTCTCGATCAGCACGCCGCCCCAGTCGAACAACGCCCCTTCAATCATCTCACCATCACCTGCCCTGCGCGTGACCCCATATCGATACGCACCATGACGATACCGGCCTTATGGCCCCGCTTCAACAGTTTTTCCATCCCTCCGGTCCGTGCGCGCACCCGGGCACCTGGGAACTGACCACGACTGCGGCGTGCCCCGCGACGTTGACAGCCAGGTCGCCCACTCTCTCCAGATCGTTGTTGATCTTCAGAACCGAGACGATGAACCGCAGATGACCTGGAACAGGACTCGTCCGGGCCCTTTGGAGATCACCGTGCTTGCGACGGAATCCGGGCCGCTACCAGGACCGGCAAGAACCCGACGCTGTCCAGATCCTGAACCATGGCGAATCAATGGGTACACGGGTCTGTCTGGTACATCTTCCACACGGTTGTATCGATCTGCCGGATCCGTTCCCCCCTGCGGCCACACGGGTCGTCGACAGCTCGCCCAGCGCTAGGCCCGTCATCCCGGCGAAATGGAGGAGCCGATGCGTCAGCACCCTCCACTGGTACGGCGACAGCCCGTCGGCCAGGACCTGGCCCACCACCGTGAAGAAGACCGGGTGGGCCTTCGTCGTGTGGGCCGAAGGAAGACAGCGGACACGACCCTGCCAATAGCACACGTGGTAATCGCAGAGCGGGTGGGGCTGTATGGCGTTGATGGCGCTCATTGCGATGTTTCGTACCTGTTCTTCCTTCATCGTACGATTTCCTCCTCGAGTTCATGCCTGTTCCACGCAGCCGCCTCGCGGTCCCCCCGCAGGCCATCGAGCTCCAGGCCTGTCATCCTGCAGATATGGAGTATCCGGTGCGTCAGCGCCCACAACTGGCGTGGCGACAGTCCACGCGCCAGGACCTGGCCCGCGACCGTGAAGAAGACCGGATGGCACCTCGTCGTGTGGTGCGAAGGAAGACACCGGATATCACCTTGCCAGTAACACACGTGGTAGTGTCGGAGCGGATGGGGCCGTGTGGCCTCGATAGCACTCATCAACTTGTCTCGTACTTGTTGTTCTATCATCATGTCTTCTCCTTTCGACTTTCACGTCTGTTGTGCGTGCCCGCGAGCTTGGAATCGGGTTCGGCATGAAGGATTGTTCCCGCTACGCGCGCGATGACGCCTCAGCCGGGCGCTAGCAGCACGTACGAGATGAACGCGGGACCGACATGGGACCTGTCGGCGGAAGGACGCCTACCGGGGGATCATCGCTCCTGGCCCGGTGGCGATGCTTGTCTTCGTGGGCTCTCACTCGTTCACGTCTCCACCCACACACCCATACCATACCGTCTTGTTTCGATCTGTCGGCCATGACCATGGCAGAATCCCCCACATGCCAAACCGGTATTACAGGGTGGATGCACCTGTAGTTGTCAGTACACACACATACGATCCGCTCGCACTGGTGGTTCGACCCGCAAGTTCGGCTGGTCCAAAAGCGTCCTGATCCACCAGATCGAGAACCAGTCGTATGAGAAGACCCTTTTGGGCCAGACCAATTTCGACACAGCGCTCGCGCCGGCGCAGCGCGCGCAGGCCAAGCTGGTGGTCAAAGATGAGTACACGTTCCCCCCCGAACAGGGCAACCGCCGCAGAGCCGGCATCAAGCAGTCTGTCCCCGCCATTCGCAAGGCGAAGTATTCCCTCTATCGACCGAATAGTTCCTAATTCAAGATGCGACCCTGCGAAGTCTCCCAGGCAGGCGGGAACACCATCGGATGGTTGTTGGATGGTCTTGATGAAGCCTTGACTACGTCCCAACCGACCGGTTACTGTTGTAAGCTCTCGCCCGGCTGCGGGCAAACGGATGACATGACAATCAGAGAAAGGAAAAACGTAATGATCGGAATACGCCGGCGATCGATCCCGCTTCGAACCATGATGTCCTTTGCCGCGGTTTTGTTCGCCACAAACACTGCATTCTCAGAGGAGATTCAATTGAAATTCGATCCTGCCGGCCGATTCAAGATTGTCCAGTTCACCGACATGCACCTTCACGAAGGCGGCGACAAGGACCAGCAGACGCTGGCCCTGATCGGCGAGATCCTCGACATCGAAAAACCCCAACTGGCCGTTCTGACCGGCGACACTCTCGCCGGGGCCGCCAAGCGGCAGGAAACCGTCGCGCTCAGCGCCAGCCCGATGACCGAGCGGAAGATCCCGTGGGCCGTGGTCCTGGGCAACCACGACGATGAGTGGCCCAAGGACATCGACAAACCCAAGGACCGGCGAGGCTTGATGGAGATGTTTGTCCGCCAGCCGTATTCCGTTTCAAAGATGGGACCGGAGGGAATCTTCGGGGCTAGCAACTACGATCTGCCCGTCTACGACGCCGACGGAACCCGGAAGAAATGGATCCTCTACATGCTCGACTCCAACGCCTACACAGGCACGAAGGAACTCGGCAACTACGATTGGATCCACACCGATCAGATCGCCTGGTACAGCCAGACCTCCAAGACCCTGGCCCAAGAGCGAGGCGGCAAACCTCACCCGGCCCTGGCGTTTTTCCACATCCCGCTCCTGGAATATGAATACGCCCTGACTGACTCGCAGGCCGACGTCGTCGGGCATCGACACGAGGGTGTCGCCTGTTCCCGGATCAATTCAGGACTGTTCGCGGCCATGCTCGAACGCGGCGACGTGAAAGGCACCTTTGTCGGACACGACCACGTGAACGACTACGAGGCCCAATACCGCGGCATCCGACTCATCTACGGGCGGGCCACGGGCTTCGACACCTACGGCCGGGACGGTTTCCCACGAGGCGGCCGCGTGATCCTGCTCGAAGAGAACGGAGAAACCTTCACCACCTGGATTCGACTCCAAGGAGGCGACAAAGTCCAATACTGAATCAGCGATCTCCAAGCGGCTGTCGCTCGACGTCGTTAACTAAAACTCTGCTGTCGCTGGTTATGCGAACGCGGTCGCCTTTCTCAAATTCTCCGAATCGCGAATCGTTAACCGTAAGTTCGCGCCCGACGATGCTGCACTTAATCTGGTGACCTTCGAAATCGATCTTGTCGAAGTTCTTCGAAAAGCTTCCCTTGCCTTTCGGAAATAAATATGTCACGCTATGAAATTCGGTCGCGACCCTGTCATCCCCTTCGCTGGTGAAGGAGCGGCTCGGCAGATCGGAGCGGAAAACCAGGCGCTTCGATGTGCGATACGTGCCGTCTTCCTGTCTGATGCGGGTCGTGACCTGAGCGCAACCGGCAAGAAACAGGCTGAGCATAAGAAACGCTGCGGTCGTCATATGCTTGTTGTTCATAATATTGCTCCTGTCATTCGATTGCTCTGAATCAGTTGTTTCGAACAGAGTATTTGTACGGGCAGGATGTTACCATCTTGTTACGGTGTTGTCCTTCTTATGTTATTTCTTTACTTGCCTTTGCCGTGAGGGCTCTGCCCCCCGCCCCCCGGCATTCGCCGCTTTGGGCCAACAGCATGGAGGTGTGACTGGTGCCCCGTGATTCGTGATCCGGGCAACCGGCCACGGGTCACCAGCCACGCGTGCGAAGCACGCAAGAACCGGATGAGCCAGATGTTCCGCGGGTGCATGACCGTAGTTGCGACCTCCCGCAGAGTGACGAGACGTTGCCCCGACTCTGTCATTCCTGCGTTGAGCAGGAACCCAGGAACCGTGGCATGCGACGCGTCCCAGGAACTGGATTCCCGCGTTTGCGGGAATGACATTCCAGGGTTTCCATGAACCCCTATTGCACGCGTGGACATGCGGTCATGCAGCCATGTTCCGGCCCTGCGACTGGAGGTCTTTGACCAACACCCTTCGATGGCTTATAATCCGGGCGTTGGCGTTTCTGTGAGGATTTCTGATGCTGCAAGGTTTGATTGCGGTGGTTGTGGTTTTGACGTTGGCCGTGCTGGCGCTGTTGGTGTGGCTGATTTCATCGAGCCTCGCGGCCCGCAGGGAGGTCGCGGGTCAGGCCGGAGGGATCGGCCTGCTCCAGCAGCAACTCGAAGCCCTCAAGGTCGCCCAAGACAAGACCTCGCAGACGCTCCACAGTTCCCTGCTGGCCGGGCAGAGCACGCTGGCCCAGAGCCTCCACTCCAATCAGCAGGTCCTCCAGCAGCTCAATACGCAGATCGGCGAGCTGCAGGGCACGAACAAACAGATGCTCCGGCTTGGCATCGACGTCAAGCGGCTCCAGGACATCCTCGCCAGTCCCAAGCTCCGCGGGCAGATGGGCGAGTGGTCGCTTGAAAACCTGCTGGCCCAGGTCCTGCCCCAGGGCAGCTTCGAGCTCCAGCACACTTTCCAGGACGGGCGGATCGTCGATGCCCTGGTCCGGATGACCGGCTTCGCGGTCGGGATCGACGCGAAGTTCCCGCTGCCGAGCTTCGAGCGGATCGTCAACTGCACGGACGAAGGAGAGAAGCCGAAGCTGCGTCGGCAGTTTCTTCGCGATGTCTCAGCCCATGCGGACAAGATCGCCTGCGACTACATCCGCCCGGCGGAGGGAACGCTCGACTTCGCTCTGATGTACATCCCCGCCGAGAACGTCTACTACGAGACGGTGATCCAGTGCGAGGACGGTTCCCAGGACCTCCTTCACCATTGCCTCGACAAGAAGGTGATCCCAGTCTCGCCGAACCTGCTCTATGCGTACCTGATGACGGTGGCGATGGGCCTTCACGGCTTGCAGATCGAGCACAAAGCCGCCGAGATTCGCCGGAACCTGGGCCGGCTCAACAGCTCGTTCGCCGAGTTCCTCGGCGCCTGGGACACCCTCGGCACGCACCTTCGCAACGCCTACGGCAAATACGACGACAGCCAGAAACGCTTGGACCGCCTCGGCCTGCAACTGACCCAGATCCAGGAAGAAACCAGCCTGGATGAAACCCAGTCCCGGTGACAGTCCCAGTGGCATCATCGCCGGTCCCTCTTGTCATGCTGAACGAAGTGAAGCATCCGCCTAACCCGACTTCGCGGATTCGGGGGTTGGACCCGGCTTGGCAGGGTCAAGAACGGCCTTTTCGGCCCAAAGTCTTCACTACATGGTCGCCTGCTTTCCGCCGGCGGCCGCGGTGATCCGGGGCGGCGCCCAGCTTCATCAGCAAATCCTCCCGCCGCCGCTGCACCAGATGTTGGAACAGGGCGCTTTTGTGGGCCGGGATCTGATCGTGACAACCGTAGAGCTTGTGGGGATCGGCCACCGAGAAGTCCCCCCCGGCAGATCGGCCAGCGCACTGCTCTCGAACCCATGGCGATGCAACCGCCACTCGCTGC
>DCUI01000045.1 GCA_002327785.1 Phycisphaerales bacterium UBA2218
ACTCACGGTCCTTCTGGTCGAGCAGCGCGATCTCCCCGTTGCGTTTCAAAGCGACGGTCACCTTCGTGCCGTCCTCGCGTTTCAAGGGCACCGCGTTGACGTCGCGATACTGGACCTTTCCGGTGTGGGTCGCTTCCTGCTCGCGTTCCAGAATGGCGCGGGACGCGACGCCGCCGGTGTGGAATGTCCGCAGGGTCAACTGCGTGCCCGGCTCGCCGATCGACTGGGCGGCCACGATTCCCACCGCGGCGCCTTCCTCGACTATGCGTCCGGTGCTCATGTCCCAGCCGTGGCACTTGGCGCACACGCCGACCGGACTGTCGCACGTCAGCGGGCTGCGGACGCGGATCGCGTCCAGGCCCAGGGCCTCGATCTTCCTGGCGATCTCGTGCGTGATGATCTCGTTCTCATGAACGATCATCTCGTCGGTGATCGGATTGCGGATGTTGTCTCGGGCCGTACGCCCGATGATCAACTGCGACAGGGGAATGTCGACCTGGTCGCCGCGGCTGATGCTCGTCTTGGTGATGCCCTGCAGCGTTCCGCAGTCGCGTTCGATGATGATCACGTTCTGCGCCACGTCGATGAGCTTGCGTGTCAGATAGCCGGAGTTGGCGGTCTTCAAGGCGGTGTCGGCCAGACCCTTTCGGGCGCCGTGGGTCGAGCTGAAGTACTCGAGCACGGTCAGACCTTCGCGGAAGTTCGCCTTGATGGGCGTCTCGATGATCTCGCCGCTGGGCTTGGCCATGAGGGCTCGCATGCCGGCGAGCTGCTGGATCTGGTCGATGCTGCCGCGGGCCCCGGAGTCCGTCATCAGGTAAATCGGGTTCAGATAAGGACTTCCGTCCTCCTTGGTATCTTCCTTCAACCCGCGAATCATCTCGTTCGTGACCGCCACACGGGCATTTGTCCAAGCATCGATAACCTGGTTGTATCGCTCGCGTTCCGTCAGAACGCCGTCTTCGTAGTTTTTGAGGATCTTGGCGACCCGCTTCTCCGTTTCGACGATGATGTCGGGCTTCTTGGCCGGGATCTTCAGGTCGGTCAGGCCGAAGCTCAGGCCGGCAAGCGTGGCGTACCGGAAACCCAGGTCCTTGATGAGGTCCAGCAAGCCGACCGTCTCGGCACTGCCGGCGTATGTGAAGCAGTCGCTGATCACCCCGCTGAGCTTCTTCTGCGCCATGGTCAGATTGTAGAACGGCATGCCCTTGGGAAGGATGTCGTTGAAGATGCACCGGCCCACGGTCGTCTCAACCACGTGTGGCACTTCGGCATCCCTGCCCTCATACCGTTTCTCGCCGGAGCGATCCTTGACGATCGGGTGGGGAACCCGAACGCGGATTTTGTCGTGCAGCGTGATCTTGCCCATCTCATGGGCCATCATGGCTTCGAATGCGTCGCGGAACACAGGCAGATTGCGCTTCTCCGGCGTGGGAATGCTTCCCGCGGGCTTGAGCTCCTCCAGCGCGACGGTCAGGTAATAGTTGCCCATCACCATGTCCTGGGACGGCCCGACCATCGGAGCACCGTTCGCCGGCGAGAAGATGTTGCTCGTCGTCATCATCAGGACGTGGGTTTCGGCCTGGGCCTCGACACTCAGGGGCAAATGCACCGCCATTTGATCGCCGTCGAAGTCCGCATTGAAACCCTTGCAGGCCAGCGGGTGCAGCATGATCGCGTTGCCCTCGACCAGCACGGGCTCGAACGCCTGGATACCCATCCGGTGCAGTGTCGGGGCGCGGTTCAGCAGGACCGGATGCTGGTGAATGACCTCTTCGAGAATATCCCAGACCTGTTCATCCCGTCGCTCGATCATTCGCTTGGCGCTCTTGATCGTGTCGGCGTAGCCGTGTTGTTTGAGGTTGCGGATGATGAACGGCTGATAGAGCTCCAGCGCAATCTTCTTGGGCAGCCCGCACTGAAAGAGCTTCAGGTCCGGACCGACCACGATCACCGAACGGGCCGAGTAGTCCACGCGCTTGCCCAGGAGGTTCTCACGGAACCGTCCCTGCTTGCCCTTGATCATGTCGGTCAGGGATTTCAGCGGGCGGTTGTTGCTGCCCAGCACGGGCCTGCGGCATCGGCCGTTGTCCAGCAGGGAATCGACCGCCTGCTGGAGCATCCGCTTCTCGTTGCGAATAATCACTTCCGGCGCGTTGAGGTCGATGAGCTTCTTGAGACGGTTGTTGCGGTTGATGATGCGCCGGTAGAGGTCGTTCAAATCGCTGGTGGCGAAGTTGTCCCGTTCCAGCAGCACGAGGGGCCTCAGGTCCGGCGGAATCACCGGCACCGCCTCCAACACCATCCACTCCGCCTTGTTGTTGCTGTTCTTGATCTCGTTGATGGTCTTGAGACGCTTGGTCAAGTCTCGAATCTTCTGCTTGCTGTTGGTTTTGGTGATGGCCTTCCTCAGATGGCCGCCCAGCGCCTCCATGTCCAGGCTCTCCAGCAACACCTTGATCGCCTCGGCGCCCATGGACGCCTTGAACGAGTTGCCGTACTTGTTCATGGCCTCGCGGTACTCTTCCTCGCTCAGAAGCTGGCCCGCTTTCAGCCCGGTCGCGCCGGCATCCGTCACCACGTAGTCCTGGAAGTAGATGATCTTCTCGAGGTCCGAGCTCTTCATTCCGAGGATCGTGCCGAGCCGGTTGGGGATCGACTTGAAGAACCAGATGTGCAGCACAGGGGCCGCCAGATTGATATGCCCCATACGCTTGCGACGCACGCGGCTGTGGGTCACTTTGACCCCGCAGCGGTCGCAGATGATCCCCTTGAACTTCGTGCCTTTGTACTTCCCGCAAGCGCACTCCCAGTCGCGCTCCGGTCCGAATATCCGTTCACAGAACAGACCGTCCTTCTCCGGGCGGTACGTCCGGTAGTTGATCGTCTCGGGCTTCCGTACTTCCCCAAAGGACCAGCTTCGAATGTCATTCGGACTGGCCAATGAGATCTTGACCGAACCGTAGTCATTAATTCGATCGTAGATATTACCTAACATCTAAAGCCCCTTCTCTAACTCAAACCTCGACAAACCGATCTACAGAGCCGTGCGTCCCAGGCGCTTCTTCTCGAGCTGGATGTTCAGACCCAGCCCGCGAATCTCGTTGCACAGCACGTCGAAGGACAGCGGGGTGCCGGCCTCCAACGTATTCTGGCCCTTGACCATCGACTCATAGATCTTCGTCCGGCCCTCCACGTCGTCGCTCTTGACCGTAAGCATTTCCTGAAGGGTGTACGCCGCGCCGTAGCCTTCCAGCGCCCACACTTCCATCTCGCCGAAACGCTGCCCGCCTGTGCGGGCCTTGCCCCCCAGGGGCTGTTGGGTGATCAGACTGTACGGTCCGGTCGCCCGCGCGTGGATCTTGTCGTCCACGAGGTGATGCAGTTTCATCATGTAGATGTACCCAATCGTGGCTCTCTGATCGAACGGCTCGCCCGTCCGACCATCGTAGAGCTGCGTCTTGAGGATTTTGGGCACGTGGCAGAAGAGTTCATCCGCCGGCGGGGCCTCGCCCCGCTCGTTCAGCTCGGCCTTGCGGGTCTTCATCCGTTCGTTGCCCTCGACGGTGAGCTTCTGGATATCCTCTTCGGTGGCGCCGTCGAAGACGGGGGTCACCGCGTGGAAACCAAGCACCCTCGCCACCCACCCGAGGTGCGTTTCGAGGATCTGGCCCACGTTCATACGGCTCGGTACGCCGAGCGGGTTGAGCAGGATGTCCAGCGGCGTGCCGTCTTCCAGGAACGGCATGTCTTCCTCGGGCATGATCTTGGCGATCACGCCCTTGTTCCCGTGCCGGCCCGCCATCTTGTCGCCGATCGAGAGTGTTCGCTTGATCGCCACGTAAATCTTGGCCATCTGGAGCACGCCACTGGGCAACTCATCTCCATGTTTGGCACGCTCGATCCGCCGCTTTTTTTCTTCCTCGGCCTCGGTGACCTTGACCCAGAACTTGTTCACGATCTTCTGGACGTCGTCCCGGGCCGATGCCGGCTTGACCCATTTGATGTCGAAGTTCTCGATCTGCTCGGAAATGACCTCATCATCCTCGCTGGCGCCGACCTTCTGCTTCGTGTTCGGGTCGATGATGTTGACTTCATATTTCTCGTGGATCGCTCCGACCATCTGGCGGAAGACCGAACACTCTTTGGCTTTGGCCTGAGCTTCGTATTGCTTCGTCTCTTCGGCCAGCACCTTCTTCTGATCTTCGCCGCCGACGCCGCGACGGGTGAAGACCTCGGTCTTGACCACGACGCCTTCATAGCCGCTCGGCAGCTCGAGCGAGTCGTTCTTGACGTCCTCGCCGGCCCGACCGAAGATCGCGTGGAGCAGCTTCTCTTCCGGCGTCAGCTCCACCTTGCTCTTGGGCACGACCTTGCCCACAAGGATGTCGCCCGGACAGACGCGGGTGCCCTCGCGGACCACGCCTCGCTCGTCCAGGTTGCGCAGCGCCTTTTCGCTGACGTTGGGGATATCCCGCGTGAACTCTTCTTTCCCGAGCCGCGTCTCGCGGACCTCGGCCGTGAACTCATCGATATGGATGCTCGTGAAGCTGTCGTTCTTGACCAGCCGCTCGCTGACGATGATCGCGTCCTCGAAGTTGAAGCCGTCGAAGGAGACGAACCCGGCCAGCACGTTCTTGCCGAGCGCCAGGATGCCGTTGGAGGTCCCGCCGCCGTCGGCAATCACCTGCCCGGCCGGAACCTTCTGCCCGAGCTTGACAATGGGCTTCTGGTTCAGGCAGGTTCGCTCGTTGAGCCCCATGAACTTGTCCAGCTTGTACTCGTCCGTGTGATTGATCACGACGTGGGTGGCGTCCACTTCCGTGACGACGCCCGCATGTTCGGCCTTCACAACCATGCTGGAGTTGCTGCCGACGATCTCCTCCATGCCCGTACCCACCAGCGGCGGCTCCGTCTTCAACAGGGGCACCGCCTGCCGTTGCATGTTGGATCCCATCAGCGCGCGGTTCGCGTCGTCGTGCTCGAGGAACGGAATCAGCGACGCGGAGACGCCGACGATCTGCCGGGGCGAGATATCGATATACTGGACCTCTTCGCGCGTCGTCTGCGCCAACTCGCCGGCCTTGCGGGCCAGCACCAGGGCATCGCGGATCTTGTGTGTCTGGGGATCCACGACGCTCGGCGGCGCGAAGATCGTCCGCATCTCCTCATCGGCGCGGAGGTAGGCGACCTCGCCCGTGAGTTTGCCGTTCTTGACCGTCCGATAAGGACTCAGCAGGAAGCCATACTCGTCGATGGTGGTGAAAATCGCCAACGACGAGATCAGGCCGATATTGGTTCCTTCCGGCGTCTCGATGGGACAGATGCGGCCGTAGTGGCTGTGGTGCACGTCGCGCACTTCCAGCTTCGCGCTCTGCCGGCTCAGGCCCCCCGGGCCGAGCGCGGACAGGCGGCGCTTGTGCGTCAGCTCCGCCAGCGGGTTGGTCTGGTCC
>DCUI01000011.1:0-1977 GCA_002327785.1 Phycisphaerales bacterium UBA2218
GGTTGTGTCGAGGGCGTCCCGCCCTCGAATTGTGGCCGGGATGCCCGCGACACAGACCCACGGCGCCAATCCTTCGTCCCCACGATCTCCTCGGCATGCCGGCGTACGACCTCGCCGAGGGTCAAACCGCGAAAAGCCCCATTGGCGATTATGGACTTGCCCTCCGGCAGGTCGGCAATCTCCCAGCTCTCGCCGATCTTCTCGTTCGGCGGCAGGTCCTTGCCGAACACCTCGCGCAGCTTCTGCCCGCCCCAGATCCGAGGCTTGAACACCGGCGCCGATTTCAAGGGATAGATTTCCATGCCGGGCATTCTATCAGAGACACCATATCCCTCGCAAAGGCGCAAAGGACGCCAATGCAGGAAACGATGGCAGACCCACTGCGTAGGGTCCCCGCCCCTGAGGAGCAAGGGACGCTGTCGGTTCTTTCCAGGAACATCGCCTTGCATCGCACGGGGCGGCAGAGTATCATAAAGGTCCATAGGAGGCTCGTCGCGCGGGCCAGCCAAGCCGGACATGTCCTCTATCGGCTGCCCCAGTAGAGCCAAGGCGGGCGGTTGTCATCAGGACCATTGAAAGGCAGGGTGCTTCGATGAACCGATCATGCATCACGCAAAGAGAACTCGTTCTGCTGCTGGTGGTGTCCACGTTCTGCCCGGCGCTCNNGGTATGCCAACGACGGGATGGGCCAGTTTGGACCCCAGCAGGTGATCACCACTGCGACCGACGGGGCAAGTTGCATCTATGCGGCGGACTTGGACGGCGATGGCGACATGGACGTGCTCTCGGCTTCTGGAGGTGACAATAAGATCGCCTGGTACGCCAACGATGGGGCGGGCCAGTTCGGGTCTCAGCAGGTGATCTCCACAGAGGCCGGCCATGCAGAATGTGTTTATGCGGCGGACCTGGATGGTGATGGGGACCTGGATGTCCTCTCGGCTTCTTATGGTTATTGGACAGTATCTGGCTATACCTCCAAAATCACCTGGTATGCCAATGACGGGATGGGTCAATTCGGACCCCAGCAGGTGATCACCACGGCGGCCCTTGGGGCGGATTGCGTCTATGCGGCAGACCTGGACGGCGATGGCGACCTGGACGTCCTCTCGGCTTCTCGGGGTGTCTGGACAGGGGAAAATTTCACAGACTCCACGATCGCCTGGTACGCCAATGACGGGACGGGCCGATTCGGACCCCAGCAGGTAATTACCACAGAAGCCGTGGATGCCCAATGCGTCTACGCGGCGGACTTGGACGGCGATGGCGACGTAGACGTCCTCTCGGCTTCTTCGGGTGTTTGGACAGAGTCTGGCCGGACAGACTCCACGATTGCCTGGTATGCCAACGATGGGACGGGCCAGTTTGGACCCCAGCAGGTGATCTCCACAGAGGCCGGCCATGCAGAATGTGTTTATGCGGCGGACGTGGACGGCGACGGCGACCTGGACGTCCTATCCGCTTCTTATGGTGTTTGGACAGGGTCTGACTATGCAGACTCTAAGATTGCTTGGTACGCGAACGATGCAACGGGCCAGTTCGGACCCCAGCAGGTGATCACCACCGCGACCGACGGGGCAAGTTGCGTCTATGCGGCGGACTTGGACGGAGATGGCGACCTGGACATCC
Organism: Phycisphaerales bacterium UBA2218; assembly: GCA_002327785.1. Taxonomy (GTDB): domain Bacteria; phylum Planctomycetota; class Phycisphaerae; order Sedimentisphaerales; family Anaerobacaceae; genus PLanc-01. The sequence continues at coordinate 1,627 of DCUI01000011.1, forward strand.
TCTCGGCTTCTTCAGGGGACTCCAAGATCGCCTGGTACGCCAACGACGGAACGGGTCAATTCGGATCCCAGCAGGCGATCACCGACGCGGCTAATGGGGCAAACTGCGTCTATGCGGCGGACCTGGACGGCGATGGTGACCTGGACGTCCTCTCCGCTTCTTACAGCGACGACAAGATTGCCTGGTATACAAATAACGGGACGGGCCTCTTCGGATCTCAGCAGGCGATCATACCTCCCTCGGCCTCCGGGGCGAGGCATGTCTATGCGGCGGACCTGGACGGCGATGGCGACTTGGACGTGCTCTCGGCTTCTGAAGGTGACAATAAGATCGCCTGGTATGCCAACGACG
>DCUI01000011.1:2032-22669 GCA_002327785.1 Phycisphaerales bacterium UBA2218
TCGGAGCCCAGCAGGTGATCACCACGGAGGCCGATGGGGCGTGGTGCGTCCACGCGGCGGATTTGGACGGCGATGGCGACCTGGACGTCCTCTCGGCTGAGGGCAACAAGGTTGCCTGGTATGCCAACGACGCTACGGGCCAATTCGGGCCCCAGCAGATGATCACCAGCTCGGTCTGTCCGCCATCCGTGGCAGACCTGGACGGCGATGGCGACTTGGACGTTCTCTCTGTTTCTAGGGGGTCTTCACGGACGGGCTTCCCGTTGTACGAGATTGCCTGGTATGCCAGCGACGGGACGGGCCAGTTTGGCCCGCAGCAGGTGATCACCACCGAGGGGCTTGGTGTGAGCAGCATTCATGTGGCAGACCTGGATGGCGATGGTGATATAGACGTGCTGTCGGCTGCCGCTGACTATTCCTCCAAGGTTGCTTGGTATGCCAATGACGGGACGGGCCAGTTTGGAGCCGGGCAGGTGATCTCCCCTTATGAGGCGCGGTGCGTCCATGCGGCGGACCTGGACAGCGATGGCGACCTGGATGTTCTCTCGGCTTCGTGGTTCCACGGTGGGATTGCCTGGTATGCCAACGATGGGNNGGTATGCCAACGATGGGACGGGCCAGTTCAGCCCCCAGCAGGTGGTCACCACGGCGGTTTCCTGGCCTACCTGCGTCTATGCGGCGGACCTGGACGGTGATGGCGACCTCGATGTCCTCTCGGCTTCTTCGAACGACGACAAGATTGCCTGGTACGAGAACGACACCGCGCCCGAATTCAGCGACGAGCAGGTGATCACGACCGAGGCCGATGGAGCACAATCCGTGTACGCGGCGGACTTGGATGGCGATGGCGACCTGGATGTCCTCTCGGCGTCTTCAAGCGACGACAAGATCGCCTGGTACGAGAACGAGTGAATGACTTGCACGATTCTGCCGGCCTCTCTGTGACTGCTTTCTCTCTGCGTCTCGGCGGCCCTGCGTGAGGTCGTCCAGGTTCTATCGCAGGTAGGTTTGGATGCCGTCGGCGATGGCTTGGGCCATGCGGTCTCGGAAACCGTCGTCGGCCAAGCGGGCGGCGTCCTGGGCGTTGGAGAGGTAGCCGAGCTCGATGAGAACCGCCGGACCGTTCGTCTGGACCAGGACGCGGTAGTCTGCTTCGCGGATGCCCCGGTTGTCCATGCCGGTCTTCTCCATGGCCTGGTTGATTGCGTGGGCGGCGCGATAGGCGTTGGCCGAGGCGGCGGTGGCGACATAGACCGTAAAGCCCTGGGCGCTGCTGCTGGGCGCGGAGTCCGCATGGATGCTCACGAACAGGTCGGCGTTGCGCTGGTTGGCGACGGCGGCACGATCTTCGAGCTCGATGAATCGGTCCTGCCAGCGGGTCATGACGACCCCGACGCCCCGTCGTTCGAGGAGGTTGGCGATCTTCGCGGCCACCCGCAGGTTGATGTCTTTCTCCCGGATGCCGCCGGGACTGATCGCGCCGGGGTCGTGTGCGCCGTGGCCTGCGTCGATGACGACCAAGCCCTTGGTCTTTTGCGGCTTGACAGTGGGCTGCTCCGGCACAGCGCTTCGCAGCAGCGGGCGGATCTGCTCCACCAGGGTTGCGGGTACATAGACGGTGTCAGCGGACTGTTTGACGGCGCCGACGTTGCCCATGGGCTTGCCGTTGACGAAGAACCGGCCGTCGGTGTGCGTGAAGACAATCACCGTGTTGGCCGCGTTCTTCATGACGACGAATGTGTCGTCTCGCTGCTCGATCCCCAGACCGAGCCGCAGGGCCAGTTGCTCGATAGTAATGGTGTCCTCGCGGACGATAACTCCCGGAACGGGCCGTTGCGGCCCCTGGCAACCGGCGATTCCCAACGTCAGACACGTCATCGCGATCCGTATACAGGTCTTTGTAGTCATATAGGTGCTATTATCGGAAATAGAGCCGCCAGGCGTTCACATTTCGTCCAGATATTTTTGAACGGGGTTGCAGAAAGGGGATTCGGTTGGCTGCCGTGGCCGGATTGGAAAAAGGCAGATCGGGCCTACTTTGGGAGGGAAAAATCTCCGTTTTCGATTTTTCCCTCCCAAACCCCGGACGTGCATCGAGAGACTCGCTCTCTCCGTTCTTCAACGAAATCGAACCAGGAGATTTCGTTGAAGAATATAGGCCCGATCTGCCTTTTTTCAATCCGACCAGTTCGCCGCCATGCGGGCGAAGTCGTGCAGGTTGACGCATCCGTCGCGATTGGCGTCGGCTCGCTCGTAGAAGTCATTGCGTCGCGAGCTTTCGGGGGCCAGCCAGTAATGGCTCAGTTCGGCCAGATCGGCGATATTCACCAGGCCATCCACGACCAGATCGCCAGCCGGCGGCTCGGTGTTGAAGACGATGGTGAAGGGCTCCGAAGGCTCGTACCGGTCGCCGTCCTCCAGGCTGTCGAAGACTCGGAAGGTGATCCAGTGCAGGTTCTCGCCGTCGGTCGCCTGATAGGATATATGGACGTGCGAATCGCCCCGCAGGCTGTGGATGGCGCTGTGGTCGATGGCCTGCCCGACGGCATCGATGGTGAATTGGGGATAATCCTTGTGGACGGCCCGCAACCCGGGCGACAGGGCGATGACTTCCACGGTAACCCTGTAGTCGAGGTCGGGATCGCCCGCCAGACTGCGGTTGGGGTCGTAGGTGTGCCTCGCGCTCGAATTGACGGCCTGGAAGGCATCGAACCCGGGTTCGCCGATTCGATGGGCGTAGCTGGTGAAGATGCTCTTTTGCAGAGGGTAGAACCAGTGCGCGTAGGGGGTCTCGCTGCTGTCGCGGTACTTCTGGCTGGAATCGACGAACAGAGTTTTGTCGTCCGGTGTCCCTTCGATGCCGTCGGGATTGCAGCCGATGATGAGGTGATCGAGGGGGCACTCCGCCTGTATGGGCAGGCTGGATGCCACGATTATCATACAGATGCTCACAACGATGAGTCTCATATCCTCACTCCTTGTCCACCAGGCCCTGATTGATTCTGTCATCCTGAGCAAAAGCGAAGGATCTGGCCGCCGAAGGAGAGGTGTCTCTCGGTCTTGGTCGAGATGCTTCACTTCGTTCAGCATGACAAATGCAGCGTATGCCGGCATTTGGCGTGATTGTCATGGGTTCTCCGGCCACTTCGGGGCCGCCTCGGGATACCAGTTGCAGACGCCGGGATACTCGTAGGTTTGCTCGAATCGAAGCCCCTCTGCGTGGCCGTCCGCGAAGAGATAATGCGAGGTCCCCTGGTGCCGGTCCCAGGCGATGAACCGCTTCGCGTAGTCCACCGAGCCTTCCCAGGTCTCGGGGTGGATGTGGTCGGCCAGCCGGAAGCTCTCGGTGTCCGGGGCCTCGCTGATCCAGATGCACGACATCGGCCGCCGGATGTTGTTGACGGAGTTGTACCGGTTGGATCGCGTGCCGTAGCGGTAGTGAATCGGGTCGAGCAAGGCGTTGACCGCGAAGCTCGAATACCGGGCCTCTTTCTGCTCGCCAAGCGGCCGGTCCCAGTTGACGAATTTCTTGCCCTTGTCGCTGGGGCAGTGGAACAGAAGCTGCTCCTTCGTGTACCGGGTCAGCACCCGCAGCCAATGGTCGTTCGGCTCGTCGATGTGGCACGAGCTTGGCGGCAGTCGGTATTCGAAGTCGGGCAGGTACGTTTGCAGCGCGATGCCCATCTGCCGCAGGTTGCTCTGGCACGCGATCTTCTGGGCCTGCTTGCGGGCCCGGTTCAGCGACGGCAGCAGAATCCCCATCAGAATCGCGATGATCGAGATCACCACCAGCAGTTCGATCAGCGTGAAGGCCCTCCGGCTCAAGTTGCATCGAGCGCGCGGTCCGGGGCGCCCGAAGGCGCCCCGGGTGTCTCTCCATCCCCGCTGTGATTGTCGCAAATCCCTTTTCATGGCGAACCTCAATTCCCCGCCGGATCAGTCTTCGTGATCGTGGTCGTGGGCCTCGACTTGCTCACCGCGGTAGATGCCGGATTGGCCCCACTGGTCGATGAGGATCTGGAGGTCTGCGATGTCCACCACGCCGTCGTTATTCAGATCGCCTTGGACCGGCTGGATGACCGTCTTGGCGAAACGGATTGTGAAGTTGGCGGAACGCTCGTACAGGCCGCCGGCGTCGTGAGCCGACAGGACCACGTGGACCTCGTCATCGGTCTCGTCGAGCCAGAAGTAGAAGCCGGCATGGGCGTGAATGCCCCAGGCGTTGCTATCGTCGAGCCACCTTTTCTCCAGGAAGTGGCTGTCGCCGTCCTTCTCCAGGACCGGTGAGTCGTCCGACAGCAGCATGAGGAAATCGTCCTCATCGAGGTTGCTGCTGACGCCTTCGCGCTGCAGATAGATGTTCCAGGCGGGCGGGGTGTTGGCGTCGAGGCTCTGCAGGTTCCAGACCCCCTGCGGACCGAAGGCGGAGTGCCAGCCATCGATATGTTCCCGTCCGTTAGGATCACCGTAACCTCCGGCCTTGGTGTACAGGAAACTGCATGTGTACAGCGTCTTATTGGGATCGTCTAATTTGGCGATGCGTTCTCCTTCCTCATGGACTGGCGTCAGGACAAGGAAGGTGTTGCCGTTGGCCTGTTCCCAGGCAGGCCAACCAGGTGTCGCACAATCATGAATCGGCGGCAAGGAGAAGAACCAGAGCTTGTTGTCGTCGGTGGGGTCCGTGTCCACAGATCCTTCCGCGGGCTTATTCCAGTCTGCTGGACGCCAGGTGGGGTTGATCCCAATGTGAGTGTGGGCAACAGTGCACTCGCCGGACGCGAGCGGGGCGCTCAGGGTGAGCAGGGTGATTGCGACTATTGCTTGTTGAACTACACGAGATGAAACGGATGTCTTCATCTATATCTCCTCTGTGCGTTGCATATCCAAGTCCGAAGCGCCTCCTTGAGTTTCTCTGGGGGCGGCTTCGAAGGAATGAAGGGTGAACTTGCTGCTCTTGAGCCACGAAAAGACAACGCAGGGCAGACAGACGTCGCCTACTTCAGACACTACACGGGGTATGTCGGCAGGGGAGGGCCGCGAGGCCGGGAGGCCTGCGGATAGCGAGCTTCCACGTGCTGCGTGATTGCCGGCACGTCCTCGCGAAATACCAGGCTGTCATGCACGAGTTCGACGCTCGGGACGAGCATGATCTTCTTCGACGCGACCACGAGTTGCTGGCAGATCGAGCAGTCATACGAGTCATGGTCGGCCGAGTGGCCGGCGCTGTTTACATGGATAGCCAGCAGCAGGCCGCTTGTCATGGCGACGAGGGCCAGGCCCGCCGAAAGCAATACGGCGGTTCGTATCGAGCCTGCGAGCTGTTTGTGCCTGATTTTCATGATCCGCTTTCTCTGTCGAGCCCGGACGTGCTGCGTGGTCACGAGCAAGCCGGGCACAGACCCTCCAAACGCACTTGCTGACGACTGATCACATACCCTTTCTGTGGGATTGTGGCCATGGGCAGCGAAATGTCCGTCAGGCAGTGTGTCACGCCGCAGTTCGTGCAGGTGAAGTGTGGGTGGCACTGCTTTTCCGTGCAGTGATCGGCCAACTCGAAGTGCCAGGCTCGTTTGTGCATGAATGCCCGATGGACCAGCCCGGCCTCGGCCAGCGACTCCAGCGTCCGGTACACCGTGACCTTGTTCATCGCCCGATCGACCAGTTGCCCGCCGATCTGGTCCTGCCGTAACGGGCGGACTGCCCCCATGAGCACTTTCAGGATGACGAGTCGTGCCTCCGTGCAATAGAGCCCGGTCTCCTTGAGCATGTGGCGCGCCCTGTCGTCGAGCGGGTCGGTCATGAGCGGACCTCCGTTGGATGATGGTGATGCCCCACGTGCAGATGAGGCGAGCGAACGAAGAGCATCGGGAACACGATGTCGCTCATGCAACAGGGCAGCCATACCGCAAGGAACAGCACGACGAAGACCCCGACGAACAACATGGGGGTTAGTTCCCGGTGCGTGTTCATGAGGACATGGAAGGAGGAGGCCCAGGTGCTGATCAGAATATGACCGGCGTGAGGGAACTTCGTGCTCGGCCAGAACCAGGCGATGAGGATGCCGAGGATTGCGGCCGGATTGACGAGGTACCAGTCCTTGATGAAGCCTATGTGAATGTGCGGTCTGCCCATGTGCTTGTGCCCTTCATGCTCCTGGTTGTGGTCGCCTTCGTGGACCGCCGAAGGCTCGGAAGCGTCTCCGTGCTCGTGCAGGCTTGCGTGAGCCGGCACCGCCACGCCGAGAAAGTCCTCCCCGAGGAACGGCAGGATCGAATCGCTGAGCGTGGCGACGCCAATGGCCCCGATGTACCCGACGACCAGGACCCGCAGGAAGCTCTGCTTCTTCTCATGGAGCTTGAACAGGGAGGCCGTCACGATGGCCGAGAGGACCACATGGGCGGGGTGAAAGACCTGAAAAAGCCGCTCGCTCACATGAGGCGACGCCTTGGTGAACACGAGCATGACGAGTATGCCGGTCACGGCGCCAAAGAGGGTAAAGGGCGCGTGGGCCTTGAGTTCCACGAGAATTGCGTTCAATCTTCGTTGCATTCTTCCGCTTGCTCCTTGAATTCGGGAATCAACCATTCAACGACGAACGATATTATATACCCCTGCGCCAGGATTTGCAACTAAGTTGCAAATTTTTTCCAAGCCAAGATGTATTGTACGTTTTATTTGGTGCCGGCTTATGCCGATGTCTGAAGTATGGCCGCCAAACAGGCAAGTGTTTTGAGTCGGCCTTTGGTGGCAAGAAACCCGCCTTGAGTGCGTTTCAAGGCTTGTGGGAAAGAGACCTATCGTGATTCCAAACCTTCAGGAATTGGCGGTCCGACCGGGCAATGTGACGCTGTTGGCCGCAGTTACGGCGGGGACGGCGGTATCGCTGAGTCTGTGCGCGATTGTGAGGCTGCCGATTGTACTGGCCTACGTGGCAGGGGCGGCCCGCTCCAAGCGGCATGGGGTCATCCTCTCGATCTTGTTCGCATCGGGGCTCATCGTGGGCACCGTCTTACTTGGCATGACGGCGGGCTCCGCCGCCGACGGTCTCCGCGCGATCCTGTCCGTGAACAGGTATCTGTTCTGGGGCCTGGGTGCGGCCCTGTTTCTTGCGGGCGTACTGCTCTCGGGATTGATCAATCCGCACCTCCTGCCGGAGAGGTGGCAGCAGGTTGCACAGCGGCTGGGCAAAACCGGTTTGCCGGGGGCGTTTCTTTTGGGCGGTGCCTTCGGCTTGTTACAGACCTCGGCATGCCCCGACTGTGGCACGGCGATCCAGACTCTGGCCGACGCCGCCAGGGGCTCCGTGTCCGATGGGTTTGTTCTGTTCGCCGCATTCGGCGCAGGGCAGGGCGTTGTGTTGCTTGCCGTCGGGGTGTTGACCAGTCTGGTGATGCCGAACCTGCTCCTGATGCTGCGAACGCGGATGTGTTCCGTCGAGCAGCGGATCCAGTTGCTGGTCGGCAATATGCTGATGGTCCTTGGTGTCTATTTCGTCATTGTCAGTTAACGGGTGCCCCATGGAAGATCGCCTGATTGCCTATCGTCAACGCAGAGAGCGTGTGCAAGAGTACAAGGAGGCTGCGGCCAAGAGCTGCTACAGCCTGATCATCATCGTCGTGGCCTTGGTCCTGCTGCGGCCGATGATGGTGAATCAGATCCTCAATCTCGCCAGTGCATACTCCAGCGTCGGACTGCTCGATGAATCGATGCGGCAGTGCGACAAGGCCCTGCTGATCGACGGCGACAGCAGTGGCGCGTGGTACCAGTCGGCTCGGCTGTACAAGGCCCGGGGCGACCGGGAAATGGCCTGCGGGGCGTACCAGAAGGCGGCCCAGGCCGACGCCTCGAATCGGGCCGCCCATTTCGAATTGGCCATGATGTACGTTGAGGACGGTCGGTATCAGTTGGCCATTCCTCATTTCGAGCAGGTGCGGAGACTGGGCCCGGACAACGCCATGGGTTACGGCCCCGCACGGACATCGTACCACCGTGCCTGCTTGGAGATGCTGATCCTGTGCTACGAGAAAGAGAACGACTCCTCCAAGACGGAGGTGGCGATCAAGGAAGCCAGGATCTTCTACCCTCACAGCGGCATCGCCGAAGGGCTTCCCTCGCAACTGCCTGAGAAATAGCCCGGTCCATGGCGGTCCAACCCGTTGTGCGTTACTCCCGCACTTCCCCTGGGCACCTCGGCGTCCCAAAAAGCCATTGCATGTCCGCCCACGCCGGATAAACTGGTCGGGTCATGAGAACTCTTACACAGCGTTCGGAATTCATGCGAGTGCGAGAGGGGTGCGTCCTGACGATCGGGAACTTTGACGGCGTGCACGTCGGCCACCAAGAGATCTTCCGCACGGCCCGGCGGATCGCCCATGAGCGTGGCACCGAGATGGTGGTGATGACGTTCGAGCCGCATCCCGTGGCGGTTCTCTACCCCCAGAAGGCCTCGGGCGTGCTCACACCCCTGTCGCTGAAGCTCCGCCTTCTGGAGAACTACGCCGACAACTGCATCATCGTCCTGGAAGACAACAAGGACCTGCTGAGCCTGTCGCCGGAGGCCTTCGTGGACGAGTTTTTGGCGGCTACGATCCGGCCGGCCGTCCTCGTCGAGGGGGACGATTTCCACTTTGGGGCCGGCCGGGCCGGCGATGTCCGGACCCTGGCCGAGTTCGGGCGGGCGAAGGGCTTCGAAGTCACGGTCGTTCCGGCCCGGCAGATCGAGCTGGCGACGGGACAGTTTCTGCGGGTTTCAAGCACGATCGTTCGTTACATGCTTGAGGGCGGGCACGTCGCCGAAGCGGCTGCCGCATTGTCCCGGCCGTACCGGCTCATAAGCCCCATCGTGTCGGGCTGGGGACGCGGCAGGAAGCTGGGCTTTCCGACCCTCAACATGAGCAAGCCCGCCCAGATCGTCCCGGGCGAAGGGGTGTACGTTGGGCTCGTGGAGACCGCCGCCACGGAGCAGGCCCTTTTGCAGCAGCACGAGCACATCCCCGCCGTGTTCAGCATCGGGCAGGCCCGGACGTTCGGAGACGAGCATCCGCTTCTGATCGAGGCCCATCTGTTGATCCCCGAGGTGGGCGACATGACCGGCCGGTGGATGGCGATGGATTTCGTGCAACGGCTGCGAAGCCAGCACAAGTTCGGCTCCCCGGAGGAACTCGTAACGCAGATCACAAAGGATTGCCAACGGGCAAGGGCAATCCTTGCAGACAGTCAGGACAGGAGGTCACAATGAGTGAGGCAAGACATATCATATTGGGCGTTCATGTCACGGATCGGGTGCATCATGTCCGCGCCGTGCAGGATGTGTTCACGGAGTACGGGTGCAGCATCAAGACCCGGCTGGGCCTGCACTCTGTCTCGGAGAGTTTCTGCTCGCCCAACGGACTGGTGCTTCTGGAGATGGCGGGCCCGGAGAAACCGATTTTCGAGATGATGGACAAGCTCAAGGCCATCGAGGGCGTGGACGTGCAGACGATGGTCTTTGAGCACGAATGAACTGTGGCAATCGCCCCGAGCGCCGCTTGCTCTTGAGTCGTGCTGCTGGCGAAAGGCACAAAATGCCAGGGGGCTGGGGAAAGCGTCCCCGGTGCTTGGCCACTTGCCCGCCCAGGAGTACTGGGAAGCCACATCAGAGAGGAATGAGAAGGGGAAAGGTTTTTGCGTGGACAATAGAGCGTTTCGGCAGGCCGTCGAGCTGATCGATGGTGCGGAGCATATTCTTGTCACGACGCACACGAGACCGGACGGCGACGCGTGCGGGTGCGTCGCGGCGATGACGCAGGTGTTGCGGGGGCGCGGCAAGACGGTCCGGCCGCTTTTCGTCTCGCCGATTCCCGACTGGTACGCGTTTCTCTTCGAGGAGAAAGTCCCCGTGCTGGGCGAGAGCGTACAGGTCGAGGACCTTGTCGGCGGCAGGCTCGGCAGGATCGATCTCGTCGTGATCCTGGACACCAACAGCTACGGCCAGTTGCCGCGATTCGAGGACTATCTCAGGCGGACGGACGCGCCGGTCCTCATCGTGGATCATCACGTCACGTCCGACAAGCTCGGTCGGGTCGAGATCGCGGACCACACCGCAGCCGCAGCGGGCCTTGTGCTGTTCGAGTTTCTCAAGGATGTGGGCTGGTCGATCGCGGGCAAGGTGGCCGAGGCCCTGTTCGTGGCGATTGCGACGGACACCGGATGGTTCCATCTTCGCAATACGGACAGCCGTGTATTCCGCACGTGTGCCGAGCTCGTCGATCTCGGCGTGGACTCGAACGAGCTTTATCGCAAGCTCTATCAGACGTTCTCCCACGCCCGTTTCAAGCTGATGGCGACCATGCTCGACAGGCTGGAACTGCACTTGGACGGCCGGTACGCGTCGCAATACTTGGTCCGTGAGGATTTCGAGCGGACCGGGGCCGCCTATCGCGACACTGAGAACATGGTCAACGAGTGTCAGCGGATCGGCTCGGTGGTGGTCGCGGCGTTGTTCGTGGAACTGCGGGACGGCCGCATCCGCTGCTCGTTGCGCAGCCGTCCCAAGGGGGAACAAGCCATCGATGTCAGCGAGATCGCCGCCGCATTCGGCGGCGGGGGCCACAAGATGGCAGCCGGGACCTACCTGCCCGCCCCGATCGGGCACGCGATGCAATTGATCCGCGACGAACTGGCAAAGCGGCTCTGAGAAAACCCCGAGCCGCTCACCTCTCATTGCATTATACCTAAGTCCTTTGCCTTGCCAATAACGTGGCCACCTTGTATCCTTAAAAGAGTGAAGGAAAGCAGCCGATGCATGCTGTGCTCCCGGGCTCCCGGCGGCGTCTTGGCAGAAAGATACGATATGATCGACAGGAAAGACTCAACAAGGAAACAGATTCAGCGGATGGTCCGACGGATCGTAAGGGAATTCGACCCCGATAGGATCATACTGTTTGGTTCGCACGCCCGCGGCCAAGCAGGGTCGGATAGCGACGTGGACTTGCTTGTTGTGATGCGAGTGGAAGGCTCCAAGAGGGCCAAGCAACTCGAAATCCGGATGGCCCTGCATGATGTTCGCGTTCCCAAAGACATCATCGTGAGCAGACGCGAGGAGTTCCAGTGGCGAAAGGACACGGTGGGCACTATTGAATACCCCGCCACGAGGGAGGGGGAGATCCTCTATGCCCGAGGATAAGGACGGTTTGACAATCGTCAAGGAGTGGATCGAGAAGGCTGACAGTAATCTGAGGTCGGCTGCGTATCTCCTCAAAGCCGAGGACTGTCCCACTGATGCGGTCTGCTTTCATACCCAACAGTGCGTGGAGAAATACCTGAAGGCACTGCTGGTTGCGGGAGGGACGATATTCCGAAAAACCCACGACATAAGGGAATTGGCGCTTCTTCTGCCCCCGCGGCTGCGCCCTTCTCTCGATGAGGGGGAGCAAGCCAGGCTCACCGAGTATGCTACCGTCACAAGGTATCCTGGTGATTATGAGCCAATCTCATTGACTGAGGCCCGAGAAGCGGTGAAGATCGCGCGCCGGGTTCGCCGAGATATCCCTAAGCTTCTGGAAGAGAGACCTCCGTTCTTCAGGGAAGTGCCATGATGGAAGCCGATGTAGCGAGATGCACCGACTGTACGCTCCTGAAGGCGGAGGCGACGCAGGCGGAGATTCTACGGCGGTGCGATGAGGCCGTAACCTATGGTCTTCACGCCGTGTGCATCAATGCCCGGTGGGTGTCGGCGGCCGCGGATCGCTTGCAGGAAACGGCGGTCGCCGTGGCGGCGGTCGTGAGCTTCCCGCTCGGCGCCGATACGACCAAGGTCAAGGTCGCACAGGCCCAGGATGCCATCTACACCGGGGCGGATGAGATCGACATGGTCGCGGACCTGGCGGCGATCATTGAAGGTGATGCGAAGTACCTGTTGCACCAACTGATGTCGGTGGTCAAGGCGTGCCGGACGATGCGGCCTCCTGTCTTGTTGAAGGTCGTCATCGAATCGGCGGCCCTGACGACCGAGCAGAAGATCTTCGCCTGCCGGATCGCCGAGCAGGCGGGCGTCGATTTCCTCGAGACCAGCACGGGCTTCCATCCGGCCGGCGGGGCCACGGTGGAGGATGTGAGACTCATGAGAGAGACCGCTCCAAGGTGCAAGATCAAGGCAGCCGGCGGGATCACGACCGCTCAACAGGCGATTGTGATGCTCGATGCAGGGGCCGAGCGAATCGGCACCTCCGCCGGCGTCGTGATCATTGAGGAGATTCGCGCGCATGGCTGAGGAGTTCGTCAGCGAGCCCATCCAGCCGGTCACAGGGACGTTTGACACGACGGGAATGACGCGGGGCGAGCCCGGACTGCCGCAACGATTCGTGTGGAGAGACAGAGAGTATACCGTCGCGGCGGTGCTGCAGATCTGGAAAGAGGATGGACCTTGCCGACACGGCAGCGGCGAGATGTATCTCCGCAAACACTGGTTCAAGATTGCCACCGAGCAGGGCCCGCAGATGACGCTCTGCTTCGAGCGACAGGCACGATCGAGACGGCAGAACAAGATGAGATGGTGGCTCTATACCATCGACAGAGAGAAACCGCTTGGCTGATGACGGACCCATCCCATGCAGGCTCCATTGCCGCAAGATCCGGGCCGTAACCACGTTGGACGCCCTGAGCGAGACTCTCGCAGGACGACAGTCGGCCTCCATTCTGGGGGCAAACCCGGCGGTAGCCGATAGCAGCGGATTCAGCTACTGGGCGGCCGAGCCGCGAGATGTGTTTGAATTCACAGCGGAACAGACGAACCCCTTCCTGCAACTCCAGAACATCCTGAGCCGATACAGACTGGCGGATGAGCACGCCGATCCCTGTGGAATGGGCCTCCCGCCGTCCGGCATGTTCTCCGGAGGCTGGATCGGGTACTTCGGCTACGAGCTGGGTCGATACATCGAGCGATTGCCCGAGAAAGCGGCGGACGACCTTCGTTTGCCCCTGATCCGGCTGTGCTTCTACGACCGTCTCATCGCCTACGACCATCGCTCCAGGGCATTTTGGCTCCTGGCTCTGGAACTACCCGACGATTCGCAGAAACCACAGGACAAGATCGCTTCGCTTGAACATTACTTGCATGAATCTCAGCAACTCCGGCACGAGGAGCCTTTTCTCGCAGGCATCGACGATCCCGATCTCGCGGAAACGCGTCGAAACATGTCCCGCCAGGACTACCTGGACGCGGTCAAACGGATACAGGAGCATATTCGCAATGGAGATGTCTACCAGGTCAACTTCTCACATCGGTTCGAAGCCCCCTTCTATGGCCGATCCATTCAGCTCTTTGACTGGCAGAACCGCCACAATCCCTGTGGCTACGCCGCGTACATCGACGCCGGCAACTTCCAGATCGTCAGCGCATCGCCCGAGATGTTCGTCACGGTGCATGACGGCCTGATCCGGACAAAGCCGATCAAGGGGACGCGTCCCCGGATCGATAGCTCTCACCGGGATGCGTCGATGCTCAACGCCCGTCAGTTCCACGATCTCTTGACGAGCAAAAAGGAACAGGCAGAGCTGAACATGATCATCGACCTGGAGCGCAACGACGTGGCCAGGATCTGCAAGCCGGGTACCCGCCAGGTGATTCAGCCGAGGACCATCGAGGCATATCCCACAGTCTTTCATGCCGTTGCCACAATCCAGGGAGAGCTGCGGGACGACATCACATTCGGCGACATTCTCAAAGCCATGTTTCCCGGCGGCTCGATCACCGGAGCCCCCAAGATCCGGGCCATGGAGATCATCGACGATCTGGAGCCAACGGCACGGGGAGTCTACACGGGCACGATCGGCTTCATCGGACTTGATGGGGCTGTCTGCTTGAACATCGCCATCCGAACGATTATCATCACGGGCGACAGGGCGTTCGTACAGACCGGAGGCGGGATCGTAGCCGATTCGGACCCGCAGGCCGAGTGGGACGAGACGATGGTAAAGGCGCGAGCGTTGCTGACGGGCATCAGGGCCGTGGAAACGGGATGTTTTGTGCGTCGTGCGTAGTGTGTCAGGCAGGTGATGATGGCTGGGAAAGTCTTCCTGAACGATAGATTGATTGACACGGAGCAGGCGGGCGTCTCCGTCACTGACAGCGGCCTACTGTATGGGGCCGGCCTCTTCGAGACGATGCGCAGCCGCAACGGGGTCGTGTTCCGCTTACAGGACCATCTGGACCGTCTGTTTCTCAGCGCCGCCACGCTGTCCATCACTCATTCGTATGACAAATCGTACCTCAGCGGGGCCATCGACGAGGTGCTGAAGGACGATCAACTGAAAGACGCACGCCTGAGGTTGACCCTGACCGGCGGTCCCCTGGCCGACTCGGAGGAACAGCGAAAACCAACGCTGCTGGTCACGGCAGCGCAATTCCGCCCCTATCCAGCGGACTACTATACGACAGGCGTGCTGGTGGTGCTCTGCCCATTCCGACAGAACGCCACGGACCCAACGTGCGGACACAAGACGACGTGCTACTACCCTCGCCTGCTTGCCCTGAATCTGGCCCGCCAACGAAGGGCCGCCGAGGCGGTGTGGTTCACGACGGAAAACCACCTGGCCGAAGGGTGCGTCAGCAACATCTTCCTCGTGAAGGACGCGATCCTGCAAACGCCGCCGGCTCAGACACCCGTGCTTCCGGGCATCGCAAGGAAGACCGTTCTGCAACTGGCCCGGGGGCAATCCATCGAAGTAGTGGAGAAAGACCTGTACATTGCCGACCTGCTCGACGCCGACGAAGTCTTCCTGACGAATGTCATCATGGAAGTGCTGCCCGTCACAAACGTGGAGAAGCACACGGTCGGTGACGGCAAGGTCGGACCCATTACCCAGAGGCTCCGCGAGGGCTTCGTACAGGCCATCGAACAGGAATGCAGGAGACAACCATGAAAGCCAAGGATATCGGGGCCGTGGTCGAGCAGATCGCCCCACTGGGTCTGGCCCAGTCGTGGGACAACGTCGGACTGCTCCTCGGAGACCCCGAGCGGCCGATCAAGAACGTCCTTTTGACCATCGACATCACGCAGGCGGTCGTCGCCGAGGCGAAGGCGCTCAAGACGGACCTGATCCTGGGCTACCATCCGGTAATCTGGGACGGACTCAAGAGGATCAGACCCGATGACAAGTCCAGGACCGTCTACGAACTGATCCGCGCGGGCATCGCAGTGTTCTGTATCCACACGGCCCTGGATGCCGTCGGCGGCGGCGTCAATGACGGGCTGGCCGAGATCGTGGGCATCCAGGACCCCAAGCCCATCGGCGACTATGTGGAGTATTCGCCGCAGGAGGCATACAAGCTCGTCGTCTTCGTTCCGGTTGATGCTCTGGCCCGGGTGTCGAATGCGGTCTTCGAGGCCGGCGCCGGGTGGATCGGCAACTACCGCAACTGCGGATTCCACACGGACGGCACCGGCACGTTCCTGCCGCTGGAAGGCTCCAACCCGGCCATCGGCGAACAGGGCAAGTTCGAGAGGGTCCGGGAATGTCGATTCGAAACGATTGTGCCGACGGCCAAGCTCCAGTCCGTCGTGGAGGCCATGAAGAAGGCCCACCCCTATGAGATGCCGGCCTTCGACGTGGTCAAGCTTTTCGATTATGCAAGCCGGTTTGGATTGGGTAGAATCGGGACGCTGGTCCAACCCGTGCGGCCGGCTCGGATCATCGAGCGGGTGAAACGCCGGACCGGGGCCAGGGCGGTCGGTCTCGTAGGCAACCCGAAGCGGCTCGTGCGAAAGGCGGCGGTCTGTGCCGGCACCTGCGGTGAGATCCTCAATCTCGTCATCGCGGGCGGCGCCGACCTATACCTGACGGGCGAATTGAAGCACCATCAGGCATTGGCGGCCCAGGAGGCTGGTCTAACCTGTATCTGCCTGAGCCACACCGTCTCGGAACGGTTTATCCTGAAGAAAGTGGCCGGGCGGGTCAAGGAGCTTGCAAGCGAACTGAACGTCAGAGTCAGCAAGAAGGACGCTGATCCGTTTACATGGAAGAATGTTTGAAGTGTGAAGGTTGAAGTTTGAAGTCAGAGTTGGAAGTCCGAGCTTGACACTTCACAGTTGAGGCTCCAAACTTGCGCTATGACAGACGAAACAAGAGAGATATCAAACGAGGAAAACCGGGCGACCCCCGAGCAGCCGGCTGTGGTCGAGGAGCAGTCCCCTACGGTCGAATCCGTGATCGAAGCCATCCTCTTCGCGACCGATGAGCCGCTGCCGGAGAGCCGGCTGGCGGGAATCGTGGAGACGACCGCCAGGCAGATCCGCGAGAGCATCGAGAGCCTCAACGCTCGATACGAGGCCAACGGAAACGCGTTCCGCATCGAGCAGATCGCCGGCGGCTATCAAATGCTGACGCAACTGATCTACAACCCCTGGCTCAAGAAGATGCTCCGCGTCCGCAGCGACAACAAGCTCAGCCCCGCCGCCATGGAGACGCTGGCCATCATCGCCTATAAGCAGCCGATCATCCGGGCCGACATCGAGGCCATCCGCGGCGTCGCGGTCGGCGAAGTGATCCGCAGCCTCATGTACAAGGGCCTCGTCAAGATCGCCGGCCGGGCCGAAATCCTCGGCCGACCCATGCTCTACGGCACAACGAAGAAATTCCTCGAAGTCTTCGGCCTCAATTCGATCAAGGACCTCCCGAAGGCCGAAGACCTCAAAAACCCGGATCGGGGATAGAAGAGCGGTGTGCATCGCACACCCTACCGCTGGCGCCTATACCCATGAACCGCCCAAACCTATTCCCAGGGCAACTCCGGTGCATTCGGATCGACCGCGCGTAGGGGTCTTGGATGCTTTGCGTCGAAAACGTAGAGACTGTCCTTGGGCTCGATCACAATCGAGTCCTCGTCGATCGTGCCGTTGGCGTCCAGCACATCGGCCAGGGACAACCCCAGGTGCTTCGAGAGGAACTTGTAGGCGCCGACGCGCTTGGAACGGCCGTAGTCGTGCCCTTCCTGCGGCAGGTGCAAGTACTCGACCTTGGCGCCAGCGCCGAACAACTGATAGACGTTGCGGATGTAGGGGTACTCGACGTTGGCCGTGTTCCTGGTCCAGTCCTTGCCGTTGGAGAGAAGCAGCAGCGGACGTGGGGCCGCAGCGGCGGCGATCTCGACATTGCTCGTCTCGTAGCCCTTGGTTTTGTGGATGGGCATGCCGCTCTCGCAGACGCAACCGCCGAAGAAATGCGCAGAAACCATGACCACCGGGATCGAGACTGCAACGCGGTCGTCCACAGCGGTCAGCATGAAGCTCTGCGTGCCGCCGCCGGAGGCGCCGGTGATCGCGATCCNNGGTGATGGTCCCAGCCGGCGTTGGCCCAATCGCCGTAGCCGACCATGTCATATGCGAAGACGATCGCCCCCATGCGGGCGAACGTGGCGCATCGCTTTTGCATATCCGTCCGGAATCGTCCGTAATCGTTGGGATTGCTCCAGTGGCCGTGCGGGCAGAGCACGCCCGCGAACGGCCCCGTGCCCTTCGTCGGCCGATACAGGTTCCCCGTGACGAACACACCCGGCAGGCTCTCGAAGGCCGCGTTCTCGACGCTGTAACCGTCGTGCTCCCGCTTGCTGTGGATGAGCGGGTTCAGGGGGCACTTCTTCGGCAGCGGTATCAACTCCGCGCCCCGCAGAATCCCCTCGCGAATCCGCTGCGCCCTCTGCTGCCACTGGGCCTTCGTCGAATACGTCGCGGCAAACCGGGCAAGTTGTTCCTTCGCCTGCTCCTCGGTCTGGTAGTCTCCTACGCACAGTTGCGGCTCCTCGACGGCGGCCTGCGCCGAACACAACAACAGCACAACGATGACAGCCACGGACTTCCACATGCTTCGCATACTACACCCCTTCCCAACAAGCACAGATCACCAGTTCGCCAACGGCTTGACCTCAGCCGTCTCGACAATCTTGCCATCCTTCCATTGCGGCGAGAGAAGCACCGCGACACACGTGCCGCCGTTCGCGCGCGGCAACCTGACCATGAGCCGTTTGACGCCTGCATTCCTGTGCTGCGGCGGCTCCTGCTCGGCCGATTCCACCGTGAAAGCGCCGGTTTGCGCACTCAGCAGTCGGGCGGTCATTTCCCTGCCTCCGAGCTTGAGCATCGCGACCGTCGGCTCCTTGATATCGATCTCGGCATCGGTAGTCATGCCCCAGGCCAATTCGCACGGCGTCTTGATGTCGAACTCGTCCTGGACGAGCACGGCCCGTCTGCCCCCGATCATCGTCAGCCCGCGACGCGCGGAACGCGCGAAATCGTCGTATGCGTCGGTCAGCTCGACCACGACAGCCGCCTGCGGCCCGTTGATCTCAACCTTTTCAATAGACGATTTCGCCAGGGGGTCCTGATGCCCGCCATCGAGCGTGACGACGTTGTGACTGCTCGAACCGAGCCGGTAGTACGACCATCGCTGGCCGCCCCGGCCGCTCGCCCAATAGCCCGGCAGGTTGTAGTTCTCCGAGCCCAGGTCACGCGCCCAGCGGACGCCGAGGGCGTCCAGCTCGAAGTTGCCCAGGTCGAGATGACCGTGGTTGACCTGGTTGTAGCCTGCCTTGATGCCTGCAAACAGGGCATTCGGGTCGTCCCATGCGCTTCGCATCGTCACCACTTCGACCGGCCCTCGGAAACAATAATCGAGCGGCCTGCGGATCGCCCTGGCCGGCGGTTTCGCGGAATACCAGACCAGATGGGCTGCGGCGCCCGACCGCTCCGCAATCTGCTCGTGCTCCGACCAGGCATACAGCGGATTGTGAAAGGTGCGAGCCAGCCAGAACATGCAAGGCATGGGCCTTCGAGAGCTTCGTTCGCCTACATCCGCAAAGTTCAGGTACAGACCCGTGGGACCGGCCGTGTAAAAGGGGAAGGAACCCGCCTTGGAGAGGCCGTCGATCTCAAGCAAGCCGAAGGTGCTCCCGAGCGCCGTATCGAGCGCCGTCAGACCGTAGGCAGTGTAGTGCGTCGCATAGCTCCAATAGCCCGGGCCCTCGCCCCAGGCGCCGTCCGGCCCATAACTCTTGATCGCACGGGGCAGCGACTTGACCGCCGCCGGGATGATCCGCTCGGCGTACTCTGGGTCGGTCTCCGCGATGGCAAGAGCCCCGACGATCATGCCGCCGTTGCAGACCTGGTTCCAGTTGTGCTCGCTCCGGACCCACCAGCCATCCTTCGCATAGACCTCCAGTCCCGGCTTGAGCCCCTTCTCGATCAGGGCCACACGGATCTGCTCCCGAGCTTGCGGACCGAGGGAATCGTACAACCAGTCGTATCCCACGCCCACCGCATGGGACATCTCCGCCGTGTCAAGGAAATGCGACGGGTTCCAGTCCTTGAAGGCACAGACCTGCAGCAGGTTCTCCTTCGCTTTGGCCGCGTACCGCTCTTCGCCCGTCCAGCGATAGGCCATGGCCAGCGAATAGATCCGTCGCAGGCAGTCGCGGCTCACGCTCAGCAATCGAGGCCCCTCCAGCCGATGGACCAGCGGCGGTCTGTTCAGGCAGTCGTTGGCGTCCCTTCTGACATCCAGCACGCACTTCTGCATGGCCGGGTCTTCCGAGTACGAGGCCCGCAGCCAGCCCAACTCCGCTTCCTTCAGCATCAGTCGAGGGTGACCGGCGACGAGCGTGGAAAGGATGGAGGACGGTTGTGAAGCATACGCCGGGCCGAAGGGACAGAGCATGGCGACGTGAACGATGGCCAATGCAGTCAGAAACCTCATTACACCTCCCGATTTACTATTTGCGATCTACAGTTTACCCTGTAGCGTGTCGCTCGGTCCGGGCCACGATCAGACATGTGAAAATACTAAGTAATCGACGGGAAATAGTAAATGACAAAGGTGAACAAGTACACGTATCGAACCAAGAGGGAAGTCGGCGTCGCGGCGGCCAACAGCGCCGCCCAGGCGATCCGCAGCGCGATTCGCAACCACGGCCAGGCAAATATCATCCTCGCAACGGGGGCCAGCCAGTTCGAGATGCTCGAACAGCTCGTGGCCGGCCAGGGGATCGACTGGCTGAAGGTCGTCATGTTCCATCTGGACGAGTACATCGGGCTCGGGCCCGATCATCCCGCCAGCTTCCGCCGGTTCCTCAAGGAGCGATTCATCGATCATGTTGCCCCGCTGAGGGCCGCATACTTCGTGAAAGGCGACGCGGAGGACCTTACTGAAGAGTGCCGCCGATTGGGGGTCCTCATCAAGGCCCATCCGATCGACGTCGCCTGCATCGGCATCGGCGAGAACGGCCACCTGGCGTTCAACGACCCCCCCGCCGATTTTGAGACCCAGGAAGCCTACATCACCGTGCAGCTCGACGAGCAATGCCGCAAGCAGCAGCTCGGCGAAGGCTGGTTTTCTTCGATGGACAAGATTCCCACACAGGCCATTTCCATGAGCATCCAGCAAATCCTCAAGAGCAAGCAGCTTGTGGTCACCGTGCCGGACATGCGGAAGGCCCGGGCCGTGAAGTCGGCTCTGGAAGGGCCGGTGACGCCCCAATGCCCCGCCTCGATCCTGCAACAGCACGGGAACTGCTCCCTCTTCCTCGACGAGCGCTCCGCCTCGCTGCTGGCAGGCGACTAATCCGAATCCGGGGGAATTTCCGCGCGATTCCGACTTTGTCATCCTGAG
>DCUI01000120.1 GCA_002327785.1 Phycisphaerales bacterium UBA2218
TTGCTGACGGCAGTGCCATTCGTGTATTGCACCGCATCCTGACTACTTTAGCGGCAGCGTGGTCTTCGTCACGCGACATGGTAAGCAGCTGGCGGACTCCGGCGACACGCTCGACTACAAGAGGGCGAGAAGGAGTCCCTTCATCCGGTGATTGCACAACGGATTTGGTCTGCCTTCATTCGCGGCGAGTACGACAGTGCCGTGTTCGAGGCATTTAAGCAGGTTGAGGTTGCCGTCCGGGATGCTGGATCGTTTTCCGCGGGGGATCTCGGCGTCTCTCTTATGCGTAAAGCGCTCCACATTGATACGGGCCCGCTCACCGATAGCACCCAAGAGCCTGGGGAGCGCCAAGCCCTCTCCGATCTGTTCGCAGGCGCCATCGGATCATACAAGAATCCTCATAGCCACAGGAACGTGCCATTGACCGATCCGCAGGAGGCGGCCGAGATGATTATCCTGGCGAGCCACCTATTGAAGATAGTGGACGCTCGTAACCCAAAACGAGAGGCCGAATCCGAACCGGCATGAGCAGAGGGCGACCAGTCCCGAATTCCGGCGACGCCTTGAAAGCGCCGGTCAAAGCCGGCAGAGAGTAGCGGATGCAAGTGCCGCACGAGAAAGGAATAGCGAACCATCCTGAGGCCGAGTCATGCTGTGCAGGTGTGGAGACTCCCCGCACGGGAACAAGATTCCACAAATGGTAGGGGAAGGTCTGCCTGTCAGAAAAGTTCTGGCAGTTCTTTGCTCTTTATGAAACATACAGGGGTCTTCGAGCGTCTTATAGGATGAGCCCTGTCTTGGCGGGTGGGCCGCCGATCCGGCGGGGTCAGGGCCCTGGGGGTCGCAAGGTGTGTCGTTTTCTTTGCCGGCCTGCCGAGACAATGAGCCTCGCCAATCATACCCACGGAATAGGATTCCTATGCATTCCTGCTTGTCATTCGTGACAACCGTGCGAAACGAAGCCAATCCGGACGGAGGGGATGACTTGGCGCCACGAGTGGACCAAGGACATCACGGCGCGCGGCATGCCCGTCTGGCCGCAGTGGATGCAGCGATTCAAAGAGGATTGAGGTCAGACCACGACGAGGTCCCACACGCGGCTGAGCGACTCAGCGGTCTTTTGCAC
Organism: Phycisphaerales bacterium UBA2218; assembly: GCA_002327785.1. Taxonomy (GTDB): domain Bacteria; phylum Planctomycetota; class Phycisphaerae; order Sedimentisphaerales; family Anaerobacaceae; genus PLanc-01. Next base: position 1,127 of record DCUI01000120.1, read on the forward strand.
CGCTGCATCAGGGTCCAGCTTTCGAAGCTCCTGATCGAACGGCTCGACCTCGACCGGGCCATCGTAGCCGATCTTCACGAGGGCGTTGACAAATCCCTTCATGTCGATCACGCCCGTCGTCACGGGCAGCCCGCGCCGGTTGTCCACCTGCTGATCGACCGCCACGCCAGCGGGAGCATCGTTGACGTGGACGTGGACGATGTCCTTGTTGGAGAGCTCCATCAGCTCATCGACCGTCCCGTGCGAGGTGTACCAGTGCCAGCTATCCATCAGGAGTCCGACGTTGCCCGTGCCGATGGCCGTCACGAGTTCCATCATGTCCCGCTGAGCGCAGGCAAAAGGATATCGGAACCTCGCCCGTGAGGTCCGGGGACCCACGAACTCCAGGCCCAGACGGATGCCGTTGTCCCGCAGCACCTTGGCCGCCTCACGGAGGCGGGTCTCGTGCTGCTTGAAGTTCTTTAGGTACGTCAGCTCGTTGCTGCCGGGCATGATCCAGGTCGCCACGCGGGTCACGCCCAACTGTTTCAGAAGAGCCGCCCGTTTAGGGTATTGGGTAAGTCCGCTGCGGAATCGCTCGTCGTCCGCTCGAAACTCGACGGATAGACCCGCGGCGCCATATCGAACGCCCTTATCCTTCATCATCGCCAGCCACTCGCCGATCTCGGCGGCGGACTTGTTCTCGAACTCGCCCTCGCCCGGCGCGATCCCGCCGAACCCGTACTTGACGGCGTAATCGAGCGCCTGCCGCTGGTTGGCCCGAACGCCGATGTGGCCCGGCGCAAGGTTCTTGAAGCATTTGACCGCTCCCTGCAACGGTGCTGCCCAGCCGGAAGCCCCCAGCCCGCCAACTGTTGCGGCCGCGGCAATCGCCGACCCGCAGAACGTACGTCTCGTGATTTCATGAGCCATCGTCATCTCTCCAGTTCCATGTCAAGTCAACCGCCCAACGTCACGCCACAGGGCCGTAGCGGGGACCGAGGGTCGCAGCCAGTTCCTTTCCGTAGGCGAGCAGTTCCTTTCGCTCCGCGTCCGTCAGCGGCTTGTACTGCCCGGCCAGCTCGATATTCCGGATCGCCTGCTCCATCGTGAACGGGCCCACGTTGGCCACGCTGACGCCTTCGAGGTCCAGCGCGTAGGCCAAAGCCTTGCCCAGCATCTCCGGCGGGGTGTTGCAGCCGACCCAACCCTTGCGATGGTTGGGGAACCCGCCCTTGATGCCGGCGTAGACCTTCATCGCCACGACACCCACGTTGCGCTTGCGGCACTCAGGCAGGACCTTGCTCTCGAAGTCGTAGATGTTGCGGTCCGCGTAGTTCATCACGGCCATCACGACGTCAATCTGATCGGTTTCGAGCATCTTCACGAACTGAGGCGGCCGCTCATGGCCCGAGAGGCCGATGAAGCGGGTCTTGCCCGCCTGCTTCTGCTTGAGCAGGTATTCCAGGATGCCGTCGGAGGCCAGGACCCGGTCGAGGTTCTTGTTGCCCACGTTGTGGATGTGCACGAGGTCCACATGGTCGGTCTTGAGCATCCGCAGGGATTCCTCGAACATCTGCCGGGCCTTCTCGCCCGAATCGGTCCAGCACTTGGTCACAAGGAACACTTTGTCCCGGCGTGTGGCGAGCACCTGGCCGAGCGCCTCTTCCGCGATACCATAGATGCGGGCGGTATCGACGTAATTCACGCCCCGGTCGATCACCTCGCTGAAGATCTTCACCGCCTCGGCCATATCGCCCCGAGCCTCGCCAATCGGCGCAGTTCCCAGCCCGAGAATAGTGACCCTCGCCCCAGTCCGCCCAAGCACTCGCATGGGCAACTCCGACCCGCCACTCTCACTCGCCCGAATCCCCGACACACTCACCGCCAGCCCAACCCCGGCCAGCGCCGTCCTCTGCAAAAACTTCCGGCGACTGAATTGAGAATCACACCTACCCAACGCCGGATGACCTACGGACGATTGGCTCATTGCTCTGTCCTCCTTTCGATCAAACACCTCAGATTCCTGTGCACCCTGACCACCGCAATCTAACAGGAATACAGAAGACCGTCCAGATTCCGTTCCGGAAGCGCACCATTCAGTTCACAGTCCACCGTGACGGCTAAACACAGAAACCAGATCCTATCCACACGCAAGGGAGGCATTTCGAGTGAATACGACAGGACCGAAAAGATTGCGACGACGCAAGCAGCGAATCGAGCGAAGACCACGGCCACGGCAGTGGGAACCCCAGGACTGTCCCATGTTCCGGGCGGCCACCATGCACTATGAGATGGCCGAGCGGACGCGGGGATTCGCCTATGGCGGCCCGGGGGCCATCCACCTTCTGGCCCAACAGACGGGACCGGTCGGGGCGATCGACCGGGGGTTGCACCTGCTCAAACGCCATCTGCCGCACCACGAGTCGGATCACGTGCTGAACATCGCCTATAACATTCTGTGTCACGGGGACTGCCTGGAAGATCTCGAACGCCTGCGAACCTTTTTGACCCATACAGAATGGCAACTCCCCTCTTTCCCTTTGACCTTCGTCCCTGTTTGGGGTAGTGTCTCAGCCTTATGGACTGGAAACGTCTGATTGCCACGTGTTTGGGTTTGGGCTGGATGCCGGTGGCGCCGGGGACCTGGGGCTCACTACCGCCAGTGGTTGTGTTTGGCGTGTTGACGTATTGCGGTGCGCCGGGTGCAGCAACGACAGTGGTCATGGCCCTGATGCTGGTTGCCGGGTGTGTGGCGTGCATTGTCGGCTCGCCGGGTTCCATTGCTGCTGTCGGAAAAGAGGACCCCGGTGAAGTGGTTGCGGACGAATTCGCGGGGCAGGCCGTGGCGTTTCTGGTCGTGCCGCTTGTGGCGACCCGAGGTCTCAGCGGCTGGGAAAGCTTGGCGATCGCGGCCTGCGGTTTTCTCGCTTTTCGCGTGATTGACATCCTTAAGCCAGGGCCGATCAAGAGGCTCGAACGGCTGCCCATGGGCTGGGGGATTCTGGCGGACGATCTGGCCGCCGGTGTGGTCTCGGCGATCCTCGTGTACCTCGCCATGGTGGTCTTGGTGCGGGGGTAGTCTGGGGCGTTCGCCCTTTTCCCTTTGACTTGGTTGGGACTCGGATGACGAAGAATCACAGTGTAGGGACATGCTGGGAGCTACAGGGGCGGTTCCAGGAAGCAAGGGTGCTCCGGCCGATGCGGGTCACTCGGTACGAGGCCGGAACAGAACTGACTTATCAGGTTCGCGGCCTCGGAGCCGGTCCCGCCGCGGCTGTGACTCTGACGGTTGAACGGTTCGTTGGAGGCGGCTTCGCCGGGCAGGTCTATCGGGTGAAGGTCCTGCGCATTGACGGGGGGCAGGTCGCAGGGCTGGAAGTGGGCGGCGTCTACGCGATGAAGATCCTGATCCCGCCCTCGGGTTTCTCCCGCAGGTTCCGCAATTTGCTCTATTGGATCGGCTTCCAGGGTCCGTTCCAGCTTCAGGTCAATCCGGCGGCGGCTCGGGCCGGGGCCTTGTGGCAGAAGATGATCCGGCGGGGGGCGGCGACCCGGTTCGACGATGAACGCGCCGTCGTGGACATCTACGGCACGTTCGTCGATGACCGGCTCGGCAGTTGCGGCGAGTTGAGCGAGTGGGTGGAGGGACGCACGTGGCGACTCGAAGTGGACGACCGGCTGGACCTGTTGAAGCTCTGGTGCAAGGGCCGGACGGTGAAGGAGCAGGGGCTTGGATCGCCCGAATACCGTGCCAAGAAGGTCTTCATGCGCGAATTCGTCCAACTGCTTTATGACATGGGCGCCTACGAATTCGCCCGGCAATATGAATGGTCCACCTGCAAGAGCCAGCCGAACTGTCTGAAGCGGCGGGCCACGCAAGACGATCCGGCGGCGGGACTGGTCGCGGTGGATTTCCGGGCGGGCTTGGCGTTGCTGCCGTTTTTGCCGATGAGTCCCGGCGATATCAAGCTGATTGCCAAGGGCATCGGCCGAGGATCGCTCGTCCAGTTCGATCGAGGCAGTCTCGAACGTCTCGAGCAGTTCGTCGGGGCGCACGGCGGCGAATTCACCGCTATGCAAGAGATGCTGACTGAACTGAAGGCGGCCGAGCGCATCTACCGCGATTCGATCCCCGACATCACACACAACCACATCCGGCTGCTCCACAGCGGCAAGCTGTGGGCCACGATGTTCGACAGTGCCGTGACGGGCTGGAAGGTGCGGGGCTTCGTGGAGGAGCAACCTGCACAGACGCTCCGAAAAAGTCGCGTTCTGACGTTCCTGTTCTTCCTGCTTGGCTGCATTCCGTTTCTGGGACGAATGCTCCGGCGGATCTGGGGCCGGCAGGATTGGCGCAGGCACTACGGTCGAATGCTCAGTAGCCCGCAGTACTTGTGCCGGGCTTTTCGGGCCAGGGTGGCCGAGAGCTTGATCGAGTGGCATCGAGCGGGGCGAGTCAATGCCGAACGCGCGATCAGGCTGGCGGATCAGCCCGGGAGGTTCCTGGGGCATTGGCCCCTCTCCATTTTGCCGGCGGGACTGCATCGATTCCTGACCGACTGGCGATTCGCCAAGGAGAAGCTTGCCTACCTGTTCGTTCGGCCGGTTCGCTTGTATTTCAACGCCCAGATGCGCGAGCAGTGGCTTCGCGACATGCTGGCGGAGGGACAGGGCAAGCAGATGCTCAGCAATGACGACGCGCAGACGATCCTGCGGCAGTTGGACGAGCCTTTCATCCAGAAGTACCTCAAAAGTCTGGCGGTTCACGTCTGCACGCTGCCGGTAACGCAGGTCGTCTCCGTTGCCGTCGCCTTGATCTACGTCCTGATGCATCCGGACATGCCGCGGGTCCAGGCCTGGGGCGTGGGGCTGGGGATCATCGCGTTATTCCAGGTGGTGCCCATCTCGCCCGGCTCGTTGACGCGGGGCCTGTACGTGGTGTATCTGGTTCTGCGGGAACGGAACTTCAAGGACTACAACATCGCGGTCTTTCTGGGCTTTTTCAAATACGTGGGGTACTTAGCCTTTCCGATCCAGATGACCTATCGCTACCCGGCACTCGCTCGCTTCATGGCCGGCCATTGGGCGACGGAGGCCGTACGCGTGGTTCCCGTGTTCGGCGAGCGGGGGGCGCTGCTGGAGCATTGGGTTTTCTGCCTGTTCTACAACTGGCCCCTGACGATCCGGCGGCGGATGCAACGGCGGGCGGAGGCACGAGCCTTGCTGCGGCCTCGCTACTGGCATGTGGGCCTCGTCGCTCTGGCCATGGCCTGCGTATTCGGCCTCGTGGGCTACAGCCACTTCTCCCGCACAGGCCAACCGCCCACACTGAAGGAGTACTGGTGGCTTGTCGCGGCGGCGCCCCTGCTCTGTGGCTCCCTGGTGGCCTTGGGGTGCGGAGGAGCGACCTTGGGCAGGCGGACTGTGGCGGCCGCTATCTGCGGAGCGCTCGGAGGCATCCTGGCGACATTTCTATCGGCCGCGATTTGCCGGACGGGAGAATCGGCCGGCGTCCACCTCGTTGCCCTGGGGGTGTGGCGCGTGTTCATCTTCACCATCCTGTCGACCATCGGGGCGATCCTCACAGAGCTGGGCTCGCCCGAGCCCAAATTGTGAAAACACAGAAAGTTGTACGGAAAGACGGCGAGGAAATGCGGGTTCCGGCTGAAAAAACATGCAGGAAACCGGCGAGGGTGTTATAATAAGGGTTGAACTGAGCCGGTAGAGGCCCGAAGTACGGGTGCATGACGGCTCGATTGAATACTGCAAGAATTCTGTGGAGGGTTTCTTCCCCCATGGCGACGAATAGTTACGGCTCCCTTTGCGACGACTTCTATATCGACATGTATGTGAACACGGAACTGGACCTGCCCACGGAACGGGATACGATCCTGACCTTTTTCGATCGGGTCCAGCGGCAGTTTCCCACGATGGGCCGGTTTTCCCGGCGCGATAACGGGGAATACTGCCTGGAGGAGGACCCGGTCTCGGGGCAATACCGCTGGGTGAGCCTGGAGGTGGATCGCGTCGGCTCCGGGGCGGTAAACCCCGCGAGCATCGAGGAGGTCGGTCAGCAGAATAAGCTGATCCTCGACCTGATGCCATACATGCTCGGAGTCACCGCGCTGGATATCGATTCTCTGGACCTGACGTTCGCGATGGATTTCGACTGTGCCGGCAACCACGATGAGGTGATCTCCGAGGCGTTGTTCGGTTCGAGCGCCTTCGGCTGGCTCATGGACTGGCCTCAGACCCGGCCGATCGTGTTCTCGCCCGCTATGGTGATCTCGCTCGCGGAGGATGACCACACCCAGGCCCGCGTGAGCATCGAGTCCAAGACGAGCATCTACGAGCCGGGCGAGAAGGAGCCGAATCGTGACGAGGCAATCACCTTGTCGCTGACGGTCCGGCAGTACCCGAGAGCGAACGAACGGTTCGACCCGACGGCCTCCTTCGAGCGCCAGTGCCAGGTCGTCGAGGAGCTGATGTCCGAGAGAATCCTGCGCTATTTCGTGCAGCCCCTGACGGAAGTGATCGCGCAGAGACGGTCGTCGTGAGCTCGCAGACGGGGTTCTGCGAAACGGAAGATCAAGCCTGCATTCTTGAAGGAAATCCCCCGTTCTTCGGTTTCCTTGAAGAATCGGTCTGGACTGTCTTTCGCCAATCCGTTATGGTTTGGGATGAAAGAACGCAGGAACACGGTCTTTCCGTTCCGAAGTGGGCCGAATTCTTTGTTTTGCAGAACTCAAGTTGGTTCCAGGGAGTGGGAGTCGCCATGGCACTGGAAGCGCCGCTCAGCAAGTACAAGCGAAACAACTGCTACATCGGCATCGCTGTGTGCATCGTGATGGCCTTGTGGTTCGGCTACGACGGGTACTTCAGCGAGAGCTTCATCAAGGAGCACAGCGACGAGCAAGGCCGACCGAACAGCACGCTTGTCTTCAATCAGAAATCGCCGCCCTTCTTCATCCTGGGGGCATTGCTGTGCGGCGGGTATCTGTACGCCATCCGCAACCGCAAGCTCGTGGCGGCGGACGACGCCCTCATCATCGCCGGCAAGCGGCGAATCCCCTATGACGCCATCGAAAAGATTGACAAGACGAGTTTCGACAAACGCGGCTCTTTCACGATCACCTATAAGAACGAGCAGGGCCGCGAGTCCAAGCGAACGCTGAGCGACCGCGACTACGACAATCTCGGCCCGATCCTCGACCACCTGATCGCCCAGATCACATAACGTGGCCGGCTGTCCGCCGAGAAGCGGACGGGCCGCCCGTGCTGCCACGGATTCACTCTGGCAGCGCGCTGCGAGAATCGTCAATCCCGAGCCTTGCAGGGTGGCCGGGTAGTGCGGTATCATAGAGACTCATACGGAGGCTCGTCTCGCGGGCCAGCCAGGCCGGACGCATCTTTCACAGGCTGCCCCAGGAGTGCCAGGGCGGGCGGTTGACATCACGACCACTGAAAGGAAGGGTGCTTCGATGAACAGATCGTGCATCACGCAAAGAGGACTCGTTCTGCTGCTGGTGGTGTCCACATTCTGCCCGGCGCTCTACGCCGGTTTCAAGCCCCAGCAGCATGTCATCGTACAGACTGAAACCGATGGGCCGCAATCCGTCTATGCGGCGGACCTAGACGGCGATGGCGACCTGGATGTCCTCTCGGCTTCTTTGGGGGACAACAAGATTGCCTGGTATGCCAACGACGGGACGCGCCAGTTCGGATCCCAGCAGGTGATCACGACAGAGGCCGATGGGGTGTGCTGCGTCTATGCGGCGGACTTGGACGGCGATGACGACCTCGACGTCCTCTCGGCTTCCTGTTCGGACGACAAGATCGCCTGGTATGCC
>DCUI01000306.1 GCA_002327785.1 Phycisphaerales bacterium UBA2218
CTGCCTGATGTATAAATAATTATGATACGGTTAGTATGTCCCGATCTGCGGCAGAAAACCGGTGCAGAATCCGCAAGAAAAGTTCAATGAAAAAGCCCTGCGCGACGGCGCAGGGCTCGAGGTGCGAGGATGGGTGAGATGGCGGGGGGCTGTCATCTATGCCGGCGTCCGGCCCTTTCTTCGGCTTCTGGACCAGGTCCAGACAACCGCACCTGTTGGGATGGCGCCCAGGCCGGCAAGGGCAAGATTTCCCGGAACCAAGTCCGTGAACTTGAATTCCGTGTAGCCTTCGGGGATCTCCGTGCTGAACAACCTCTCATCCAACTCCACGTTGTAGCTCTCCAGGTCGGCGGTCTCCTGCAAGCGGACGTCCATGAAGAGCGTCGCCAGACCCTTGCCGATCCGCATGTCCCCTTCCCACCGGACCGGCAGAAGCTCCCCCGTGGCGATCCAGGCGGTTGCCTTGCCTTGCTGAATGTCGAACAGCCACTTGGGCAGAGCCCCCTTGAGGGACTCCAGGCTGTCCAGCTCGAAGCCCTCCACGTCCACGCCATCGATCACGCGGGGACCGAGTCTCTTGTGGTCGTTCTGGAGCAGCAGATCGATCATGCCGGCCGGGGTCAGTCGCTCCATCAGCCCGATCTGCTCGTCGGTGGCCGGATACCCGGCATACTTCTTCCACAGGTGAAACACGGCCAGGCTCTGTCTCTGGGGCCGGTTCACGACGATGCGGTACATCGGGACGCCTTGGCGGTACCCCTCCTCGGCGTACCCGTGCTCTCGGGAGATGTACTTGACCACGTCGAACGTCATGTAGGAATTCGGATCGTCCAGGAGAGAGAAGGTCTTCTGGCCGCGCAGGACCATGGTGTCCAGGTTCGCCACTTTCTCCTGTACGGCGGCCAAAGCGACTCCTCCATGTTTCGATGTTCCGAACGGACTCATCAGGACCAGTGCCGCGGCCAGTGCGACGACCGCCGCCGCGGAGTATCTTGTCATTTTGCTTTCCATGATCTTTCTCCACACAGGAATGCGGGTGACCCGCTGGTTATCGATTCGTGCCTGCTTCATGGCCACCGCGGCATCATTGACGATACGCATGTCTGCCTCAGTCCAGACACCCCCGTTAGACCCTGTCCGGCAGGCCGCTCTTATCAGGCCTTTCATGTTCCCTCGCTGCTTCATCGTTCCACCTGACCATTCAACTGGGACCGCAGTCTCGCAATCCCATAGCGATACCGGCTCTTGACGGTATTCACCGACTCGCCGGTCTGACGGGCAATCTCTCGAAACCGCAGCGAGCCGAGCACGTGCAGGACGACCGCCTGATGCTGCTCCGGCGCCAGATTGGCTAACGCAGCCCTGACCATCTCATGCAGTTCGGCATCCGACGCAATCTCGGAAGAATCGAGCTGCTCTCCCGGACCCACCCGGTCCTGTACACCGCGATGGCGATCTTGGCGACTGATGTTCCGCGCGCGGTTGGCCACACAGATCGCCAGATAGCCCTTGAGCGAGCCCTTCAGTTCAAATCGCCCCGCCCCGGAGGCGAAAGCGACGAACACGTCGTGGATCACGTCCTCGACGGCCGCCGGGTCGTGCAACAGAGCGCCCGCCACGCGGAACAGGTCGGACCTGTACTTCTCGTAGATCTGGCGCAGCGCCTGCGTGTCCCCTGCATTGAAACTTTGGACTAAAAGCCTGTCTTCGAACACTCTGAACCTGCTCTTGCCTGCACGAGCACTTGCCCGTCACCTTAGAAACACGCCGGCCCGCGATTGGGTGTAGAAAGTGCGGGGTTTTCGGCGTGATTCCATGGTGATATAATAGGAGGGATGACGTACGAAGAAAAGGCAAGTTCCTGAGTGTGGTTTCTATGCCGGCGAACCTGACACCAGCGTATCGAGATGCAGACGAGCGGTTCCGCAACGCTACGACCAACGAGGAGAAGATCGCGGCGTTGGAGGAGATGCTGGCGGTCATCCCGAAACACAAGGGCACCGAGGGCCTCCAGGCGGATCTCAAACGCAAGCTCAGCCGGCTCAAGGAGGCCGCGACCCAGCAGAAAAAGGGTGCCACCCACACGGACATCTTCCACGTGCCTCGCTCCGGGGCCGGACAGGTGGTCCTGCTGGGCATGCCCAATACCGGCAAAAGCACCATTTTGGCCACTCTGACCAAGGCCAAGGTCGTCGTCGCGGATTTCCCGTTCGCGACGCAGGTCCCGGTGCCCGGGATGGTGAAATACGAGGACGTGCAGATCCAGCTCGTGGACATGCCTCCGATCACGGCCGACTACAGCGCCCCCGGCCAGGTGGGAACCTATCGCAACGGCGACATCATCGGTGTGGTGATCGACCTGTCGCAGGACGTCGAGGAGCAGGTCCTCGTGCTGCTCGATTACCTCGAATCCCGCAAATTGTTGCTGGACGAGAAAACGCCTGCCGTGGACGGCCAAAGCAACGCGCAGGGCAAGAAAGCCGTCGGCCTGTGCACAAAGGCGGACCTCGCGCCCGACGGGGCCTTTGAACTGGTGACCAAATCGTGCGACAAGATGGCGGAGTTCCTCAGGCTCTCGACCCCGACGGGAGAAGGGTACGATAAGCTGGGGGAGATGCTGTTCCGCCAGTTGAGCATCCTGCGGGTCTACGCCAAGCCGCCCGGCAAGCCGGCGGACATGAACGACCCGTTCACGTTGCCCGTTGGCTCCACCGTGCATGACATGGCCAAGGCCATCCACCGCGAGTTGGCGGAGAAGCTCAGGTCCGCCCGCATCTGGGGCACCGGCGTCTACGACGGCCAGAGCGTCCACCTCACTCACACCCTTCACGACAAAGACGTCGTCGAGCTGCACTTCGGTTGAGAGGGAATTCCACATGGCTATCCGAGGACTACTGTTCGTCGTCATATTGGGCCTTGGAACTCCTCTCGTAAGTCCCGGCAGTGCCTCGACGCAGGCCGTGGCCGGAACGGGCAGTCTGCACCCGACCTTCACCGAGCGCAGCCTTTTGAGCGTGCTCGACGTGGTGCTCCAGCAAATGGATTTCAACCGGCAGTCGATCTGCGATTGGGGCGAGGGGTGCAAACGGCGACCGTCAGAAGTAACACCGAATGAAAGTACGGATCATGAAGAGAACGATTGTGTGTAGAGTTCTGATTGCAGCCCTCCTGATTTCCGGATGGACCGGCGGCGCTTCGGCGGGTGTGGGGAGGGTTGTCACGTATCCCGCGTCGGCGGGGGACTTCCTGTCGAGCGACTACCAGGTACAGGCGGGCGGGCGGAACGTGGACGTGTACGGGGCCCGGGTTCTCGATCCGCCGTTTGCAGGCAAGGAGTATGACTACGGCGGGCCGTACTCATTCGCCAATTTCGATATGTTGGGACCGGTCGTGGTCCGCGTCACGTCCGAGCGGTCGCTCCGCAATACGGCGCTCCGGCCGCAATCGGATGCTGTGCAGATGGCGGTGGAGGACGATCACACCCTGAACTTGGTGCTGGCCCGGCCGTGCAAGATCAGCGTTGAGCCGGACGGCAGGAAGGGGCCTCTGCTGCTGTTCGCCAATCCGCTTGAGGCCGATGCGCCGAAGGAGGGCGACCCAAACGTTGTCTACTTTGGCCCCGGCGTACACAAGCCGGAGAAGATCATCCTGGGGACCGGCCAGACCCTGTACCTCGCCGGCGGGGCGGTCGTGAAGGCCGAGGTGCTCGCGCAGGGGACGAGTATCCGCATCTGCGGGCGAGGCATTCTGGATGGCTCCGACTGGGAATGGCGCAAAGGCCCGGTGGGCAACCTGATTGCCATCCGCAACAGCAGTGATGTCGAGGTGAACGGCATCACGCTCCGTGGGTCATCGCACTGGACCCTTGTGCCGAAGAGCAGCCGGAACGTAACGATCCGCAACGTGAAGCTGTGCAATTCCCGCGTCCAGAACGACGACGGCGTCAATCCGTGCAACTCGCAGGACGTGCTGATCACGGACTGCTTCATCCGCAGCGACGACGACTGCGTCGCCCTCAAGGGACTCGACTTCAGCGGGGACAACAGCAACGTCGAGCGAATCACGGTGGAGAACTCGATCCTCTGGTGCGATCGCGCCCGCATCTTCCTGCTGGGCCACGAGAGCCGGGCCGCCTACATGCGCGACATCACCCTGCGAAACCTCGACATTATTCACTTCACGATGACGCCGTTCCTGCTGGAGCCGGGCGAGGACATGCGCATGGAGAACATCGTCATCGAGGACATCCGCCTCCACGGCGAGGGCCAGAGGGAATTCATCCGTCTGCGACCCGTGGTGAATCAGTACATGCGCAACAAGGTGCCCGGGTTCATCCGCGGCGTACACTTCAAAAATGTGACACTGGAAGGCAAACCCGGTGAGTACCTGGTCCAGATCCAGGGCGCGGATGCCGAGCACGATGTGCAGGACGTGACCTTCGACAACGTCTCGATCCTGGGCTCGAAGCTGGCGAGGGGCTCCGCCCAACTCCGTATCGGCGAACACACCCAGGATGTCTGCTTCGACGGGCGGACTCAGGCTGGGCGATGAGCTTGGTCTGCTCGCGGGCCGGTCGTTATCGGTTGTCTCACGAATCGAATGCTCGCATATCGCCTCCCGATCCATAGGGCGGGAAGGCTCGGCAAGTTCTTGCGGATATGGGAACGATCGCCGCGGCGGTCGGTGCCGGAATTCGCTTGACATCGCGCGGAGATCCAGGTATACCTCACGACGACATGGAGGATTCGGGTCGATGGAGAGACGTGGCCGCGGATGTGTTGGATGGCCAGGGTATGAAGACCGGCGAGACGTGCTCGGCAGACGAGCGCCTCTGTAGAGATGAGTCGTTCGACGCGGGCAGGACAGGAAGCCTCATCATGGCCGCAGAGCCGAATCACAACGTGACCGATAGCGAGCGCAAGCCGCGACGTGTCTACGAGCGGCTGCACGCAAGGGAACCGCCATCGCAGGTGCCGTTGCAGGATAGCGAGCTGCGGCGGCTCAATGAGCTTCTGGAGGAGCAGGTGCAAGCCCGGACGGCGGAGTTGCAGGCGACGATCCGGTGTCTGCAAGACGAGGCGGCCCGCCGGATGCTCGCGGAAGGCAAGCTCCGCAGGCGATCCCAGATGCTCGAGGTCTTCTTCCAGCATACGATCACGCCGCTGGCGTTCCTGGATCGATCCTTCCACTTCGTCCGGGTCAACGGCGCATACGCCGAGGCCGACGGCAAGACGCCGGAGTACTTCGTCGGCAAAAATCATTTCACGCTCTATCCGGACGCCCGGATGCGGGAGATCTTCGAGCGGGTCGTGCGGACGAAGCGCCCGTATCGGGCTCATGCGCGACCCCTCGCCTGTTTCGATGGGCCGCAGCGCGTGCGGTATTGGAATTGGCAGCTCACGCCGTTGCTGAACGATGCCGGCGAGGTAAGATTCCTGGTCTTCAATCTTGAGGATGTCACGAGTCAGCAGAAGGCCCTGAACGAGCTCCAGCAGCGAGCCCATCAACTCCAGAAGCTCACCCTGGAATTGTCCCAGGCGGAGGACCGGGAGCGAAGGCGGCTTGCCGAGGTTCTCCACGACGATCTCCAGCAGGTGCTGGCCGCTGCGAAGTTCCACTTGGGGCTGCTGAGTGCCCAGGTCCAGGGCAATGGGGCGTTGGAGGAGCTTGCCGGACAGGTCGCCAACCTGCTCCGGGAGGCGATCGGCAAGTCCCGCAGCCTGTCGCATGAGCTCAGTCCGGCGGTGCTGTATCAGAGCGACCTGGGCGGGACCTTCGAATGGTTGGCCCGCCAGGTACAGGCCAAGCACGGCCTCGTCGTCCACGTCGAGGTCCGGGGACGGATCGACCCGCAGTCGGAGACGCTCCGAGCATTTCTCTACAAGGCGGGCCGGGAGATGCTGTTCAACGTGGCCAAACACGCCGGGGTCTCGGAGGCTCGACTGCGTTTACAGCACGTCCGGCGTTCCGTGTGGTTGACGATCTCCGACAAGGGCTGTGGGTTCGATCCGAGTGTCCTGGGAAAAGGCGGCGGCTTCGGGCTGTTGAGTATCCATGAACGGGTCCAGTTGCTCGGCGGGCGGATGAGAATCAAGACCGTCGCAGGCAAGGGCAGCACGTTCCTCATCTCGGTCCCCGACCACGAGTGCGATTCGAGGGAGGCCCTCGGGGAACCGGCGGTGGGGCGGCCGGGAGACTCGCGTGAGGCGACGGCCGGTCGCATGCCCGAGCCGGCGAGTCATCGCCTGCGTGTGCTTCTTGTGGATGATCACAAGGTTGTACGCGAGGGTCTGGCGGCCCTGCTCGACAGTGAGCAGGACATCGACGTTGTGGGCCAGGCGGCCAGTGGCCCGGAAGCAGTCGAAATGGCAATGGCGTTGCAGCCCGACGTGGTGGTGATGGATGTGGCCATGCCGGCGATGGCCGGAGATGAGGCCGCGCGGTCCATCGGGCAGTATCTTCCACAGACCAGGATCGTCGCCCTGTCCATGTTCGAAGAGACCTCCATCGCTGAGAGGATGCGTAGAGCCGGTGCCCAGACCTATCTGCTCAAGACGTCGCCCGCCGAGGAGCTGCTCGCGGCCATTCGCGGCGTCCGTCGCAACCTGCCTCCGGCGGTCGACGGGACGACGGAGGATCGTGCCGAGTGCCGTTGAATCCCGACACGGCGCGGAGCAGCCATCCCTCCGGTTCCGCTCAAGGGGTCTCAAGCCAATGTTGGCTGAGGATGGCCAGATCGAGCAGGTTTACCGTCCCGTCGCCATTGAGATCGCTCAGGGAGCAGGTCGGGCCGGACCAGCCGGCCAGCCGCGCGAAGAGCCACCAGGCCGCGTAGGCTTTCTGATTCGCGTTGAGCGACTCGCTGTGGGCCGAATCGCAGGAGTACCAGTCGACATTCACGGTGTGATTGTTCTGCCAGGCCGTGGCCCAGTTGCCCAGTCGCGTGCCGGTCCGCGAGGCATAATAATCGCAATTGTCGTTCGGGAACGGATAGTAGACGCCGTTGGGATCGTGGCTCTCGATGTCGGCGAAGTCGAACAGCGCCTTGCCGTTGGCCCGGCAGTAGTCCCGGATGACCTGGTTGGCCGCCTTGTTGTTCGCATCGTCCGAGTGATCGACGTGTCCGGTCATGTAGACGAAGGTGACGGTCGGGTAGTCCTTCTCCAGTTGGTTCATCGGTTCGAGGTACTCGGTGAGGAGCTTGTTGTTGGCGTACTTGCCGCTGACCTGCCCGCACCAGGACCAGAGGATGACGTTCACGTGGGCGTTGGCCGGTTCGTTCAGATAGGCCCGGGTGTTGTTGACCCAATCGGGATAGTATCCGACGTCCCCGCCCATGGCGTAGTCGTGCAGATCGAGCGTCCCTCCTGAGCCGCCGCGTTTCCAGGCGAAGATATTTCTCGGCAACGCCAGTCCCTTGCCGCCGCGATTGGCGAACTCGACGAGTCCGCTCATGCCGCTGGTGATCTGCGAGCCGTGCGAGGTGTGGCCGTAGGCAATGTGCAGCGTTGCCTTGGCCTGCAGGATCGCGGATTCAGGGATCCAGGTGATCTCCGTGCAGGCGTGATCGACGATCAATGCTTGCGCGTGCGCCGCCGGACATCGAGCGGCCAGGACGAGGATTATGGCCGCCAAGGCCAGTTGTGCGGTGTTTTTCATCGTTGTTTCCCTTCCCACGAGCCGTCCGGCCGATGACCGGCAGCCATTGAAAAGATGTGCGTTGCCGCATTTCTCACATCTCATTATGCCACTTCGGGACAGAGAACGCAACGCAAATGGCGGCAACCCCTTTTGTCCAATCGTTGTTCTCCCCAGGTCAAGATGACCTTGCCAGAATGACCGGGATTCGCTATAGTGCTTCGTTTATGTGCTATCGGAAGTCCTTTTGATCCCTTGGAAAGATGTCAATGGCAGAACTGGCTACCGGACCGACAAAACGCGGGTTCCACGATGCGTCGCGCCCGGCCGCGCAGCGGCCCTCCGGGCCCAGGGTGTATGAGGCAGATTCGCCTTCGGCGGCAGCATGTGCAGGGCGAAACCCGGGTCACGGGTCACGGGTCACGGGCCGCGCCGAGCCCTGCGGGCTCTATATCCACGTGCCGGTGTGCCGGAGCAAGTGCCGGTATTGCGGGTTTTATTCCGTGCCGGCGAGTGGAGTCGATGCCGGACGGCTGGTGGATGGGTTGCTGCGCGAGTCGGAGCGATATGACGGAGTCGAGTTCTGCACGGCCTACATCGGAGGGGGCAGTCCGACCGCGTTGCCTGCGGGCGAATTACTCCGACTGGTCTGCCGGGTCCGCGAGCGGTGCCCGTGGGCGGAGGAGTTCACGGTCGAGTGCAATCCGGGGCAGGTGGACGACGGGCTGCTGGCAGGGCTGCGGGCGGTCGGGGTGAATCGGCTGTCGTTTGGGGCACAGTCGTTTCTCGCGTGGGAACTGGAACTGCTGGGGCGCGGGCATACGGTCGAGCAGATCGGAACGACCGTGGCGATGGCGAGGCGGGCGGGGTTCGAGAATGTTGGGCTGGACCTGATCTTTGCGATCCCGGGCTCGACCTTGGCGGATTGGCAGGCGAGCCTGGAGACGGCGGTTGGGCTGAATATCGAGCATGTTTCGGCGTATGGCTTGAGTTTCGAAGCGGGCACGGTGTTCAATGCCTGGTGCCAGGCCGGGCGGCTGACGGCTGTGGAGGAGGAGCTCGACCGGGCGATGTACGAATGGGCCGTCGAGCGACTGGAGCGGGCGGGGCTCGAACAGTACGAGATTTCCAACTTCGGCCGCGCGGGGTGCGAGTGCCGGCATAACCTCGGGTATTGGGCGAATCGGCCGTATGTGGGGATCGGACCGGCGGCAGCTTCGTACATGGTGGGCGGCGTCGGGGCGACGCAGGGCGGCCGACGGATCACAAACAATGCCGATATCGAGCGATACCTGGCGGCCGTAGAATGCGGCCGGGCGGCGCCGGCTGAGGTTGCGGTGATGAGTGAAGACGACGCGGTCTGCGAGACGGCGGTGCTGAACCTGCGGCGACGGGCGGGGATCGATCTGGCGGAGTTTCGACGGCGGACCGGACGCGACGCGATGCAGACCTTCGCCGAGCCGATCAGACGATATCAGGAGATAGGTCTGATCGAAGTCACGGACCGGGCGGTCCGGCTCACGCAGCGGGCGCTGCCGATTGCGGACACGATTCTTTGCGATTTTTCGGCTCTGGAATGACGGGACCTATGGATATTCGGAACATTCGGAATTTTTCGATCGTTGCACACATCGACCACGGCAAGAGCACACTCGCCGACCGCATGCTGGAGCTGACCGGCACGATCACCGAGCGGCAGGCCAGGGACCAGATCCTCGACAACATGGACATCGAGCGAGAGCGAGGCATCACCATCAAGGCCTCCGCCGTCACGATGGAATACACGCACGAAGGCCAGCCCTACATGCTCAACCTCATCGACACCCCAGGCCACACTGACTTTTCGTACGAGGTCAGCCGGGCTCTGGCAGCGTGCGAGGGGGCGCTGCTGGTGGTGGACGCCAGCCAGGGAATTCAGGCCCAGACGCTGGCCAACGCCTATCTGGCGACGGAGGCCGGGGCGGAGATCCTGGGTGTGATCAACAAGGTAGACCTGCCGGCGGCGCAGCCGGAGCTGGTCGTCGAGGAGATCGAGCACGTCCTGGGCATCCGCCGCAGCGAGTGCTTCCGAATCAGCGCCAAGACCGGTGTCGGCGTCCGCGACCTGCTCGACGCCGTCTGCATGCTCCTGCCCCCGCCCGCCGACCGCCGCAACGAGCCCGCCCGCGCCCTGATCTTCGACAGCCAGTACGACGACTATCGCGGCGTCATCTGCTACGTCCGCATCTTCTCCGGCTCGCTCAAAACCCGCCGGCGAATCCGCCTCATGGGCACCGGCTTCACCTACCAGATCACCGAGCTCGGCAAATTCCGCCCCGACATGACCCCCATCGACGAACTCGGCTGCGGCGAGGTCGGCTACGTCATCGCCAACATCCGCGACCTCGCCAACGTCCGCATCGGCGACACGATCACCGACGACGCCCATCCCGCCCCGGACGCCCTCCAGGGCTACAAGCCGCCCATGCAGATGGTCTTCTCCGACTTCTACCCCGGCAACAACACCGAGTACCCGCGCCTCCGCGCCGCCTTCGACAAGCTCGCCCTCAACGACGCCAGCTTCACCTTCGTCCCGCAGAACTCCCAGGCCCTCGGCTTCGGATTCCGCTGCGGGTTCCTCGGCCTGCTGCACATGGAGATCATCCAGGAGCGGCTCGAACGCGAAAACGACATCGACGTCGTCCAGACCGCGCCGACCGTCAGCTATGAAATCCTCCTCCGCGACGGCACGGTCAAGAAGATCGACGCCCCCAGCGAGCTGCCCGACCGCACCAGAATCGAGGAAATCCGCGAGCCCTTCGTCCGGCTCGAAATCATCACAACGAACGACACGATCGGCGGCATCATGAAGCTGGCCGAAGCCCGGCGGTGCAAGCTGCTCAAGACCGACTACCTGAGCCCCATTCGTGTTATGATGGAGTACAAGGCCCCGCTGGCCGAGATCGTCTACGACTTCTACGACCTCATCAAGGGCATCAGCCACGGCTACGCGACGATGGACTACGAATTCACCGGCTTCGAGGCCGGCGACCTCGTCAAGATCGACATCCTCGTCAACGGCACGCCCGTCGAGGCCCTCTCGCTGATTGTGCACCGCAGCAACGCCGAGTCCCGAGGCCGAAAGCTGATCGTCAAGCTCCGCAAGTCGATCCCGCGTCACCAGTTCGAGATCCCGCTCCAGGTCGCCATTGGCGGCAAGATCATCGCCCGCGAGACGATCAAGGCCTACCGCAAGGACGTGACCGCCAAGCTCTACGGCGGCGACGTCACCCGAAAAATGAAGGTCCTCAAAAAGCAAAAAGAGGGCAAAAGACGCATGAAGAGCGTCGGCAGCGTCCAGATCCCGCAGGAAGCCTTCATGAGCATCCTGGACACGGGCGACTGACGGATCGGGAGGCCCGGCCATTTGCGATTTATGATTGACGATTTGTGATCGAGTGTTGCCGCCTTCCGGCCGGCCCCGTTGTCATCGGGCAGGGTGGGTTCTTCAACCCATGTGTGAACTCTCCCAATAGAAAAGCCCCGCGTGGGAGCGGGGCTTCTTGATTCTACCGCCTTTTCGTTGCCCTTTAGCAGGGGACCACGCCGGTCGCGCAGGGGCCCTTTTTGCCCTGCCCGACCTGGAATTCGACCTTCTGGCCTTCATCGAGCGATGCGTACCCCTCGGTCCGAATCTCGGAATGATGGACGAACAGGTCGTTGCCGCCTTCTTCCGGCGTGATGAACCCAAACCCCTTGTCCGCGTTGAACCATTTCACTGTGCCTTTTGCCACGTGTACTTCTCCTTAGACCCGCTCGGGCCTATACAGATTGGTCCCTCTGGTGCTGTACAAGGGGTAAACTCCGAGGGAGAAAACAAAAGAATACTCCTTTACTGAAAGACCACTCTACCACACCACCGCCGGTCTGTCTACAAAAGAAATCCAAAAAAACGAAAATAATCCCGATCCCCCCGCGAATGCGGGAATCCATACCTGCAACGCAGGACGCACAGCCCAGCCCGCGCGACGAAGCGGTCAATCACGCGAAAACGACTCCCCGCCGGTCCCGTGTTTGCCTCCTGCCCCACGACGCACGGCGCGTTTTCCCTCCACCGCCCAGCGAACTGCCCTGAGGATATCCCGGTGCCCGATCCGAACCTTCAGGGAATAATTCGTGGATTGAGATGAGGCCAGCTCAGAGCTTATCGTAAAGGATGACCCTCGAAGTCTGAGAAATCGTTCAACCACAGAGGACGCGGAGCAACGCAGAGGGAACGAAGCAGGGGACAGGGGGCGGCGCCAGCGGTAGGGTGTGCTCCGCACACCGAGCCTCTCTTTGAAACCGAGAAGCTCACGGAGGCCCCAGCGCGGCCTTCGGCCGCAACCAAAGGGGATAGAGGGCCTTGGCCCGAAGCGGGTATCGTAGCATCCCTGTAGATATTCGGGACAAGAGAAAGGATGCTACTATGAAGTTGATGGAATTGTACCGGGACAAGATCGTGGGGGCAATCCGGGGGTTGGATCGGATTCGTTTTCGCGGGACGCCGCGTTGGCTGGCGACCTCGAGAGGTCTGGGGACGTTCATGAATCGCACGGGCATCTTGCTCAAAGAGTTCTCCGGTTGGGTCGACGGCCTGACGGCTCGGCGCGGAAGGTGGGTCTCAAGGAGCTCTGGACGCTGAAATGGCACCCCAAGTACGACGCCGCCAACCGCTGGACCAAGGCCGACGGGGTCCAGCCGGAAGACTGGCCGCTGTGGATGCGACGATTCACGGACTATTAGGTCGCGAGAGGTCGGGCGACACAAAGGAGGTGAGAGATATGATTCGAGGACCGTGAAATGGTGGATGTTGTGGTGGATTGTCAGCCGACAGAAGATGGTTGCTTTCCGAAAGGAGAGGAAAGATATGGAACGAAGAATGCTGTTAGGATTGCCCCCTGTCTTTGGAATGGTTCTATGTCTGATAGCCCTTTGGGTCGGGGACTACCTGGGCAATGATCCGGAATCTCTCTGAAAAAACGTGGTTTGTGCTTGACAGAGACTCGGGCGGGTCGGCAAAATAGCAATTGGAAGTACGAATCGCGGGCATTTTTGACGATTGCACCTTTGAGAAACGCGAGCGATCGCTTGGCTTTGATTTCATAGGCCGGGCGGAAAGAAGCAGATACCGGTGCACAAGAGGGCTCCTGTAGCGGAAAGGAGCGGATGCGATGGCGGGTCGGGAGAAACGAGTCAGAGGCGGAGGGGCGGCTTCGGCCCCAGCGGAGCGGTCGCACACGCGAATCGTCAATCGTCAATCACCAATCGCAAATCCAGATGGTTTCACGCTGATCGAGCTGTTGGTGGTCATCTCAATCGTCGCGTTGCTGATGGCGGT
>DCUI01000062.1 GCA_002327785.1 Phycisphaerales bacterium UBA2218
TACGCAAAAACCGGATGAGCCACAATTTGTCTACACGCTCTCGGAAAACAAGCATCATACCTTGCTCCCACACTCCCCGCAATACTTGCCCCTGCCCACCAGCACGTGGTCACACACCGGACACCTGCGGATCAGACCTGTCACGCCAGCTCCCGGCGTGACCAGCAGTATCAGCAGGACAACGATGATCGTGATCGCGGTCCCGGTGAGATAGTCCGCCCGAAGATGCCGTGCCCAATCCACCACGCCCTTGTCCGCCAGCCAGTTCGCCACCAGCATGATGTTGCCCAGCAGAAGGATTGAACCGATCAATCCCAACACAATGGTTTTTCGAATCGTCAGACTCATAATTCACCCTTTCCAATAGCGACAATCAGTCAGCATCCAGGTTAGCGCGATTCTGGAAAGGGCGCAAGTACTTTTTCGGAAGAATCTTGCGGATCGACGCAAGTGGCGCGAGGCAACGCACTTACACCAAGAGGATTTTCTGAGTCCGCTCAACTTCTGGCCCGCTACCTCGCACCCTTCACCTGATGGTCCTCCGATCAAGAGAGTCAGGATCGCGAGAAAGCCAGCTTCAAGTGGTCTGCGGCGAGACTTCTCCATGGATCGTGCCGACTGAACCAATACGGGAATGTCATACTGCCATTGGCAGTCCTGCGACGGCCCGATTCTGCGCTGGAACCATCCAAAGGTATCGCACGGCATTGATTTTCGCGGTGGTGACTGGTAACATCAATGTTTGCCAGGAGACTGATGCATGAGCCGCGTTACGGTGAAACCTGAGATTTTGCGATGGGCGAGAGAACGGGCCGACCGGAGCGTAGAGAGTCTGCGCCATCGCTTTCCGAGGTATGATCGCTGGGAGCGAGGTGAGGCGGCACCGACACTCAAGCAGTTGGAGGCCTTCGCCAGGGCTACCTATGTGCCGGTTGGGTACCTATTCCTGGCCGAGCCGCCCACAGAGCGCATTCCCATTCCGGATCTTCGAACGGTGGCGAACCGCGAGGTTGGACATGCGAGCGCCGATTTGCTCGACACGATCTACCTGTGCCAGCAACGGCAGGCATGGTATCGGGACTACGCCCGATCCATCGGGGATAGGACGCAGGGCTTTGTCGGCTCGGTCCGGCGCAACACCCCCGTAGAACGGGTAGCCGAGAGAATGCGACGGACGCTGGACTTCGATTTGGAGGCGCGGCGGGAGTGCCCGACGTGGACCGAGGCGCTGCGCCACTTCATCGAGCAGGCCGATGATCTGGGCGTGCTGGTCATGTGCAGCGGCGTCGTGGGCAGCAACAACAAGCGTAAGCTCGATACGGATGAGTTCAGGGGTTTTGCCTTGGTAGATGACTATGCCCCGCTCGTCTTCATCAACGGTGCGGACACGAAAGCGGGCCAGATGTTCACCCTGGCGCACGAGCTCGCCCATATCTGGCTCGGTGAAAGCGCGCTTTCGGATGTGACCCCCGCATCGACGCCGTCGCAGCAGATTGAGGTCTGGTGCAACCGGGTCGCCGCCGAGTTTCTGGTGCCGCTGGAAGTGCTCACGCAGGAACTGCCCCGCCAAGAACCACTCGCAGACATGCCGAGGCTTGCCAGACGGTTCAAGGTGAGCACGCTCGTGATCCTGCGAAGGATTCTCGATGCGAGGCGTATCGACCGGCCAACGTTTGAGCGAGTCTATAACGAGGAGCTTACCCGGTTGCGTGCACTGGCCAAGAGCAGCGGCGGGGACTTCTATCTGACGCTGGGCGCCCGCGCAAGCAAGCGGTTTGCCCGTGCGCTCGTTGTCAGCACCCTGGAGGGTCAATCGTCCTTCACCGAGGCCTTTCGGCTGCTTGGTCTCAGGAAGATGGCGACATTTCAGGATCTCGGACACAGCCTGGGAGTGAGCGTCTGATGGCCTATATCCTCGACGCAGACGTGTTCATCCGTGCCAAGAACCTGCACTATGGCTTCGACTTCTGTCCGGCCTTCTGGGAGTGGCTTGTTGTGAAGAACTCCGCCGGCCGATTGTTCAGCATTGAGAAGGTGGGCGACGAGATCCAGGCCGTGGCGGATGAGTTGTCGGGGTGGGCCGAAGCCCGGGGCTCCAGCTTCTTCCTTCGGCCGGACACGACGGTCTTCCCCGCGTTGGCCACAGTCAGCAATTGGGCGACGGGACAGCAGTACGAGCCGTCGGCGGTGAGTGCATTCCTCCAGGTGGCCGACTACTATCTCGTGGCCCATGCGAAGGCAGGCAACCATACCGTCGTCACGCATGAGATTCCATCGGCCTCAACCCGCAAGATCAAGATTCCAGATGCCTGCATCGGCCTTGGCATCAAGTTCATGACACCCTACGAGATGCTTCGTCGGGAACGGGCCCGTTTCGTTCTGGATCACAGCGGCGGGCGTGCCTGATGCTGGGCACGCCTTCGAAACCCCGATAGAACACTACCCATCACAATGGGCGGTTACGCCAAAGGCAACCCCGAGTGTTTCGACGCAGATCCAGGAGTGCTCCCCCGCGACATCCTGGCATTCATCAAGGCCACCCAACCGCAGGAGCGGGACACCTGGCGCCCCTTCAGAAAGGCAAGGCGGAGGAGACCACGCTCAGTGACCTGTGCCGGGTGATGGATTCCGGACACGAGGGGTGAACGTACTCATGGCGGCCATGGCCCAGCTCCCGCTCCCTGCGATGCTGCAGGACCATAGAGCACTTGGGCACGCCTAACACCACAAAGAGCCGGCCGAACGCTAGGTAATGCGGTCTTCGCTCCAACCGCGGCGGGTAACGTAGGGAGTCGAAGACCTGCGGCTCGCGACCCCCGGTACCGTGGACGCTCGGCCATCACCTTGTGCAACCGACCGATCCGTAGCCGCGCCGGTTTCGGCGTGTTGCGACAGGAGGCAACGATGCAACAGCATGACCTTTTCGAAATCGTTCTTCATACATTTGCGGAATTGGCCAACCTGCACACGGCTGCGGCGGCCGCCGCCGAGCGGGCGTGGTCAGTACTGGATAAGCACGACACGGCCGATCTTCACTGTGTCCCTTGCGGCGACCAACACCGGGGCTGTGTGCCCCGTGATCGCCCTGTGGTCAACCCTGCGACGTTCACCGTGGATTGGCACGGCCAACGCTGCAGTCTCGGCCCAACGATCCTCTTCAAACTGATTCACCGCTTGGCACGCCGTCCAGGTTGTTACGTCACGTACGACATGCTGATGGCAGACGTATGGGGACAACGTTGTTCGAATACCACCATCCGCAGTGCCGTCAAACGGCTCCGTCGCGCGCTGTGTGATGCGGGGATGCCGGAACTGACGGCTGCAATCCGGGGGCGGAGAGAGTGCTATGGTGTGTTTCTCGACGACAACGGCTCCTGAAAATGCCACAGCTATGTCACGGAAATGCATCCTGATTCGCCACAGCTATGGTGCATAATGGTGGCTGCGTCAGGGAGGAACGCCTGTTGCTGATTGATGGCTAACGCCACGGAACGGACTCCGCGTACAGTCCCATGTTAGGGCCAAGCCATGACAGCACGTGAATCAGAACGTCACTCGACGGAACCCGACACCAGGCCGGCGGCCCAGTACATCCGCATGTCCACGGAGCATCAGCAGTACTCCACACAGAACCAGGCGGACACCATCCGTGAGTACGCTCAGAAACGCGGCTTCCGAATCGTCAAGACCTATGCAGACGAAGGCAGAAGCGGCTTGCGAATCGAGGGCCGGTGCGCCCTGAAGCAGATGATCGATGACGCCAAGAGCGGTAACGCAGGGTACGAAGCGATCCTCGCTTACGACATCAGCCGCTGGGGTCGCTTTCAAGATTGCGACGAGAGCGCCTACTACGAGTACATCTGCAAGAGAGCCGGCATCCAGGTCTGCTACTGTGCCGAGCAGTTCGAGAATGACGGCAGCCCCGCATCAACGATCATCAAGAGCGTTAAACGTGCCATGGCCGGAGAATACAGTCGCGAACTGTCCTCGAAGGTATTCCAGGGCCAATGCCGGCTCATCGAGTTGGGCTATCGCCAAGGTGGCCCGGCAGGTTTCGGGCTGCGACGAATGCTGGTGGACATGCAGGGTAAGCCCAAGGGCCTGCTCAAACGCAACGAGCGCAAGAGTCTACAGACAGACCGCGTCATACTCACTCCCGGACCGGAAGAGGAGATCAGCATCGTCCGTCACATGTACCAGATGGTCATCAAGCATGGGAAGCCTGAAAGCGAGATCGCCCGGCACCTGAATGACCGAGGCATCAAGACCGATGCCGATCGTCCCTGGACGCCCTCGAGCGTTCGGCAAGTACTCACGAACGAGAAGTACATCGGCAACAACGTCTACAATCATATCTCCTTCAAGCTGAAGAAAAAACGCGTGGTCAATCCCCCCGATATATGGGTCCGGGCCGACGGCGTATTCGAAGCCGTTGTCGATCCGGCGTCCTTCTATATGGTCAAGGGCATTATTCAGGAACGCGATCGACATTGGTCCGACGAAGAGATGATCCGAATGCTCGCTGAATTGATCAAGAAGCATTCCGCCGTGTCGGCCCATCTGATCGATCAGACCGATGGCATGCCCTCCAGCGCAACGTACCGATCCCGCTTTGGAACGTTGGTTGAGGCTTATCGTCTGGCGGGCTATACTCCCGATCGGGACTTCAGCTATGTGCAGGTCAACCGTCGGCTCCGTGAATTGCACCCGACTCTGATCGATGATACCGTCCAGCGGCTGGAATCGGTAGGCGCATCCGTCGGAATGGATGATGATCGCAGTCAATTAGTGGTAAACGGCGAATACACCGCCGCCCTGGTTCTATCGCGTTGCCTGCAGACTACAACAGGATCGCTACGCTGGGCTATCCGGTTCGGCAGCGGGCGACTGCCGGATATCACCATTATGGTTCGCATGAACCCGGCCAACGACGAGCCGTGTGATTTCTACCTTCTGCCACTTTGGGACATTCACACCCCGTCGCTGCGCTTTGCGAAACACAATGCCGCCTATGTCGACACCTTTCGCCGTGACTCGTTGGATGGATTTGCGCGGCTGGCACTTCGAACCCGAATTGAGGCACGGTCATGACCTACCAATACGACGACCCCGTACAGTCTATTCCCGTTGACCAAATCAACATCGTGAACGCTCGATCACGAGCGCAAGAGAAGTTCAAGCAGATCATATCGAGCATCAAGACGATTGGATTGAAGAAACCGATCACTGTCTCCCCTGCCAGTGGGAAATACGGTCCTGGTGCTTACGACTTGGTATGCGGTGAAGGGCGTCTGCTGGCATTTCGCAGCCTGGGCCAGGAGGTGATACCCGCACGCGTTCAGAATATATCGAGTGAAGATCTGCTGTTGATGAGCCTTATTGAGAATCTCGCGCGCCGTCAGGCCCGGTCGGCAGAGCTCTTGGAAGAGATCTCTACCTTGAAGAAACGCGGGTACAAGATCTCGCAAATCGCCGCTAAAACCGATCTGACTCCTACGTACGTCAGCGGGGTCTTGCGCCTGCTGACACACGGCGAAATAGACCTCCTGCAAGCCGTCGAAAAGCACCGCATACCGCTCAGTGTGGCCATCGAGATCGCCACCTCCGACGATGAAGGCATTCAGAAGGCACTCCACGAGGCCTATGAACAGAATCTCCTGCGGGGCAAGAAACTCCTGAGAGTTCGTGCGTTCATCGAGAAACGGCGGGCAGATAATGGACTCAAGGGCAGTGCACTCCAAGAGGGATCTCCCGATTCTCTTTCCACACACAAGATGCTCAAGGCCTATCGTGACGAGACCGCACGGCAACAGGCGGTTGTCAAGCAAGCTCAACTGTGCCAACGTCAGTTGCTGTACATCGTGGCCGCCGTCAAGCGGCTCTTTACCGACGCGAATTTCATCAACCTACTGCGAGCAGAATCGCTCGATTCACTGCCGCAGTACTTGGCCGAAAAGGTTCTCTGAAAAAGGTACGCGTATGCAAGGAAATGTCCCGATAGCATTCAGACCAGAAGGCGTGACCTTGCCCTTAGACAAGATCCTGCCGCTAAAGAGTCTGCCGAAGAGCATCCGTTCTTCCCAACGATATCTTCGGATCAAGGCGTCGATGCAGGAAGTCGGCATCATCGAGCCCCCCATCGTGTTCCCCAATAAAGGCGACGAGGACACTTACCTGATGCTGGATGGTCACATACGTCTCGAGATCGCAAGGACTCTGAAATTCGAGAGTCTGTTCTGCCTTGTCGCAACCGATGACGAAGCATTTACCTACAACCACAAGGTCAACCAGCTTCAGCCGATCCAGGAACACTTCATGATTCTACGCGCTATCAAGAACGGAGTCTCCGAAGAACGGATCGCCAAGACGCTCAACGTGAACGTGGACACCATCAAGCAGAAACGGGACCTGCTGACCGGCATCTGCCCGGAAGCCGTCGCACTTCTACGAGAGCGCAAGGCCTCAGCCGGTGCGCTTCGGGAGATCAAGCGCGTCAAGCCGATGCGTCAGATCGAGATGGCCGAAGTAATGATCGCCTCGAATAACTACACCGCCGCCTATGCCAAATGCCTGGTCTTGGCCAGTTCGCCGGACCAAGTGCTGGAACCCAGCCAACAAACTGCTCCAAAAGGAATGGAAGATCAGGACGTTGCCCGCCTGCAAAGAGAGATGAACAACATGGAACACGAGTTTAAGCTGGTCCAGGAGGCGTACGGTCGGAACATGCTGAATCTCGTGGTGGTTGTCGGATACGTACGGAGCCTTCTGAACAATGCGGCAGTAGTCCGCTACCTCTCACAGACCGAACCTACGATGCTGGCGGAGTTCCAGAAGATCTTGGACCAAGCTGAGATGAAGGCCACCGGCTGAGAACGTGAGACTGCTCTCGGTCCTGCAAATACAAGGACTTACGAGCGAAAGTCTCAAAATCGCCCATTTTTGCATTCTGCGCCTCCGCCCATGTCCGCCAAGACCGACAATTCGATTCCGATGCCCGACGACGCCATTGTGGTGACGAACTACCACGACCTGGAGCGCTATTTGGGCAAGTTCGCCGAAGGCTCTCTGGATCTGGTCCTGCTGCTCGGCAAATCTGGTATCGGCAAGACCGAGGCTGTCAAGCAAGCGCTGGGCATTGATGACTCTGGTCGCAGCAAGACGCTGTACGTAGAGGGGCACGTCCAGCCGTTCGGTCTGTACCAAGGACTGTGGCGCTGCCGCGACAGTCCCGTGGTGCTCGATGACCTCGACCGCCTGTATGCCAATCCCGACTGTGTTCGTATCCTTAAGCCGCTGTGCAACATGCGACGGGCAAAGCGGATCAGCTGGTTGAGCAATGCCGTGACGGCAGTGCCTGAACTTCCGACCGAGTTCCTGACGACGAGTAGCGTCATGCTGATCGCCAATGAGTGGCGATCGCTCAATAGCAACGTACGTGCCTTGGAGGATCGGACAATCACCCTGTGGTTCAACCCGACCGTCGAGGAAATCCATCGCAAGACGGCCGAGTGGTTTGATGAACCGGAGGTCTATCAATTCATCGGCAGCTATCTGCCCCACATCTCTCAGCTCTCCATGCGGTACTATGAAAAGGCCAAGCGGCTGCGTAATGCAGGGTTCTTGGACTGGAAGAAGAGCCTCCTGCAGATGATGTTGAGTGATCGCACAATGGCTGTGGTCGCCGGACTTCAGCTTGACCCTCTCCTGCCGAACGACACCCAGCGGGTCAAGCAGTTCACCGCCGAGACAGGTTTATCTCGAGCGACATATTTCCGGGTCAAAGCCAAGTTGCTGCCACCGGCGCCGCCCCCCAAGAACGTCCTGCGACGGTCTGCCACCTTGCGCCTCGTTAAGGGTGACTCGTAGCCGAAGGGAACTCCACCACAAGAGGAGTCGCTCCCAGCCCAACTGCCTTATGAAACGTAAACACCAACGCAATCAGACCCACGCCCAATTGTTCTAATCAGGTGAACCTGCGACACACGGAGTTTCACGGCCACATCCTGCCGATGCCGGTTAACCCATCCGGCCAGCATCATCAAGAGCATGCCCACCGGTTTGACTTTCTGCACCATCCATCCTTTCCTCTTCAAACTACCCGGAGAACCAAGCGCAGTCATTGTACCGGGAACACCCAACCAGATCGATCACTCTTTCCTGTCGATTCCCGCCGCAGGTCCCAGCGATTACCGTGGGCGAATCTGACGACACTCGGACAAGAAGTAGACCACGATTTGACCCGAGGCCAGCATGGACGACCCACGAAGGCGTAAGGGACGGCACTGTGGCCATCGCCAATCCATGGACAAATCGCTTGCCTGGGCACTCTGAGTGCCATTTTCGCCGCACTCCGGCGTCGGTTGCCGTGCCAAGAGACATCCTGCACTTGAATTTTCGCGAGGAGTGGCCGTATATTGTACACGACGAGATCCGCATCCTCAAGTCCACGTATGGCCATGCCACGGCGGCGGAGATCGCCCAGCATCTCAAACGGTCCGTTGGCTCGGTGAATACACAGATAGCCAAACTGGGACTCACAATACCTCAACCCGGTGCCTGGACGCCGGAGGAGAAGGAGCGTCTGAGGACACTGTACGGACGACATTCCCTCAAAGAGATGGCCGAACAACCGGGACGTAGCGTTTGTGCCGTTAGGATCAAAATCACGGAATTAACCGGATCGAACTACAGGCAGGCTGTGAATGGATCGTAGATGCCGAGTCAAGGGAATCTGGGAAAATCTGCCTGTTGGGCGAGTCGCTTCTTTCGCTCCCGCTGGTATGCCCGTATCTTCTTCGCCAACGGATGACGGTCATCGACCTTCAACTGGGTCAACGAACACACATAGGCGGCGTTTCCTTGGCCCATCCCCGCCAGACCACACATGATCCCCCCTTCATCCCCCAGATAGAGTACCTCTTCGATAGCGAGGGGGCGTTTCGCTTTGATATGAACCCCTTTGTTACGCATCACCTGGATCAACTGCGGTCCAGCGCGAACGGGGATCGGCAGGTGGGCTTTCATTTCTTCGATCAACTCCATCGTCTTTTCATAATCGTCAATCATCGTGCCCAACTCCTTTATGAGCAACTCCGCATATCCGTGTTACCGTTCGTCCTGAAAGTCCGGCAACAGTTCCGGCTCTTCCCAATACTTCGGGATCGACATCAGGTGGAAATTCACGAATCGCACGGCCGCCTTCGAGTCTTTCTCGCTATGGTAGGCATACAGGGCCGTGTAGATGGCGTTGCGGATGATCGGGTTCAACTCCGCCATCTGCTCGTCGGAGAGATGCCGGCAGTGGAAATCCTCCATCGCGTTGCGGACCACCATGGCGATGTACTTGGCGTAGTACCGCAAGCCCTCCATCGCCTCGGCATCAAACGGGTCTTTCATCCGAATTCTCCCTTCTCAATGTGACAGGCGGCGAGTCCTGCTGAAGCTTCCGCGCAAGGGCTTCTCGCAGAAGCCGATCGCCGAAGGGACCACAGGCTGCCCTGGCGAGTTCGGCCTTCGCCTGTTCCCTCATGCCATGTTGACGCGCCACCGCCATCACCGCCTCGTAATGGACCGCGACGTCCAGACCAGTGGGCAACTCGTATGACATGCCGGATAGCAAAGCCTTGATGGATTCAATTCCCACCGCGACGGCAAACTGCGGCTCCTTCTCGGCGAAGTCCCGCGTCGCTCGCAGCAACGTAGACGGTTCCGCCCCGCCAGATCTGGCACACGTCAACGCAACATCAAGAAGACCCGCATCCTTGGCCGCAGCGAACCACTTGCCCTTCTCGCCTGATTTGCCCATGAGATCCAGCAGTATCTGGCGTGCATCGCGATGCGGGTACTTGCTCACGAGACGGCGGTAGATCGAGAGGTACGTCCCCTGCCCGGGGATTCTGAGGCCGTACCTGACGTAGGCTTCCTCCGCCCTGCCGGCTTCCAGGAGGGTCCTCTCGCAGAATTCATCGATGCTGTGATTGTCATACCTGCCCTCGTGAAAGTCCCGGATGGACTCGGCGTAGGCAACCGCCTCATCAATCTTGCCTTGCTGGACCAATGCCTCGGCCCAGAACTTGGCGTTTGACCAAAGCTTGACCCGGTCCAGTGCGATCAGTTCCTGCAATTCATCGTACCTGTGCGCGTACAGCAAGCATGACAGACAGGCGCCGTCCCCCATAACATGGCCGCGGCTTTCACTGGACCAGACATCTCTTAAGAAGGGGACCAAGCGGTCCGCCCAGAGGTTCGCGAGTCCAGGATAGACACAAATCTCTCCCCAACTGTCTTCGACCTCCGACAGGATGGACCATCCATCGTTGCAGACAGCCTCGTACAGGTTCTCCAACCATCGCCCCCGAGTGTTCATGTCCCAGTCGGCCTGAATCAGGATTGGAACAAGGGCCGTGACCGTCCTATTGAGAGCAGTTCCCAGACTGCCGGATGAACCGTCGATGTGCTCACAGGCGGGATACAGGCTGCACAGCAATTCGACAGCGCCCTGCCCGGCAAGAGCAGAATCGCTCCGGGCGACCTTCTTGATTTCAGTCATGGCCTCTTTCATTCGCTTGGTGGCTAGAGCAGTACCCTTCCAGCCGTAGGCACCGCTTCGGAAATGAGCCGTGAATTTCCACTTGTGCTTTGGCATTCTCGGGCAGCACCTGTCAGCAGCAGATTACCGGTGAAGTCAGAACTTCAGGCAGTGTACCCTACCCAGTGGAGCAGATCATACCTTGCTCCCGCACTCCCCGCAATACCTGCCCCTGCCCAGCAGCACATGATCACACACCGGACACCTGCGGACCAAGCCCCTGGCACCCACCTTCGGGCTGACCAACAGTATCAGCAGCACGACGATGATGGTGATCGCTGTCCCCGTCAAGTACTCCGACCTCAAATGCCGAGCCCAATCCACCAACCCGCGCTCAACCAGCCAGTTGGCCACCAGCAGGATGTTGCCCAGTAGAAGAATTGAGCCAATCGATCCTAATACGATGACTTTTCGGATTGTCAGATTCATGATTCACCCTTTCCAATAGTGGCTATCAACCAGCATCCAAGTTAGCGCGATTTGGGGGAGGGCGCAAGTGTTTTTCAGGGAGAATCTTGCAGATTGACGTAAGTGGCGCGCGAGCGCGCACTTACAGCACACGATTTCTTCGTCTTGCCATGGTTTTCCCCTCACGCTGAGGGCCCGCCTCCGTGTTCTTACGGAGGCCACCGGCGCAGATGCCGGGCACCGGCATTCTTTGATGAAGCGAGACAAAGTGGTTGGAGGCCACACGGTACCCGGCCCACCGTCCAGGCCGGTGGAAGGGAGAGGAAGCGAGACTTTGGCCCGTAGTTGGACGGCGTTGTTGCGAGACACCCCTACTATACTCGCGACGGTCAACACCTGCAAAGGAATCCCCCGCGGTTCGCATCCATCAGGAGTTGGCGCACTGCGGCTTTGGCCATCGGCTCCCCTACTCACGGCTCCGGGAATGCCCTTGCTCCGGCGGACGTATCCGGGTAGGATTCAGCCGTATTCATGGGAACTCAAAGGTTGAGAGGCCGCGAAATGGTTGGGAACAGGCCGGTAATATCGCACAGGAAACACAGATGAGCCTTGATCTTTCTACGTTGGAATCCTGGCTGTGGGAGGCGGCTTGCGTCATTCGCGGGCCGGTCGATGCCCCCAAGTTCAAGGATTACATCCTCCCGCTGATCTTCCTGAAACGCCTCTCCGATGTCTTTGACGACGAGACCACCCGTCTTGCCAAGGATTTCGGCTCGGAGGCCAAGGCGCTCAAGCTGGTCGAGCAGGACCACAAGCTCGTCCGCTTCTTCATCCCAAGGAAGGCCCGCTGGTCCGAGGCCGCCCGCAAGACGACCGGCCTGGGCGAGTACCTCACCGACGCGGTCCGGGCGGTGGCCCGCGAGAACCCGCGTCTCTCCGGCGTGATCGACGTTACCGACTTCAACGCCACCACCTCCGGCCAGCGCATCCTCGACGACGACCGCCTGGCCGCCCTCGTGGGTATTCTCCACAAACACCGCCTGGGCCTGGACGACGTGGAGCCGGACCTGTTCGGGCGGGCCTATGAGTACCTGCTCCGCAAGTTCGCCGAGGGCCAGGGCTCCAGCGCGGGCGAGTTCTTCACGCCCCCGGAGGCGGCCCGTCTGATGGCCCGCATCCTCGACCCGCAGCCCGGCCAGAGCGTCTACGACCCCTGCTGCGGCTCGGGCGGCCTGCTCATCAAGGCCCACCTGCGTCTGGTGGAGACGCACGGCGTCAAGAAGAACGGCTCCAAGCGGCTGCCCTCGACGGTCGCCCCGCTGAAGCTCTTCGGCCAGGACATCGGGGCCGACAAGTTCGCCATGAGCAAGATGAACGCGGTCGTCCACGACATGGAGGCGGACATCGCCCTGGGCGACACCATGCACCGGCCCGCCTTCACGAACGCCGACGGCAGCCTCCGCCAATTCGACCTCGTCACCGCCAACCCGATGTGGAACCAGAAGTTCGGCGCCAAGACCTACGAGAACGACCCCTACGAACGGTTCAAACGCGGCGTCCCGACCTCCTCCAGCGCCGACTGGGGCTGGGTCCAGCACATGAACGCCTGCCTCAGCGACACCGGCAAGATGGCCATCGTCCTCGACACCGGGGCCGTCAGTCGCGGCAGCGGCAACCAGGGTACCAACAAGGAGCGGGACATCCGCAAGCAGTTCGTCGACGCCGACCTGATCGAGGCGGTCTTCCTGCTGCCCGAGAATACCTTCTACAACACGACCGCCCCGGGCATCATCCTCGTCGTCAATCGTCGGAAGAAGCACAAGGGACAAATCCTGCTCGTCAACGGCTCCAAGCAGTTCAGCAAAGGGCGACCCAAGAACTTCCTCGAAGATTCCCACATCGATGCGATCTCCGACGCGTACCTGAAGTGGAAGGCCGTGGATGGCCTGTCCGCCATCATCAAGACCGGCGAGGCAGTCAAGAACGATTACAATCTGTCGCCGAGTCGATACGTCTCCAACGGTGAACAGGCTGGAGTTCTGCCGCTTGATGAGGCGGCCGTTGAACTGCAAGAGGCAGAGGAGGAACTCCAAACAGCCAACCGCGAATTGAAGAAGGTACTCAAGAAGCTCGGCCTTGGAGTCGCACGATAATGGCGAGTCAAGCAACCAAGAGTTGCGCGGAAAGCGATGAAGAGGTTGGACTGCCTGACGGCTGGCGGTGCCTTACGATCAGTGACGTTGTGGCGAGTGCTCACGCCCCTCGTTCGTTGGATAAGTCACAGGGGGTGAAGACACCGTTCATTCCGATGTCGCTTCTGCCTCAAGATGGAGGGGTGACATCACGATGGGAATTGCGGGCGCCACAGGACGTGCGAAGCGGAGTCCCATTTGCCGAAGGCGACGTTCTCCTCGCGAAGATCACACCCTGCCTTGAGAACGGGAAACTCGGTTTGGCACGAGGCCTTCCCGGCGGATGGGGAATAACCTCAACAGAGGTATACCCCCTTCGGCCAACGAAAGTCACGCCTGAATTTCTCGCTGGTTTCCTTTGCCAGCAAGTAGTCCGTCATGGGCTGGCATCGAAGATGCAGGGCGCCACCGGGCGTCAGAGGTTGCCGAAGGAAGCTCCGGATTCGTTTCCGATTGCCGTTCCCCCGCTTCCAGAGCAGCAGGCGATTGCGGGGGTGTTGCGGACGGTGCAGGCGGCGCGGGACGCGTGCGAGCGGGTGATCGCCGCCACGCGGCAACTCAAGCACAGTCTCCTGGCCCACCTCTTCACCTACGGCCCCGTCCCCTTCGACCAAGCGGAGCGGGTGTCACTTGAGGACACGCCGGGTGGCAAAGTCCCGGCGCACTGGCCAATCGTGCCGATTGGTGAGTGTGCCCACGTGCAAACGGGGATCGCAAAGGGACGCAGACTCAATGGAGACGAAGTTATCTCGGTCCCCTACCTCCGAGTCGCAAACGTACAGAGCGGACGATTGGACCTTTCAGAGATGAAAGAGATCGAACTGCGAAGACGAGAACTCGATCGTTATTTGCTCCAGACGGGTGACATTGTCCT
Organism: Phycisphaerales bacterium UBA2218; assembly: GCA_002327785.1. Classification (GTDB taxonomy): domain Bacteria; phylum Planctomycetota; class Phycisphaerae; order Sedimentisphaerales; family Anaerobacaceae; genus PLanc-01. Next base: position 14,063 of record DCUI01000062.1, read on the forward strand.
TACGGAAGGCGGTGACTTCGATAAGCTGGGACGCGGCTTTATCTGGCGAGGTGAGATCTCGCCATGCGTTCATCAAAATCACATCTTCGCGGTGAGAGCTGACCGCTCCAAATTACTGCCCGACTTCCTCGCGTTCTTCGTCCAAAGCGATCACGCAAGATCATACTTCCTGGGCGTGGCTCATAAGACCACGAACCTCGCTTGCATCAACAAGACGAAATTGGAAGGACTGCCCGTGTTATTGCCTCCGCTCTCCGTTCAGCGTCAGATTGCCACCCAACTGTCGGCGGTGGATGCAAAGCTGGCGGCAGAGGAATCTCGCCAAAATGCCCTTGCATTTCTGTTTGCCTCGTTGCTCGATAGTCTGATGACCGGTCGGGTTCGTTTGCCGGAGTTCGCAACATGAACGACAATGCTCTGAATCGGCTGTTGCGCGAGTTGCTCGGCCTCTCGATGGAGACCGAGTGGCTGGAATTGAAGTGCAACAACGAGAAGCCGGAGGAGATTGGCGAATACCTGTCCGCCATCGCCAATGGCGCCGCGCTGCACCGCCGGGAGAGGGGCTACATCATTTGGGGCGTGGATGATGTAACCCATCAGGTGGTCGGCACGCGGTTCAGGCCCTGCCATACGAAGAAGGGCAATGAGGAACTCGGGAACTGGCTGGGCCGCCTGCTGGAACCTCGGATCGATTTCCGGATCCACGAGTTCACGCACGACGACAAGCCGGTGGTACTGTTCGAAGTGCCGGCGGCTACCTACATGCCCGTACGGTTCCGTGGAGAAGAGTTCATCCGCGTCGGAACCTACAAGAAGAAACTCAAGGACTACCCCGAGAAGGAGAAGACACTCTGGGCGTTGTTCCGCCACGAGACATTCGAGAAGGGGTTGGCCGTTCAGTCCGCGACGGCTGAGCAAGTCCTGTCGCTCATCGACTATCCCACGGTCTTTGAGATGCTCGGCCAGACCCTGCCGGAGAACCGGTCCGGCATCCTGGAGCGCCTTCTGCGAGAACGCGTCATTCTGGACACTGGATCGTCGGAGTTCGCCATTACAAATCTCGGGGCGGTGCTGTTTGCGCGGCGGCTTGACCAGTTCGAGACGCTGGCGCGCAAAGCCATGAGAGTGATTCTCTACAGGGGGCCGAACCGGATCGAGACGGTAAAGGAGCAGACGGGCACGAAGGGCTATGCCGTCGGCTTCGAAGGACTGCTCGCCTACATCAACGATCTATTGCCACGCAACGAGCAGATCGGCCAAGCATTACGGCGTGAGGTACGCATGTACCCTGAGATCGCCGTGCGCGAGCTGGTGGCCAATGCCCTCATTCATCAGGACTTCTCGCTCAGTGGAACGGGACCAATGGTGGAGGTCTTTCCGGACCGCATTGAGATAACGAACCCGGGCACCCCGCTGATCGATACCCTGCGATTCATTGATGAGCCGCCCCGTTCGCGCAACGAAGCGTTGGCATCGCTGATGCGTCGCCTGAACATCTGCGAGGAACGGGGTAGTGGCGTGGACAAGGTGATCTTCCAGGTGGAGTTGTTCCAGCTTCCGGCGCCCGATTTCCAGGTTACGTCCACGCACACAAAGGCGGTACTCTACGCGTCGAAAAAGCTGACGGAAATGGATCAGCAGGACCGCGTCCGGGCCTGCTATCAGCACGCCTGTCTTTGCTGGGTTTCGAACAAGACGATGACGAACGCGACGTTACGCGAGCGGTTCGGGATCAGCGAAGCGAATGCAGCCGCCGTATCACGCATCATTCGCGAGACTCTGGATGCGGGCCTCATAAAGCGGTCCGACCCGGATAGTACGTCGCGGAAGCACGCGAGGTACGTGCCCTTCTGGCTGTGAGGCTTATTTGATGAAAAGGCCCTACCGGACGGTATTGCGGGAATGAGCATTCGTAAGTGCCTTCAGAATCATAAGTTATGACAGATCGCTTATTTGATGGCTATTTGATTGGCGGCTGCTCGCCGGCATATCACCGAGAAAGCCCCCTTTATTGGTGGGGCTTTCTCACGGTCGCCCATTTGGGCGATCCAACCACAGGAATCTCGATTGGCTGTAGTGCATGCAATGGTCAAGCCCATGGCAAATAGCTCTGGGAGGTTTCAGAGAGAAGCAACTGTCCGTAGCGGAGGACTGTCGGTATGGTCGTAGGGAGTGAATCCGGTGCTGTCCAGAGACCGTTCGTGCGTTATGCGGTTGAGGCGGGATGGTCGTATCTATCGCGGGATGAGGCCCTTGCGCTGCGAAACGGCGGCATTGCCAGCCCAGTCCTCGATTCCGTGCTGACGGCCCAGCTTGCCAAGCTCAACCCTCGAATCATGGACTATGAACGGGCAGTGGATACGGCCAAACGGTTCGTCCGCGTGCGGCCGACCATCGAGGGTAATCTCGACGCCTGGGAATACCTCAAGGGGTTCAAGACGGTCTTCGTCCCGGAGGAGAAGCGGGAGCGAAACGTGCGGCTGCTCGATCCGGTCAACGTCGAGGCGAACGTCTTTCACGTGACGGATGAATTCACGTTCTCCAACGGGACTCCGCCGGACATCCGGGCGGACATCGTCTTCTTCATCAATGGTGTGCCCGTGATCGTCGTGGAAACCAAGCGGGCGACGGCGCTGGACGGCATCGGGCAAGCGCGCATGCATATGAATGGGAATGACTTGATATGAATGGGAATGACTTGAACGGTAAGGAAACACAAGGAAGACCCATGAATGATCGCCCATTAGGAAGACGACAATTCATGCGGTATTCTGCAGCCGGCGTGGCTCTGACCGCCTCATCCAGAGCGATAGCGCAAGCCCATGCTATACCTCAGCCCGAACCCGCGCATACGGAAGGCCCCGTTACCATACGGTGTGACGTTCTGGTCGTAGGCGGTGGCACGGCCGGCATCATTGCGGCCATCCAGGCCGGTCGTATCGGGGCCGAGACGTTCCTCCTGGAACGTAACAGTCAGTTGGGCGGTGCCATGACCACCGGCGGTGTCTCCTTTCCTGGTTTGTTTGACGCCTGGGGTAAGCAGATCATTGCCGGCATAGGCTGGGAGCTCGTGCGCGAGAGCGTGGAGTTGGATGGCGGAGCGTTCCCCGATTTCTCCCAGGTTCCCGACCGTCACTGGAAGAACCAAGTCCGGATCAACCCGTTCCTGTATGCCCTGCTCGCCGAGGAGAAGTGCGAACAGGCTGGTGTTGAGATTGCCTATTACGAATTTCCCCAGGCTGTCAGAAGAACCACGAACGGCTGGCAGGTCGATTGTGCCGGTTTCGGCACGCGGCGTCGCGTGTTGTGCAAACAGATCGTCGACTGCACGGGTGGAGCAGACGTGGTCAGCATGCTGAACCTGCCGCGATTCCGTAGCGAGGAAACGCAGCCCGGCTCTATCCTGTTCAAACTGGATACGGCACATAATCCCGGACGTCCCAATGGCCCCGGTTCCGGCTTGCTGGATAGTGTATATATTCACGGAGCCGATTCATCGAACTCTCGTACCGCGACGGCGGCCAACCTTCAAGGGCGCAAGGCCGTGCTTACCAAGGTCCGTACCACGAAACAACGCCTGATGCATTTGCAGCCCGAGGCCGGCTTCCGGGAAAGCTACCGCATCCAGGGCGAAACCGTGATCACCGTCGAGGACTATACCTCAGGACGCGTGTTCGACGATGCGGTCTGCTATGCCTTCTATCCGGTGGATCTTCACACACGCAGCGGCGTCACGCCAAAACCCCTGGCCAGAGGCACGGTACCGACCGTTCCTCTGAGAGCGCTGGTCCCCAAGGGAAGCCGTAACCTTATGGTGGCTGGCCGCAGTGTCTCCAGCGACCGACTAGCAAATTCGGGACTGCGCGTTCAGGCATCCTGTATGGCTATGGGCCAGGTCGCAGGTGTTGCAGCCGCACTGGCCGTGGCAGAGAATACAACACCTCTCAAGGTACCACTGAAGGACATCCAGGACATGCTCCGCCAACACGGCGCCATAGTCCCGGCGGCCTCGTAAGCCTGGCAGACGTGAAGAGACCGTATTCGTCCTATCCGCCCGACACATAGCCGAGCAAGTGTTCAACCAGTTCCGGTTCTTCCCTTGCACAATTGTCGAGGGGGTCCCAACTCTTCCGTATATCGTAGAGTTCAATGCTTGAGGGGGTATCTCCACCGTGGTCGGCGATCAGGCGATGCGTTCTGGTGCGGATGCTGATGGCCGATCTCCAGTAGCTCACCGCCGCTTCGCGGACGTTGGCCTTGGTGTCGCGAAGCAGCGGTGAGAGGGTTTGGCCATCCAACGCATGGGCCACGTGCGTATCTCTGAGAGAGCACAGGTCAATCAAGGTCGGGTAGAGGTCCAAGGTTTCAACGAGGGCGTCGCACGATAGCCCTGCCGAATGCCTTCCTGGTGTACGAATGATCAGTGGTGAGTGTACCGCTCTTTCAAACGGCGTGTGCTTTCCCCATATCTGCGAGTCCCCGAGATGCCAGCCGTGATCGCCCCACAGCACCACGACCGTATTGGCGGCAAGCCCCAAGTCCTCGAGCGCGGTAAGCACCTTGCCAATCTGACGATCGACGTAACGGACACAGGCCAGATAGGCCCGCTTGGTCTTCCGTTGGCTTTCACTGGCCAGCGGCCTGTCCTTGGCAAAGGGAGCGTCATACCGGTAAAACTCTCCGCTTTCGTGCCAGTAGGCCGAGTCCGGTTTCTCCTGGTGCGGGGCCACTGGAACATCCACTTGACTCATAGCCTCCCAGTCGCCGCGCGTCCCCACAAAGGGCAGGTGCGGTTTGTAGAAGCCTACCGCCAAGAAGAAAGGCTTGCCCGTATCCTTGATCTCCCTCAGTTTCTCGACAGCGGCCTGGGCCAGCAGGCCATCCGGTAGATCTTCATCCTTTTCGGCCTTGAACTCCATAAGGTCCGTATGGCCCTGGCCGTCTTCCCGGTGTCTTCCCCCTTCGTAGGCAAAGAACGCTCCCCACCCGCGCTCCCACTTTCCATACGGCGTTGCCAACTCATCCCAAGCGTGCGGAACCTCGGGTTGCCCCCTGCCCTTTCCATCATAGCCGAACACACGGCCATCCGGAGTATGAGACACCTTGCCAATGCAGACGGTGTGATAGCTGTTCCTGCGAAACAGTTCCGGCATCGATTGCGCCGCATCGAGACGCGCAGTACTCAAGGCCGCGTTTCCCTGGTAGAAGGCCGCATTGCTCGATGTTACACCCGAATTACCTGGGCTGCGACCGGTCAATAACGCATACCGGGATGCACCGCACGTCGGTACCTGCACAAAATGGTTCGTGAACCTGACGCCGCTGGCCGCCAGCTTGTCGATGCTGGGCGTCTGAGCATAGGTCGCACCGAAACACCCAAGCTCCGGCCGCAGATCGTCAACCGCGAGGAACAAGACGTTGGGCGGTTGGGGGTCAGACACCGCGCACGTCGTCTTCGGCAGACGACAAGCGAGGGCCGTTGCCAGTACTCCTCTGCAAAACGCACGTCGTGGTATTTTGCCGTTGCTTGTATTCATATACGTCTTTCTCTCGGTGCTGGGCACCGACCTGTGCCTCCCAGATCCCAGCTTATACACCTCTCGACGGGCTGATGGCCATAGTATCAGCCCCCGGCAGTCAGGAGATCATGGATGGCCCTGTCGTAGTAAGGAGTCCGCAGGGGCCCCTTGAGCAGGGGATCGTCGACTTCCCTCATCCACGACAAGAGCCGCCGGGATAGATCTTCGACGAGGACGGCATTTTCGGTCTTCGCGCCGATGTCATTCAACTCGTATGGATCGTCGATGATGTCGAATAGCTGAACAAAGGGCCGTGCCCCCTTCGTCCTGCAGCGCACATGATGATTCGCAAATTCCTGGGGATTCACATCCACCGGATAGTCCACCGTGCGACCTTGATCGAAATACCGGATCAAGTGATAGCGTTGGGTCAGGATGCATCGCGAGAGATTATCCCGCTTCATATCCGGTGTGTATTGGGCAAAGACCTCTCTGCGCGGACTGGAGGCTGCCTCTCCTTCGATCAAGCCCTTGAAACTCACGCCTTGAATTTTTGAAGGGATATCAACCTCCAGGTAGTCGAGCAGCGTGGGCAGAACGTCGATGTTGCTCATCAAGGCGTCAAATGTCTTTCCTCCGGCAAAACACGTCTCCGGCTGGTACAGAATCAGGGGGACTTCGATGCCGGCCTTCCGCACAGACCATTTGGCCCCTGGATAGGGGATACCGTGATCGGCGGTCATGATGACCAACGTATTGCTGGCGATTCTGCTGCTGTACAGCGTGTCGAAGATTTCTCCGACGCGCTGGTCGAAGTACCTGATCATGGCCTGAAACGCAGCCAGATCGGCACGTACCTGCTCGGTGTTCTGAAGATACGGCGGCACGAAGACACCCTTCTCGGTGTCGGCGCCATGCGTGAACGGGCGATGGACCTCGGTGAACCCGACCTTGGCGAAGAAAGGACGATCCGCCCAATGAGCTTTCTGGATCAGTTGTCGCGCCGCTTCGACGGTTTCGGACGCCCTGCATGGCTTGGAAGCCGTGTACTCATATCCCAATCGATTGGTGTTTGCGTCGATATGATTGAAGCCGATCAGGTGTGTCTCGTACCCCACATCCTTGAGGATAGCCGCCGTATGGCGTTCGTCTTCGTTCAGTTTCCACCACCACGGAGCATGTGTCAATCCCATCAATCCGTTGGACTGGGGATATCTTCCCGTGTGGAGACTGCCGCGTCCGGGAGAGCAAACCGCCGACGTAGAATAGAAGCGTGAAAAGCGAATTCCGCGGGCCGCCAAACGATCGAGATTGTCGGTCCGGACCGACTTGACCCCATAACATCCCAAATGCTGGCCGATGTCGTGGCACGTGATCATCAGGATATTGGGACGTTGACCGGATTGACGAGATTGGGCCTGGCGCGGAAGCCCAAGTCCCAGTGTTCCGGCCGCCACAGCTTTCATGAAGTCACGACGCCTAAGCATGTCTTGTCTCCCAATCATGATCTGACTTCCTTGCTTCTACGCCCTCTGAACAGGCGACACAAGATGATCCTCATGACGCCGGCGTTCGGAACCCGCTCAATCGTCGGCAGGAGAGATGCCCACGAGTCGCCGGGTCGGTTCATTGATCGTGTGGAACGCGCCGGCACGTGGGACGTCTACCGTGACGACGCCGAACCCGGGAATCGTGATTTCGACGTCGCGGCGGTCTTTCAGCGGGCTATGAGCGTACAGCAGCCAGCGTCGCTGCGGTACCTGACCGGTGACGAGGGCAAGGCTGAAAACAGGAATGTCCGTCTGCATGCTCCAGGGCCGAGGCGGATCCACACTGGTTTCGAGAGCGAACCATCGGTCCCTATCCTGGCACTCGTTCGGAATCCGTGACTGGAAGGGATGCGGGTGAGCGCGATTCGGCACCAGAGAGCCCCGCCGCCAGAAGCGTGCAAGTGTCTCGCTCTCGTAGATGCGATCCACGCTGGCCAGCAGGCGATCGAAGAAGGGCCGCCAGGGTTCCAGAGGCACGGTGCTTCCGCGAAACTCTCGTAGGACGCGCGGACGCAGCAGCCAAAGGCCGCACTGGGCCCACCCTTCGTAGCGCTCCGGCGTATACGTCTGACCATCCTTGAGATACTGACAGGCTTTGGATTCCGCCAGGAGGGCGGGCACATAACCTCTCTCGAATGTCCAGCCGCCGCCGTTACCGTCCCACAGTGAGACTTCCCACCAGAAATCGGGATTGACGGAGAAGGCCTCTTCCAACTGGAAGATCCAGTTCATCGACTCGACCTGGGTAGACCAAACCCAATGATCGCGGTTGGGACACCAGTTGTGCGTGTAATAGGACGGGGAGCCCCCCTGCCAGATGAGCCAGTCGGGACTTGTCCACTGGTCCGTGATGAGGGAGTATTCCTTCCATCCCGCCCAGCGACCGAAGTGTGACGGGCCAAAGGCCCCGTACCCCACAAAACGGACGTTCTGCTTCCACGTGTCGCTGACCAAGGCACCGCGCATGGCATCGAACATCACGCGGTAGCGCTGCATCCAACCCTGGGAAACGACCTTGCGTTTGAATTCGTCGGATTGTTCGCTGCCGAACTGCTCCAGGTATCGCTTCGAGCTGTGGACCTGATGCCAGCGGAGTTTCGCCGCCTCGTTGTTGGAGAGCAACAGGACGAGGGGCGGATCGGGATACATGCGCTGGAATCGCTTCATCGCCGGGGTGTCAATATACGCGCCGGCCGGATCGCGCCAGGGATCGACGGGACCGAATGGGCTGAGCCTGGCCATGGGCTTGCCGTTAGGGTCTATGACGGCCGGACACTGCTGGGGCGGCAAGGCACGATATTGCTTCCCGATCAGCATGGCTTCCCACTGAGTGCCGCGGAAGGAGATAGGCAGCCTGAACTGGCGGCAGATCGAGATGAGTTCGGCGTAGTAATCGTCAAATCGTCGGGCTGTCCTTTCGTCCTTTTCAGGGTCACCCTGGGGCCACGCAAACCAAGGGAGGATGCGATGACCGCTCCGTAGCAGTTCGATCTGGTATTGGGGAGTCCAGCCTTTGCCCTGGCTGCCCATGTTCCAGTGACTCACCAAGGGTAGCGGCCGACCCTGGGAGCCGTTTGGGGGCAATAGAGATTCCGTGCGTATCTCCGTGGCAACTCTCTGAAGAACGTACTGATCGTCATGGCTCAGCACACCCGGCGCGGAAACTGCGGAAGCGAGCAGCAGGAGAAGCGGTAATGTCAATATCTGGCTCATCAATACTATTCCACATGTCTGGGTAGAAGTACGTGACCATTGTCTTCACCAACAATACTACCGCACCGAATGTTCTTCAAGATACTCCCGTCCTTGCAGGCAGGCCAATCTGATGGGCCCGTGGCAGGATTGCATTTGGCTGGCTCCTCGCTCAAAGGAGATCACTTGCTTCGACCGCAGGCGCTCTGCGGCACCCGAATATCCCCCCGGCGGGCTGCCTACCGCCCTTCTCACCTTGCCCGATCACAGCAGAACCCGAGAAATGCAGCCGAACACAAGTCCCAAAGGTGTAGCTGACGAGTGTAGTCCCGCCCGTTGACGCCCCCTTCATCGAGCGTGGGATTGAAGTTCCTCGGGCAAGTCCTCCACACCGGCAACATGGCTCCCTGAAGGAGGACTGGAAATGAAAGCAGAAATTGCAGGAGAGAAGCCGTACAATGGGGAGCCCGCTCGGGTACCCACAGAGCGGGCAGTCGGTGGGCAGCCTTTTTAGTCTCTTTGAGAAAGGAGCATGCTCATGCGTATCTGTTGTACGCCAGTGCTGGCGTTGACACTGCTTGTAACGGCCACATGCTTTGGGAACGCGCAGGAATCGCCCGAAGTCAAGCAGTGGCAGCTCTTCGAAGTCAAAATGACGGCCACCCAGAACGCGGCCAATCCGTATGTCGCCTACCTCCAGGAAGGGAGCCCGGCCCGCGTGAGGGTCCGCTTCGTAGGTGTTTCGGGAGAGGCCACCGGCCGGGAAATGACTATAGCCGGGTTCTGGGACGGGGGCACAACCTGGAAGGCACGGTTCGCCCCGCCGGTGCCTGGCGAGTGGGCATTCGAGAGCCGCTTGGAGGACCCCGGTCTCAACGGCGTCACCGGGAAGCTCACCTGCACCGTGTGGACCGAGGAGGAGAAGAAGGCTAATCCGACACGTCGTGGCTTCGTGCGCGTCCACTCCGACGGGCAGCGTGCGGGCCGCTACTTCGAGTACGCCGATGGCACGCCCTTCCTGTGGATTGGGGACACTTGGTGGAACTGGACGCAGCGCGGGATACGCTTCGAGACGTTCAAGAAGCTAGTCGATGATCGTGCCAAGAAGGGATTCAACGTCGGCCAACTGTTCTTCCCGGCCAACGGCTGGGGCCGGTCCAGTTCCCTGCTCGACGCCGACTACGACGAGCCCGACCTCGAGCACATCCGGTCCATCGAACGGTGGATCGCCTATGCGAATGAACGCGGGATCACCGTATGGATCCACCCTTGGTGGAGCCGTGCGCGACTGGACGAGACCGCCGGTCCGGAGAAGATGCGCCGCTGGTGGCGCTACGTCATCCACCGGCTGGCCGCCTACAACGTCATCTGGACGCTGGCGGGAGAGTACAATATGAACAACTATGGCGGACTCGGCTTGGATTTCTGGAGGGATCTTGGCGCGCTGGTCGCGGCGGAAGACCCGTTCCACCATATTCTGGACGCGCATCCCACCCCGCCCGCTTGGGACGGCGGCGCCGAGGCGCCTCAATGGTCCACCGCCGAAGTGCTCCACCAGGAATCCTGGCTGGACTACAACCAGAGTCAGACGGCCCATGCCCGCTGGCGCAACGAGTACGCCCCCACCGTGGTCTCCCACGCCTACGCCATGAACCCGCCCAAACCCATCGTCATCACCGAACCCTGGTATGAGTTCGCACTCGATGCCCCCGCCGCCAAGGAGATCCGATTCTGTGCATGGTCGGCCATCATGAGCGGTGCGGCGGGACATACCTACGGCGGCGGACATATCTGGCTGGCCTACCTACCGGAAGTCTCGCGGCCCCGGCGCGATGGCGGCGGATCGTGGCCCCTCGATCCCGATTTCGAGACGAACACCCTGGATTATCCCGGGGCCCGCGGGATAGCCCAGATGGCTGGCATCCTGCGGAGCCTCGCATGGTGGCGTCTCGAACCCCATCCCGAATTCGTGGTCGAAAACCCTTCAAGATACTGCCTGGCTGTTCCCGGGGAGCTATATGTCATGTTCCTGCGCTGGGGCGGTGCGGTCAAACTGGACCTGACCGCCTATGCGGGCACGACTTTCACGCGGCAGTGGATCGACCTTGTCACCGAGAAGATGCACGAGCCCCGGGAACTTGCGGGAGGCACTGTTCATGTGATCAATGCACCGGAGGATTTCCCCGCCGTGCGGCAAGAAAAGGACTGGATTCTGCTCGTCAAGGCTGCCAAGCCGTTACGGCATCGATAATGAAACTCCGATGCAGTAGACGTTCTTCATTCCGACGAGGAAGAGCCTGCCGTCCGACGCCGCGGGCGATGGGTGGTTGCCGTCGCCAAGATCGTTGACGGCGAGGATCCGACACTCGGGTCCGGCCTGAACGACGTAGCTCTTGCCGGCGTTGGCGAAGAACAGATGCCCTTTGGGGTCCGCGATCGGGCTGGCCCAGGCGCTGGATATGCCCGGGAGACGCTCGGAGTACATCTCTTTGCCGGTGGCCATTTCCCAACACTGGAGGAAGCCCGGCGTGCGCAGGCGATACAGGTAGTCGCCGACGACGATAGGCGAACTCAGCGCCTCGCCTCTTTGCCTGATAGTACAGCGAATGTGTGTGTCGGAGACGTTGCCCGTACCGGTCGGATCGACCGCCACGCCCGTGCCGCCACGGCCGTCGTCGAAATAGACCAGACCCTGCCCATAGGCCGGCGAGGACGCGTCTCCTTCGCCCCGGCACCACCACAGGAGCTTGCCATCGGCCGGATCGAGACTCTGTAGAGCATCGCCCGCCTCCTCCATGCCCGAAGCCGCGATCAGCATCTGAGACTTGCCACTGACTTGGATGATCACCGGCGTACTGTGGCCGAACTGCATTTGCGGGAGCTTCCTCTCCCACCGTATGTCGCCATTGGCCTTGTCGAAGGCCACCACGCGCGAATCCTCCTTCTTCGCCATCGCACAGAAGAGAATGATGGTGTCACCATAGAGGACTGAGCTACTGCCCAGCGTAACATCAAAGGAGTAGGGAACGACTGGTTTTCGCCACACGATGTGGCCCTGGAAATCAATCGCAGCGAGGACTGACGAAGCAAATGCACAGTAGATGAGCCGGCCATCGGTAACCGGCGTGGCGGCAGCGTAGCCGCCGCCCGGTCCGCTGCGGAAATCCGTCCGCAGCCAAGGGCCGGGTGGGACGAGCACATCCCAGAGGAGTTTTCCATCAGACGAACGATAACACGTGACGTGGTGCTCGGGGATGACCTTCTTGCGGTCGTCAACATCGGCCGGCCAGTGGACGGTGCAGACAATGATCGCCTGATCCCAGACGATGGGACTGGCATGCCCCTGGCCGGGAAGTGGTGAACTCCACAGGACGTTCTCATTGGTCGGGCCGCCCCAGCTGATGGGCAGATTCTCCTCGGTTGTGTAGCCAAGGCCAGTCGGGCCGCGGAACCCGGGCCAGTTCGCTCGAACGGGAGTCTGAAGAAACAGCAGAATGCCTGCCAAGACAATGCCACAGATGGCCGACTGGTTTTGGAAGGGCTCGGTTCGAATCGTGAGATGCTTCATCATGTCGTATTCCCGGTGTATCTGACCCACCAACGATTAGGATTTCCACGGATAGGCAGGCACGAGCATACCACGAGAGCAGTGCTGTTTCCAGCCCCAAGCATGAGATCGTGCAGCAGCCCCATCCCGTACCTCCATCCCGGTGCAACCGTCACTGGTGCCCCCTCAACTCCCACTTCGTGTCGCATTCCCCCTTGACACCCGCCGCGAAAAGCCCTATGCATAGCCGCGATCTCCGCGGTAGCGTGGAGTTCGTATCGTGTCGGGATGGTTCGATGTTTCTGTGCAAGGAGGCTATGTGGTATGGCAACAGCAGTGAAAGCACCCCAGAAGGCCATGAGCAAGAGTGAGGTCGTGTCCGGGATTGCCGCCGCGACCGGGCTGACGAAGAAGCAGGTCAGCTCGGTGTTTGAGGCGATGACCGGCCAGATCAAGAAGAGCCTCGGCAGCCGTGGCCCCGGGGCGTATGCGGTTCCTGGCCTGATGAAGCTGACGGTCGTGCGAAAGCCGGCCACCAAGGCGCGTAAGGGCATCAACCCCTTCACCGGCGAAGAGGTCATGTTCAAGGCCAAGCCAGCGAAGAATGTCGTGAAGATTCGGCCGCTGAAGAACCTCAAAGACATGGTCTGACGTTCAAGAATCCAGTTGAGCAGCACGGGCCCACATTGCATCATCAAGGATGTGGGCCTGCCTTTTCTCTGATGGCACTCTCTTCCGTACATTCCTGAGTCTCTCGCCTCGCCCCATACCTCTCCCTGCTGATCCTGATCGCGTGCTCCCGCAGCTGTGTCCCAAAGGTCTTCTCAATCATCAGAATCGTCTCGAACGCCTCGACATAGACGTGGCTGAACAGCCGCTGGAACCGCCAGCGAACGCCCTGCCGGCTCATGCGGAACGTCTTGTGGATCTTGTCGCCATAGGTGCCCTTGAGGACCATGTGGCTGGGTTTGCCCGGCTTGAGCTCAACCCACAGATCCTTCGACTCCATCAATTGCTTCAGATCCTCCAGAAATGCTGCATCCTTCTCTGTCAGTTTCATGTTTCATCACCATGATCTCCTGGCCATCCTGCCAGACTTCCACAACGCCGGCGTGGGCCAGGAATATGACTGCGATAAACCGCCAGATCAGGTCCTTCCGCAGGTTTCCGCCAAGCGGTGGCATCCCTGCCAGATTTACCGGATAGTCCCGTAGATGAGCCTGTACATGGCTTTCATAGAGTGAACTTTCGTACTTTTTACGA
>DCUI01000253.1 GCA_002327785.1 Phycisphaerales bacterium UBA2218
CTTGTACTGCTGCCAGGAGGTCGAGGAATCAGACGACCCACCGATCGCGGGCTCGACGCTATCGCGGATAATGGTAGAACTGGAATCCGTAGGGTAAACCTTTACCAGTCTCGCGCTCAGCGTCCTGCCCGTGTCCGGGTCCCGAACGAGCGATACGAGCACAGTATCGACAATCGTGTCGAGCGCGACCTGCATCAGGTCAATACCAAAGGAGTGCGGGATGCTCTCGTCCTTGATGTAAGAATCGGTTTCATCCGGCCCGAGCCGGAAAGCGGTATCCAGAGCCAGGACCGGCGGGCTGTAGACACCCGAGGGGTTGGGATTCCACTTGTTGAAGGCCGGTTCATTCAGATAGCACGCGACAGCGAACTGATCCAGCACCTGCCCGAAGTTGCTCCAGCCCGGAGTTGGTATGCCCCCCGGGACGTACGTGCGTATGGCCGAGTCAATCGCCGCCTTTCCGCGGCCGATGGAGTTATTGGTCCCGACGTTCACCGCATAGCAGTCCCTCACAAGCTGAACACCGCTGGTGTCCCGACCGAAGTTCTCATACATGAACCGCCAGAAGAGGCAGTAGGGATAACCCATGAGGATCGTGTCACGGGAGAGTGAATCGAAGGACGTATTCAGGTACTGTGACAAGTACCTGCCGGCGTCATAGGGATAGAGGCAGTACCACTTGCGGAACTCCACGCTCTCGTGTTGGACCGACTGAATGAATCGTGCTTGCCCATCAGAAAACCAGCGCCACCAAGGTCGAACCCACTTGGCCGAATCGACCCACTGGATTCCGTGGTAGAACTCGTGAGCTATGAATGACCGCACGGCTGAATCCTTGTTCACATAGGCATCATAGAGCCAGAGCGAGGAAGGGTCGTGCTCAAATGCTATCTTCCGGTTGGGGCCGGAAACGGCGGCGGTTATCGCCGGTGCGTGGTACCAGTTTGTATCATCGTTAATGAACACCTGATGAATGCTGTCAGCGTCAGGAGGCGTGCCCAGGTTCCAAGTGTCAACCTGCATTCGCCAGGAGTACAACATCGCATCTTTCACATATTGCGCAAACGTGGAGGCGAATTCCTCGCCGCCGGAGTCGTTTCTGAAGAACTGGTCGCAGAAGTAGACCTTCAGCGATTCGCGGACGCTGGAGCTGGGGAAAGAGTCTGCTATCAACCTTTCTGGGGTAAGTTCTCTATCGTCAGTGATTGGGTTGTAGGAGTCTTCGGGGTGCATCGTATCGGCGTATCCTGCCGTTGCCAGATGGATGCCGGTCGATGTAGCCGGTGCCGGCCACGAGTCGCTGCCGTTGCCCGAGTTCATCAGGACCCTGTGGAGATACCTGACGCCACCTCGGATGTCATCTCTGACCTGTACATATACATTCGCCGCTTCGGGCGGAAAACCCGTGAGCGCGAACACCACCGTGTCGTGGACGGTCGGATTGTTGTTCTCCTCCACGATGACGTAGTAATGGACGCTACTATGTGGGCCGAGCTCCATATACGCATCTCCGTTGGGGTGAGTATTAATGACCATGTCCGGCGTCGGGTCCAGTTGTCCTCGGGCAGGGAGTGGCTTGACCACGAGAGGCAGGTAGTTCTTGATGAGGCCCTTTGCGTTGCGCCTGGACACTAGGTTAAACTGATTCAGTCGGACGGCGAAGTACCATTCCTCCGCCTGCTCGCCAACCTTCACCATGATCTTGACGTCGTAGGGTCTAGTGTTTATCGTCGACCTTTTTCTTTCCGCACTCATGAAGGTGATCTCGGGGAATGAGCGCGTTTCGTCGCCAATCGCAAAGATGACAAAGGCCTCGGCCAGCTCGATTATTCTCCTATCGTCCACCTTCAGGCCGTTGTCCAGCAGGAACTGGTTGAAGTCCCCCAGCATGTAGTGCTTCTCCCCTGCGATCGCCATCATGTATGGCTGGGGAGGCGACCAGAAATCGTGCCCTTGGTAGAACCGGGCGGTTGGGAAGATCCGTGCCAGTGGTGCTATCGTGACTTCGACGAATCCGTAGATGCGCGCAAGCTCGTCCGCGTCATTTCCAGACAAGGACAGATAGCTGGGCACCAGCTCGGGAAACTTCCGAAGGATGTCCATCGCCTCGCCCGTCGATAATGGCCGCGACGGGGCATTTACTGCCTGCTCCTTCGCCGGTTTCCTTCCCGACCCTGCTGCCACCGAAATGGCAGCGACCACGAGCAGCCCGGTCAGGGCCACTCCGACGTATCTGCTCCTACGCATGCGTTCCTCCCTTTCGGATGCTGTGCATCCTCTTCGCGGTGAGTGCGACTGTCATGCTCGCTCCGCTGGCGTCGCTAGTCTAGAACCGGCGCTCTGTTTGTCAATCCCTTCCGCTGGCACTCTGCCATTCAGCGCGACCTGCATCAGGTCAATGCCAAAGGAGTGCGGGATGCTCTCGTCCTTGATGTAAGAATCGGTTTCATCCGGCCCGAGCCGGAAAGCGGTATCCAGAGCCAGGTCCGGCGTGCTGTAGACACCCGAGGGGTTAGGGTTCCACTTGTTGAAGGCCGGATCATTCAGATAGCACGCGACAGCAAACTGGTCCAGGACCTGCAGGAAGTTGCTCCAGCCCGGAGTTGGTATGCCCCCCGGAACGTACGTGCGTATGGCCGAGTCAATCGCCGCCTTCCCGCGGCCGATAGAGTTGCCAGTCCCGACGTTCACCGCATAGCAGTCCCTCACCAACTGAACGCCGCTAGTATCGCGGCCGAAGTTCTCATACATGAACCGCCAGAAGAGGCAATAGGGATAGCCCGTGATGGGGTAGTTGGAAAGCGTCGATAGCGAGGTGTTCAGGCATTGCGTAAGGTATTTGTTCGCGTCTCTGGCATATTGGCGCTTCCCCCAGGTTGACGAGGTATCGAACTCCTCACTAGGGTACTGGGCCGACTGCAAAAACCTCGCCTGTCCTTCCGTGAACCAGTTCCAGTCATCCCTATTGAACTTCGGGTAGCTAAGCGTCCACTGGATTCCGTGGTGGAATTCATGTGATACGCACGACTTGATCCGGATTGGTTCGTCGGAGTAAGCACTATCAACTTTGCTGCGATGCCAAAGGCTGGCCTCAATGTAGATCTTGCGGTCTGGCCCTCCGTCAGCCGCGGTGCCGGCGTCACCGTGAAACCAGTTCACGGAGTCATTAATGAACACCTGATGTTTGTGGTTCGTATCATAGGGCGCGCCAAGGCGCCATGTATCTACCTGCGTCCGCCATGATTCGTGCATCGCATTTTCCACACATTGTGCGAAAACAACAGCGTGCGCCGCCCCGCCTGGAAGGCTCTCGAAGAACTGGTCGCAGAAGTAGACCCTGAGTGTCTCGTTGCTGTTGCCGGGAAACGTGCCTGCCTTCAATCTCTCGGGCGTGAGTTCGATGTTGTTCGTCACACGTACGTATGTCCCGCCGACGTCGTAACCCGCCGATGCAAGGCAGATTCCGGTCGATTCAACCCGCGGTTGCCACGTGT
>DCUI01000164.1 GCA_002327785.1 Phycisphaerales bacterium UBA2218
CCCCTCCAGTGAGAAATGCGGGCTAAAAACGATGACCGTGGCCAACGCAATCGCGCCGGCGATCAAGAAGAGATTTTCAGCCGATTCCGCCAAGCCCAGCAAGGAGCTTATCGCCAGACTCATGAAGGTCGATATGGTCGGCATGATGTACACCACTCTGGAACGAGACGGCAAAGACCCCGCCTATTACGGGCAGAGAGTATCCGCAGAGACACCGCAGGCTGTGCTCTTCCGCTGGAAGATCGATGACGATACATACCGAGTCGTCTTCGGCGATTTGCGCACGGAGGATGTCTCCGCCGACAAGCTGGCCCAGATCGAAGCTTCATCGAAGGAAAAGGAAGAGTAAGAGGGATAGGGACGTTCGCGGGACCGTCACGTCCGCCGCCAGGGAACTGAAGAAAGACGCAACAGAGGAACGGGGAAATCGCAGCGAGTTTCGTGCAGTCGATCTCCCGTGGATGAGGAGATGGAGATGCGACCCGGTCTTTATAGCAGGTTCTGGGTGGGCATGGCGACAGCGCTGTCGATTCTGGTCATCGCCTGTGGTTTCCCCGCCTTTCAGCGGAAGTTCGGTTTCCCAGCCTCCCTTCTCTGGATCTCCGCCGCTGTTCTGGGCGTCTGGTCTACCTACATCATTCGCGCGTACCTGTTCTCTGACCGTCCGACGGGCAACCAAGCCAGAGAGAATCAGTCGCGCACACAGACAAGATGATCCATTCGGACCCCGGTTTCGGCCGCGGCCTTTCTGTCAACCGCCTGATTCCGTCTATGTTATTCACGGCGAATCTCCTTTCTGGTGGGCGCGGGGACCCAAGGGTAGTAGAATCCGCCTATGGTCAAGGCAACGGGGATTCGTGGCTGGCGATGGTTCGTGCCGGCCACCGGTCACCCAGAATCTACAATCAGTGAAGAGGAGATTGCCATGTCACACAACCATTCCCACCTCTCGCGGCGGGCATTCCTGGGCACGGCGGCGGCCGTCGCGGCGCCGTACATCGTGCCGGCGTCGGTGTTCGGCCGCAACGGGGCCGTCCCGCCGAGCGAGCGCATCATCCTGGGCGGCATCGGGATCGGCAACCGCGGCTCACATGTGCTCAACTGGATGCTGCCGGAACCGGATGTCCAATTTGTGGCCGCTTGCGACCCGCAGAAAGCACGGCGTGAGAACGTCAAGAAGATGGTGGACACCCGCTACGGCAACAGCGATTGCATCCTGTACGCCGACATTCGCGAGTTTCTGGCCGTCCGCACGG
The DNA here is from genome assembly GCA_002327785.1 of Phycisphaerales bacterium UBA2218. GTDB lineage: Bacteria > Planctomycetota > Phycisphaerae > Sedimentisphaerales > Anaerobacaceae > PLanc-01. The sequence continues at coordinate 1,257 of DCUI01000164.1, forward strand.
ATATCGACGCGGTCCTGAGCACGACGGGCGACCGCTGGCACGCCCTGGCGGCCGTCATGGCGATGCGGGCGGGCAAGGACGTGTATTCCGAGAAGCCCTCGGCCATGACGATCGCAGAGGGCCAGGCCGTCGTGGAGACTGCCAGGCGACACCGGCGGGTCTACCAGAGCGGCCTCCAACGGCTCAGCGAAGGCAACTTCACGTTCGCCAACGAGCTGCTGCGGCTCGGCTATCTGGGCAAGCTCCACACGGTTCGGGCGCACATCGCCCCGTGGGATGCCGCCGAGATGCGGCACGACTGGCTGCCTGAGCAGCCCCAGCCGCCGAAAGAGGAGACCGACTGGGACGCCTGGCTGGGTCCTTGCCCCTGGCGGCCGTATAACTCGGAGTACACCCGCGGCGGCTGGCGCAACCACTACGATTTCCACACGAGTTGCATCGGCGAGTGGGGCGCCCACACCTTCGCCCAGTGCCAGGTGGCGGCCGGGCTGGGGGAAACGTCGCCGGTCCACTACAAGTACGTCGCCAACGACAGCGGCGACGGCATGGTGACGACCTTCGCCAACGGCGTGAAGATGGTGCTCGAGCGCGACATGGACGCGAAAATCTGGCACGGCTCCTGCGGTGTCCGCTACGAAGGCGACGAGGGCTGGGTCGCCATCGCGGACGGCTACTCGAAATGCGAAGTGTCCAACCCCGCCTGGATGGCCGATTTCAAGAAGCTGGTCGACGACTACATGGCCCGCACGCAGCGGCCGATGAGCCACGTTCGCAACTTCTTCGACTGTGTCAAGTCCCGTCGGCAGACCGTGGCCAACCCGGTCGTGATGCACCGCTCCATGTCCACCGTGCATGCGGCCAATGTCTGTATGTGGCTCAAACGCGATATGAAGTTTGACCCGGGGAAAGAGGATTTCGTCAACGACGCTGAGGCCAGCCGCTTCCGTGCGCGGGCGATGCGCGAGCCGTGGACCTTCTAACCCAGGTGTGGATTGAAACAAGCGAGGATACTGACATGAAATCGAAAACTCCCTTCATCCTGATCGTCACATTGTTGTTGGCCTGTGCCGCGCCGGCGCTCGCACAGACCGTCGCGCCGAAGAGCGATGAGCCCAAGCTGGTTGCCGTCCTGAAGGATTCTGAGACGCCGCTCAAGGCCAAGATCGACGCTTGTCGCCAGCTCGCCATCATCGGCGGAAAGGATTCGATTGCCCCGCTGGCCGCGCTGCTCGGCGACGAGCAGCTTTCGCACAACGCCCGCTATGCGCTCCAGATGAACCCGGACCCGACGGTGGACGAGGCGCTGCGCGATGCCCTCGGCAAGGTCAAAGGCCGCCCGCTGGCCGGCGTCATTCACACCATCGGCTACCGGCGCGATGCGAAGGCGGTCGGCACGCTGGGTGAACTCGTGAACAGCGGCAATCCGATGGTGGCCGGAGCCGCAGCGCGGGCACTGGGAGACATCGGCAACGCCCAGGCCGCGCAGGCCTTGCAGCAGGCACTGCCCAAAGCCCCGGGTGAGTGCAGGCTCGATTGCTACGAAGGGCTCCTCCGCTGCGCCGAGTCCCTCGCTGCCGACGGGAAAAAACCGGATGCGATCGCGATCTACGACCGGCTCTACAAGTCGGAGGCCCCGCATCAGGTTCGCGGCGGGGCCCTGCGAGCCGCGATTCTCACCCGCCAGGCGGGCAATCGCCAGAAACTGTTGCAGGAGCACCTGGGCGATGACGACTACATCCTGTTCTCTGCCGCCGTCCAGGCGTCACACGCGATGCGCAGCGCCCGGGCGACGACCATCCTGATCGATGCGATGAAGCCCTTGTCTGCCGACCGCAAAATTCTCGTGATCCAGGCGCTGGGCGTGCGGGGAGAGAAAGGGGCGGCGCCCGCTCTGCTCGATGCGGCCGGCAGCGGCGATTTGCGCGTTCGCATTGCCGCGATACAAGCTGCCACGGAACTGGGCGACGTTTCGGCCGTGCCTGTGATGGTCCGGCTGCTCGACGATGGAGATCGTGACGTTGCCAAGGCCGCACAAGAAAGCCTCGCCACGTTCCCCGGCCGGGAGGCGGATGCGGCCGTGGCGCAGATGTTCGCCGGCGACAATGCGGACAGGCAGCGACTCGCCCTTGATCTGATGGGACGCCGGCGCATGACCAGCGGCATTCCGGCCCTGTTGAAAGCGGCCCACGGTGCGGACCTGAAAGTCCGGACGGACGCAATCAAGATGATTGGCGATCTGGGCGGGCCCGACCAGTTGCCCACGATGCTCGATCTGCTCAGGAATACCAGGGGGACGCAGGATCTGGCCGCTGTGGAACAGGCATTGACGGCGATTTGCCTGAGAGCGGCCGATTCGAAGTCCGAGGCCGACAAGCTGATCGCCCAGCTCGATAAGGCCCAGCCACCGCAGAAGGCGGTGCTGGTCCGCGTGCTCGGCGCGGTCGGCGGACCGAACGCGTTGCAGGCGGTCATTGCATGCGCCAGGAGCGATGATGCAGACGTGCGTGCGGCGGCGACCCGCGCCCTCGGCACGTGGAAGACGGTCGATGCCGCTCCCTCGCTGCTTGCCATGGCCAGGGAAAGCAGCAATCCGTCGGAGAAGACGCTGTTCCTTCGCGGGTACCTCAACTTGGCCGCTCGGGGCGACGTGCCGGTCGAAGAGCGCCTGGCAATGTGCCGGCAGGCGGCCGGCTTGATCGTCCGCGAGGAAGAGAAACGGCTGCTGCTTGGCACGCTGGGCAACATCGAATCGCCTGAAGCGGTGGAGTTGATCGCGCCCTACGTGGACGATGCAAGCTGTCGGCAGGAGGCTGTGCTCGCGGCCGTGACGGTGGCCGAGAAGCTGCTCCGAGGCCGAGGCCCCGCGCCGTTCGCCGCCAGGCTGATCGGGCCACTCGAAAAGGTGGTCCAGGCTGCCGCGAGCGATGATCTCGCCAAGCGGGCCAAGGCCGTCCTGGCGCAGGCCAGGAACAAGGCGGGCGTCAATTAGCTTTCTCCAACGGCAAATTCCCGCGGATGGCGTCGCCTTCGCGACGGCGACGCCATCCGCTCCTCTTCGCACCACGCGAGTCCGGGGGAACACGGATGAACCAGTCTCCGCAATCATGTCTCACCGTGGATATCCGTAAGCACTACGACGCGCTGTCGGGTTTCTACCAGCTTCTGTGGGGTCCGCACATCCACCACGGATACTGGGAGGACGATGAATCGCCGGCCGAGGCCCAGGTGAAGCTGATCGAGCATCTCGCCGCACGTCTTCAGATCGCCCGCGATCATCGCGTGCTGGACATCGGGTCCGGACTCGGTGGTTCCGCCTGCTGGCTGGCGAAGACCTTCGACTGCTCCGTCCTCGGATTGACACTCAGTCCGGTTCAGGTGCAAGCCGCCCGGAAGCGAGCCGCCGATGAGGACGTGAACGACCGCGTGTCCTTTACGGAGCACGACGCCAACCGCCTGGATCTGCTGCCGGAGACGTTCGATCGCATCTGGATCATCGAGTGCAGCGAGCACATCCACGACAAGCAGACCTTCTTCGGTGACTGTGCCAGGCTGCTTCGCCCAGGCGGCCGGCTGGGCCTGTGCGCATGGCTCCGGGGCGACACGGAAGACCCCGATCACGACGGGCTCGTCCGTGAGGTCTGTGAAGCTACGCTCTGCCCGTCGCTGTTGACGATGGACGAGCAAGTGGCGATGCTGAAACGGGCCGGTTTCGACGACATTGTCGCCGACAATGCCACCTCCAACGTCTTGCCCACATGGGAGCGCTGCAACAGGCTCGTGAGCAGCCCGCTCGCGCAGATGTTCCTGCACACCAAAGGGCGCAAGCTCCGCCGCTTCGTCAATTCGTTCAAGTTGATCGAGAAGGGCTACCGCGAAGGCGCCATGGCCTACGGCATGATCACCGCCGCGATATGCTGAAATCCCGTATTTCCTTGGTGTGGCCAGCCGTCCACAAAGGAAGGTCCTATAAAACGCGTCACGCGCGGCCGGAAATTGATGTGGAAGCTCCGCTGCCTCAGGAAAAGACTCAAGAGTCTTGCTAATCCCATGTCGATATCTATAATCGAAGAAATTCCCCGTCTCCGGATCGTTTTGCCCCGCAGGCAGGGTTTTGGGGTATGTGGTAGGAGTTCCGTTTGTGAACGATGAAGGTGTGCAGTCTCTCTGGGATGCATTGCATCGCAGTGAAGGGGATATTCCGTGGTCCGCGATGGAGGCCTT
>DCUI01000032.1:0-2714 GCA_002327785.1 Phycisphaerales bacterium UBA2218
ATCTGCATCGACTGCGGGGAAGAGATCCCCGAGGCGCGGTTGAAAATAGACCCGGGATTCAGGCGGTGCATCGCCTGCCAGACCAGACGCGAAAGGAAACGGGGTTGATGGACATCACAAACGTCGGCGTGATGAAGGAGATATTCCAGGCGTTCGGGCCATACGGGCTGCTGCTGGTGCTGTGGTGGTTCGATGCCCGGCGGCTGGACGCGGTCCTGAAGGAGCACCGCGGATACATGGACGAGTGGCGGGAGATGTACAAGAACAACGTGAAGCTGGTGGAAAACTACGACAGCGTGGCCGGCGACCTCAAAGACCTGGTCGTGCTCAACACCCAGACCATGACGGGCCTGGTGCACGACATCCGCGAGAACCAGTACTGCCCGCAGGTCAGAATCGAAAAACACACCGTACAGGTGGGGAAGGGTAGCCAATGAACACCGAACGGCTGAGATATATGGGCAGACGCCAGGAACTCTTGATGGAGAAGCGGGGCCTTGAGATCCGTTTTCACGGCCTGATCAACAACCTGCGCGACGAGCTGGACCCGCTGCGCTCCATCAACGAGATGCAGCCCGACGTGGTCGCGACCCTGTCCGCGGAACTCGAATCGGTGCAGAACCGCACCCGGGAGGTCGCCGCCGAGCTGAAGCGGATCAGCGACCTGATCGGCGGTTGACGATGCCGGCACGGTCCCGAATCGCACTGCTCCCGGACGAGATCCGCGACGAGCTGGAGCGGAAGCTGCTGACCGGCGGCTTCTCCGATTACGCGGCACTGGAGTCGTGGCTGCGCGACCAGGGGTTCGAGATATCCCGCAGCGCGATCCACCGGTTCGGCAAGGACTTCCAGGCCAAGTGCGAGGCGATCAAGATCGCCACGGAGCAGGCCAAGGCCATCGTGGGCGTGGTCGGAGACGACGAGGGCAACATGAACGAGGCCCTGATCCGCCTGATCCAGCAGCTGTCCTTCGACGTCCTGGTGAAGAACCAGGATGAGGACATCGTTGATATCCTGCCCAAGATGGGCGTCATGATCGCAAAGCTCTCCAAGGCCAGCGTGGACCAGAAGAAGTGGGCGACCGAGATGCGGAAAAAGACGACGGCAGCTGCCGACGAGGTGGTCAAGGTGGCCAAGCAGGGTGGCCTGTCGAACGAAAAGGCCGAGCTGATCAAGCGCAAAATATTGGGGATCGTATGATCGAGACGGGCGCCATAAGTGATTTTGACCAGGCGCGGTGTGCCACGGGCGTCCTGCTGTCCTACCAGGTCCGCTGGGTTGCGGATCAGGCCCAGGTCAAGTTCATCGAAAAGTCCCGGCGCGTCGGGATCTCCTGGGCTGAGGCGGCGGACGATACGCTCTACGCCTCCGAGAAGGGCGACGGCGAGAAACGGAACGTCTGGTATATCGGCTACACCAAGGACATGGCCCTGGAGTTCATCGGCGACTGCGCTAACTGGGCGCGGGCGTACAACCTCGCCGCGTCCGCGATGGAGGAATGCGAGGAGCTCGATGAGGAAGAGATCGGCGGCGTGGTCGTAGAGAAGAAGATCCTCGGCTACCGGATAACCTTGGAATCGGGCTGGAGGATCACGGCCCTCTCCAGCCGCCCCACAAACCTCCGCGGAAAGCAGGGGCGCGTGGTCATCGACGAGGCTGCGTTCCATGACGATCTGGCCGGGCTCCTGAAGGCGGCGATGGCGCTCCTGATGTGGGGGGGGCAGGTTCGGGTCATATCTACACATTTTGGAGACACGAACGAATTCAACAGCGTCATTCAGGACATCCGGGCAAAGAAAAAGCCCTACAGCCTCCACCGGGTGGATTTTGACGACGCCCTGCAGGACGGTCTCTACCGGCGGATCTGCGAGGTGCTTGGGCGCGAATGGTCACCCGAGGCCGAGGCGGCCTGGCGACAGGGCATAATAGATTCCTACGGTGAGGACGCCGACGAGGAACTCTTCTGCGTGCCCAGTCAGGGCAGCGGCACATTCATGACCCGAGCGCTGATCGAGACGTGCCTGTCCGCCGAGATCCCGGTGATCCGGTATGAACAGCCCGCCACGTTCGCGGAATTGCCCGATCATATCCGCTTCGCCGAGGTGCAGGACTGGTGCGATACGGTCCTCAAGCCGCTGCTAACCGACCTGGATCCGGAACAAAACTCCGTCGTTGGCGAGGACTTCGGCAGGACTGGCGACCTGTCCGTCTTCATCCCGCTCATCGAGCAGCAGAACGCCAACTGGCGCGCACCGTTCCATGTGGAGCTGCGGAACATCCCGTTTCAGCAGCAGGAGCAGATCTTTAACTACATCTGCGACCGCCTGAACCGGTTCCGTTTCGGCGCCCTCGATGCCCGCGGCAACGGCCAGTATCTGGCCGAACGCGCCATGCAGCGATACGGCTCAGGCCGTATCGCCCAGGTCATGCTGACGGAGCAGTGGTATCGGGAGCACATGTACCAGTACCGGGCGGCGTTCGAGGATAAGACCATCCTACTGGCCAGGGACGCCGACACCATCGAGGACCACCGGGCCTTCAAGGTCGTCCGGGGAATCGCCAAGTTGCCGGAAGTCCGGACCAAGGGCAAGGACAACAAAAAGCGCCACGGCGACGCGGGAGTCGCCGGCGCGATGGCCTGGTTCGCCGTCCACCAGGAATGGGGCGGCGGCCCGATCGAATACCAGACCGTCGCGCGCCGGAGATTCGCGCAG
>DCUI01000032.1:2748-5525 GCA_002327785.1 Phycisphaerales bacterium UBA2218
GGAAGGGATCATGACCATACTGTATGACGCATTCGGCAGGGAGATCCAGACGGCTAAGCGGCCCGAGCCGCGGCAGATCGCCGTCACGACGATCCGGGACCGGTGGAGCAACTATCCGTCTTCGGGCCTGACCCCGTCCTCGCTGGCAGCCATCTTTCTGGAGGCCGACAACGGAGACGTGGCCCGCCAGGCGGAGCTGTTCGAGGAGATGGAAGAGAAGGACACCCATCTGTTTTCCGAGCTTCAGACCCGCAAGAACGCCGTGCTCGGCCTGGACTACGACATCGCGCCCTGGTCGGAATCCGCGGAGGACAAGCGGATTCGCGACTTCTGCGCCGACTGCCTGTTCGGCCTGGCCACATTCGAAGAGCGCCTGCTGGACCTGCTGGACGCCATCGGCAAGGGGTACTCGCTGTGCGAGATCCTGTGGGGCACAGACTCCGGCCGCGCGGTGATCGACCGGCTGGAGTGGATCCACGCCAAGAAGGCCGTGTTCTACGAGCGCGGCGCGTCGGACATGTGGGCAGAAAGCTGCGAGGTTCCCCGGGTTCTGACCGAGTCGGACCCGGTCAACGGCGAGATCATGCCGCCGTTCAAGCTGGTGTACCACCGGTACAAGGCCCGGTCCGGGTACGACACGCGGGCCGGCCTGCTGCGGGTCTGCGCATGGATGTACCTGTTTAAAAATTATGCGCTCAAGGACTGGGTCGCATTCGCCGAGGTGTTCGGGATGCCCCTGCGCCTGGGCCGGTACGATGCGTCGGCCAGCCCGGCCGACAAGGACGCCCTGGTCGCCGCCATACAGTCCCTGGGGTCCGACGCCGCCGGCATCGTGTCCAAGAGCACGGAGATCGAGTTTATCGAGTCGGTCAAGAACGCCGGCACGAACAATATCTATGAAGCCCTGGCCGGATTTTGCGACAAGCAGATGTCCAAGGCCATTCTGGGCCAGACGGCCACGACCGAGGGCACGCCGGGCAAGCTGGGCAACGAGGACGCGCAGGACAAGGTCCGGCACGACCTGATCCGGTCGGACGCCGAGGCCCTGAGCAACACGATCCGGTTCCAGCTGTTGCGGCCCCTGGTGGGATACAATTTCGGGTGGGACAAGCCCCTGCCCTGGTTCGTCATGAAGCACGAACCGCCCGAGGACCTGGAGAGGGTTTCCGCCGTGTACGCCAACCTCAGCCAGATCGGATTCTACCCGTCGGCCGAGCACGTATCCGAGCGGTTCAAGATCCCGCTGCCGGCCAAGGGGGAAACGGTGTTGCAGCCCAGGGGCGGATATCCGGGCGTGATGAACAAGACCCGCGTGCTGGCGGCGAAAGACCTGCCTGCGCCGGCGGCAAGCCCCGATTCGGCCGATATGATCGCGGAGCGCCTGGGCGCAGAGAGCATGGAGATTACGGACGAGGCTTTCATGGCGCCGATCCGGCGCCTGGTCGAGACGGCCGGCAGCCTGGAGGAGATCCGGGACGGCATTCTGAGCATCTACGGCGATCTGAACCCGGCTGAGCTGGGAGAGCTGATCGCACGCGGCATGATGATTGCCGAGGCCGCGGGCCGGTTGGAAGTTAAAATCGAAAAGGAGACGATATAATGCCATACAGTGCGGCAGAAAAAAACGCGATGCTGGACGCCCTGGCGGCGGTGGCGGTATACGCATCACTGCACACCGCGGACCCGGGAACCGATGGGTCCAATGAGGTATCCGGCGGCAGCCCGGCCTATGCCCGGAAGGCGATTACGTGGGGTTCCGCCACGGGCGGGGCTATTGACAGCTCAAACGCGCCGGTGTTCGACGTGCCGGCATCCACGACCGTGACCCATGTGGGGTTCTGGTCGGCGTCCAGCGGAGGAACCTTTTACGGTTCGGCCGACGTGACGGACGAGGCGTTCTCGGCGCAGGGAACCTACACCCTGTCCGATGCGGACCTGGACCTGAATGGATAACAGGATCGATTGATGGCGCAATTTGCACGTCCGACATCCGATATCTCCGTAAACGGCTGGTCGCCCTCCACGGGCGCGACGCTCTACGGGTGCATCGACGAGGCATCGGCGTCGGACGCCGACTACATCACCAATAATGCGGTGGCGTATAGCGAGGTCGGGCTGTCCAGCCTGGACGACCCCCATTCGTCTTCCGGGCACGTGGTGCGGTACCGCCTTCAGAGAACCCCCACCAACCGGACCATCACCATCGTGGTTCGGCTGTACCAGGGATCGACGCAAATCGCCTCTTGGACCCACGCCGATCCGCCCGCATGGGCGCTGTACGAACAGACCCTGACCGGGGCCCAGGCCGACAGCATCACGGACTACACGGATTTGCGGCTGAGATTCGACATTACCGCCATTCAGAATTCCCAGGCAAACGGTCAGATCTCATGGGCCGAGCTGGAGGTTCCGGACGCCGGGGAGTCGCATTCCGGTTCGGCGTCGATCTCGGGCAAGGGTTCGGCGACGGCTTCCGGCAAAAAAGGCGGAAAAGGATCGGCCCTGACGTCCGCGGCCGGGACACTGGCCGCGATCGGCCTGGCCGGGATGCTGGCCGTAGCAACGATTTCGGGGTCAGGATCTCTTACCGCATCCGGCGTCAAGGCTTCGTCCGGTTCCGGAACGATTTCAACCGGAGGATCTCTTACCGCATCCGGCGTCAAGGCTTCGTCGGGCGCGGCATCGATTGCCGGGGCCGGGTCTCTTTCGGCAACCGGCACTGCGGCGGAGAGCCATTCCGGCGAGGCGGTTCTTTCGGGGTCAGGATCTCTTACCGC
>DCUI01000032.1:5580-5708 GCA_002327785.1 Phycisphaerales bacterium UBA2218
CCGCATCCGGCGTCAAGGCTTCGTCGGGCGCGGCATCGATTGCCGGGGCCGGGTCTCTTTCGGCAACCGGCGGAAAGTCGGCCCCAAAATACCGCTCGATGCGGATCACGGCGGAGGCACTGGCCCCA
>DCUI01000333.1 GCA_002327785.1 Phycisphaerales bacterium UBA2218
ACGCAAAAACCGGATGAGCCGAAATAGCTGTGGTTGAATTTGTTCTGTTTCATGTCAGTTTAACGGGTGGAATCGGAGGGTTGCTCGTCTCGGCTGTGCCCGGCGAGCCTGCGCTTTCGCTCTGCGAGGCCCGCGGCATTGACGGCTTCGGCACGGAGAAATCTCCGCCGGCGCACGAGCACTTGGACCGCAATGTGCATGGTTGTCCCTTCTGTTGTTGTGCTGGTTCATGCGCCGGCGTTTCTGCGATTCCAGGCCCTCTTGCACGACTGCCATCGTCGCTTATCCGTCACCTTGAATGTCAGGCTTCAATCACCGCGACTCTCTCAGGGCGCTTTCTCCTGGCGAGTCACGATAGGCACATAGCCCACCTCCATGCCCTTGGGTGGAGTCACGAACAGGCCGGGATCGAGGCTAACCAGCCTTCCGCGGCCGGGCGGCAGCATATAGTCGCGATCCACCGGCCACTCAGTGTGGATCTTCTCCACGAGGGCCTGCAGCTTGGCCTTCTTCTCGGGACTGTAGTCGTATTGCTGGAAGGAAGGCTGGTCCACAAACCGATACCAGGAATAAGTCACCAGGGAACCATCCGTCAGTCTCGAGGTGAAGGGCCCGCGTTGGGGACCCGGTCGGCTCCACGCGCCGGTGGTCGGCGACGTATAGGGGACGCCCGGATCGGCCAACTTGAACTCCTGGCGCAAGAGCCCGGTTTCCGTCGGCACCTCGTCCGAAGCTACGACGACGCGCTCCTCCCCGACGTGCTTGCAATATTGTGGAAAGAGACCTTTGGGGCTGGGAGCATGGGGCAGCCATTGCAGACCCCAGGTGTTCCCTTCGAAGATCTTGTTCTCAAAAACGCGTTCGACCCCGGTGATTTTCTTGCCGGCTTGGTCGTAGTGCGTCGGCTCGGAGATCAGCCTGGGTTTCCAGGCGCCTTTCTCGTCGAATCGCCCGGAGCAAGCAGGCCCATCGTCCCGCCAGGCCTTGAAAGCGTCATAAAGCGCCGCCTTGGAGTAATAGGTCACATCCTGCACCAGGAAAGCGCGCCCCTGTTCATCCACGGGGAATTGCAGTTTCGGCAACTTCGAGTACGTCATGCCCTGCGCGTCTCTGGCGTCAAAGCGAGGGACGGTGTTGATCTCCATCGCGCCGCCGCCCATGATGCCGGGACGCGCGTCGAGACCGCGTCCGTAGATGAAGGGGTAATTGAACAGCTTGCCGATCTTGCTCCAGGTTTCCGGGATGTAATAGGCCATGGGACCTTTGAAGTTGGCCGCGCTCAGAAAGCAGGTCCAGCTCTGATCGCCCGTGGGCGGATCGCTCGTCGTCGGATCGGTGAATGGCAGCGCCATCCAGGTGTAACCCAGGAATTCGCCATTGGGATTTCCCTGGAACGGCAGCGCATCAGGGGGGATCAGGAGCCTGTTGCTGAGTTGGGCAATGCCCAGACGGTTGTCCGGCAGCGCTTCGTTGCTGTAAAAGAACGACCAGCCCGGCGACCCCACTTCATAGTCGTAGCATTGCGGCGTGGCGTTCATGCTGAACTTGGGCGGGCCGTAGCGGAAATGGTTGCCCGCCCAGTAGCCCAAGCCGCCTTCCACGGTTTGGAAGACACTGCTCCAAGTTGGCCCGCGCGGCTTCCACATCCGGGCCAGCGTGCCTTCCGGCGCGAGCGGCCTGTCCTTGTTGTCGGAGTTGTCCGGCTGAATCCATGAGCTGGGCAGGCCAATCTGGAAATCGGCCAGCGGCTGATCCACGAGCGGCCAGACGGCAGCGTAGAAGCCCATGCCCGCGCTATAGTTGCCCTCGGTCGGGAGCTTCTCATGGCCAAAGCCAATATATCCGTGCAAACCCTCGGAACGCAGCGTGACGACGCCGGGCTTGAGAGGCTCCTCATTGGCCGCCTTCTCTTGGGCTTCACACATCCCGGACAGCACTGCGAGGGTGGTGATCATGAACCGTAGACTTGTCTTCATAACGATTTCCTTTGAAGGAAGTGAGGGAACAGATTTCTCGTCGGTCGCATGCATTCTCCTCGGACAGCTTGTCGATCCTGCGTTATCGCCTATGGAGCCGTGCTGAGAGTGATTGTGACCGGTCGATCCGATTTCATCCTGAGCCAGAGCACAAGATCGTAGTCGTTGACTCTGCGAACGTAGCCTGTGCGAGAATCGCTGCCCGGAGTCGTCTTTTCGTTATTCACTATGAGATGTGCCGGACGATCCCCCCAATCCTCAATGACCAGCGAGGGATTGCACACCGGATGCTCGGAATCCGCTTTCAGCGTAGCCTCCACCTTGCCCTGCTTCATGGTCCGATACGAAAAGGAGGGAGAGACAGACACTGGGGTGCATCCCCAGTTTCCCCGCGCTTTGCTGTGCGATGCTATTCAGGTTTCCATTCCAGAATTGAGACCTCCGAGGGTGGCAGGTTTTCTATCGTTTCTCCATCTCCCTGGCCGACTTTCTGAACGTATATGTGGAGGACCCTCGACCGTTTCCATAGCTCAGTATCGTAGCTAGGCTCCCACATGCCGACCGAGAAATCAGTCAGGTACTGGAATTGCCAGCTTTCCTTGCCAAGGTCGCGACAGACGGCAACAGACACGCGGTCACCGCGTTCTGAATCGCGAAATAGCATGTAGGCTTTATCAGTAGGCCCGCTTGAGTCGACAATGATGCGCGGACGACTCATAGGCAGCCGTTTGGTGCCGCCGCCACGGAGCGAATAGAACATCTTGCGATTGCCGATCTGGGATGTACGCCATTTGAGGCCGTCGTGATAGATGAGGTGATACTGAGGACTCTCGGTTCCTTCTGGTCTCCAGTAAGTGACAATATATGGGCGTCCCTTCTCATCTGCGCACATGGAGGTGGTATTGATCAGTTCGTGGCGTTGAGGGATGTGGGCGGCATATTCCGCACTGCCCGCCGTGATCGGGAGACGATATGTTTCACCACTGGATTTCAACCATGTCTTTCCTCCGTCTTCTGATTTTGCATACCCCATATCGTGATTTGTCGCCACATCTACTGATTCTCGCCAAACCCAGGAAACATGTATGGCGCCCTTTGTATCGACACACATCTGCCAGTAGGCATTGCGTCGGCCTTCGCCATGGATGAAGGCATCCTGGCGCTGAGTCCATTCCTTCGTGTTCCGATCATAATGGTTCATCATGAGATCACCATCACCTGACAGGCCATCACGATAGAGAAAGAGCATATTGCCATCGGGCAACCGGTAAAACTCAGGATATGTTATGCGTTCCTCTTTCTTTCCCACCATGGACATCTTCTCGGTCAATTCGAGCGAGCCAGGAGCCATGCTCCGGCAGTAGCGGAGTGGGTGCCCGTGATGATCCCATGACATGTGTAGGTAGCCGTCACCATCGACCATAATGCTGATCGAATTGTGTGCATCCCGGACGTTTCCCGAGTACTGGGTCTTTTTGATTTCCCATTGCTTCGAACCAAGATGTCGTTTGGCCAAGACGATAAAACCGTCATCAGCGTAGTAGGCCAAGTACTGATCATTCTCATGCGATGCCACGGAGTTGTGCCGCAGTATGTTGGCATTGACACTGTTTCTGGACCAGCCCTTTCCGACCGGGATCAGCATGGTGTCTGCCAGCATTGAGGAGATGAGAACATAAGCAATAAGCGTGGGTGCCATCAAAATCGTCTGCATATATGCTCCAGCCAAGCTGCAGTTGGTTAACGTTGCTCATGCAACTCACCCGCTTACCCTGTTTGCTGGCCCTTTGCAGCACCGGCATCAGGATTGCCATTAGCACGGCAATCACGGCGATCACCACAAGCAACTCAATAAGAGTGAAGCCTCCGGAAGCGGTATGTTCCTGTCGTACCATCGATGTTCTCCTTCGCAAAAGGGGCGTGTCCCGACTCGCTTGGAACACGCCCCCGAAAAACACGCGATGCCTTTGGTACGGCCTGTCAGCACGCTCCAGGCAACCCAGAGCACTTTACTGCGCCAATCCGAAACCGAAATCATCGAAGTACACCCCGGCGATATTCTCATCCGGCCACATGTCCACACCCGCGACGCTCGACGCCGGTCGAGTCGCCAGATAGACGCCGTTGTAATAGAGGTGGGCCACCTGCGAATACAGATCAATCTCCACACGCAGTTCCACCCAGGCGTCATACACCAGGTCCACCTGCACCGCCTTGTCCTCCTCGCAGTAGGCCTTGCCCGTTGCGAAATCGGCTATCAGCGAACCGATCCACCCCGCGCTCTGGCCCGCACTGTCATACGCCGACAGCACGCCGAAGTACATCTTGCCGGCCTTCGGCGCGCTCGACGGACAGTACTGCATCACCGTCAGCGTCCACTGGCCCGATGTCTGCTGCGGCCAGTTCGGCACCAGGTCGTCCCGGCCGCCCACGAGTTCCAGCGATTGCACGCCGCTGTGGGCAACCGCATCGGTCACCCGGGCGGCGACACCGGCGTCCCCGTACCAGCCCTCCCAGCCGGCCACATCGTGCATGCTCGCACCCACCGCCAGCGAATCGAAGTCCTCGATCAGCGAGATCTCCTCGATCTCGGGCGCAGTCGTACGCAGCTCCATGTCGTCGATGAAGACGATCCCCTGACCGCCCACGGCCCCGATGCGATCAAAGCCGACGCTCAGGCTCCGGACACTGCCGACACTCAGATCGCTCAGGTCGACCGGCCACATCTGCCACGCCGCTCGCGTCAACGCCTCGGCATCCCCGTTGAATGACACCTTCGTGCCGTTGATCTTGACGTACATCTGCTGGGCTGCATTGTTCGGATCCCCGTGGAACCAAACCGCCAGGGTCCCAATCCCGTGCCGGCTCCAGTCCTGTGGACTGTCGAACGTCCGAGTCGCCTCCGAGTGGGTCGCGCTGCGGTTGTCGTACGCCACCGGCATCGACTGCCGGCTGCCCGCATGGGTTACCCGGGTCTCTCCGAACGTGCCGCTGGCGGACGTCTCGTAGCCGACCAGCGCGCCATTGACGCTGGGATTGTCGTAGCCGTCGCCCCAGGTCTGGAAGACGGCCTCGCCAGCGTCCATGTCGTCCGTGTAGCTCTCGAAATCATCCACAACGATGAACTCCTGCGTTGAGAAGCTCCATACATCGCCTGGCCAGGTCGAGGGCGCCTCGACCTCGTTGACCTCGTCGACCCGCCAGTAGTACGTCCTGGCCAGATCCAGGGCCGGTACGTAGATCGGATCGGCAACGGTCGCCACCGGAACCGTTCCGTTAATCACGGCCTGCTCGTCCGTGCCAAAGTACACGTCGTGCGCTGCCGCCTGCCGGCCCGCCCGCCACCGCAGGGGCGTCGCAACGTCCACATCGCCTTGACCGGACGCCGGGTCCGCCTCTCGGGCACGGACCGGAATGCGGAAGAATCGCACCTCGCTCAGGCCAAACTGCTTCAGGATCCCACCCCAGTTGCTGACCGGAGTCAAACGGACATACTGGGCCGCCGTCCCGTCGAAGGCCACCGCCCCGTTGGCCGCGTAGTCGGCTCGGCCCGTCGCCCGGGCCAGCTCGACGGTCCCAAGCGAGGTCCATTCGACGCCGTCGACAGAGTACTCGACGGTCGCCTCCTTGACGCCAAAGCCGATACTCTTCTCCAAGGCCGAGTTGTGGTTCCAAACGAGCATCTCGTGCAGCAGGTAGGGCTTGTCGAATGCAAATTCGATCCAGGGGCTCATATCGGTCATGCTCGTACGCCACATATCCCCCAGGTCGGTCGAGTGCAGGTCGTTGGCATCGACCCCGGAACCGTTGATCACATTGCTCGGCCCCTCCGTGTCCTCGTTGGCACTGGAGGCCGTGGTCGTGATATGCTCGCCCGCCAGTGGATAGGTGATCGGTTCGGTTGTAAAGCTCCAGACCTCGCCTTTGAAGATCGTCGAGTCCGGCGGAGCATTCACTTCATCGATTCGCCAGTAATACGTCGTGCTGAACTCGAGCCGGCCGGGCGCAAACGTCGCATCCGCCTGACGGCCCTGATACGTCACGCTGCCGGTCGTGGCGTCATTGACATCGTTGAAACTCGTGCCAAGATAGACGTCATGGGCCGTAGCGAAATGGCCAGCCGTCCAGCTCAGATTCACATCGTGGTCCACGTCCGTACCCTCGTCAACCGGGCTCGGGTTAAACGCATCGAACTGAAACACGATCTCGTAATTGAGTGACACGTTGTCGAAGACGACGCGAGTGCCGACCAGGTTCTCTGCTCCAGTACCCAGCACAACGGTCATAGGCTGGCCGAGGTAATCGCGAAGGGCACTCATGTCATAGGTCCTGGAGATCTCCCGCCACCCGTCGGTAGGCAAGGGCGGACTTACCAAAGAAGCGGGAGTGACGACTTCGCCGCCGGCCAACAGATCGAGCACCAAAGGCCCCCCACTTCCGTTGACCATGGCCGAGAGCGTGTAGACCCTGCCGCGTACGATCTCGCCCAGATAGGCGGTCGATTGGGCCGTTGTCCCGGTTCCGCCGCTCCATGTCCCGAAAGCATTGAACCCAACCGAACCGTCGATCCCGTTGTTCAGCAGGTCGGGGGAGCCCGTCAAGGCCTTCCACCCAGGAACATCAATCACAGCACCGCTGGTGCCGTCGGCGTAATTGGCTTTCCCGCCATTTACGGAGACATTGTCCCCGATGCCGCTCGCCCAGACGTTGCCCCCGGGAAACGCAGCGCTGACCGTGTAGTTTGTCCCCGGCTTGTAGATGAGAAACTCCCCGTTGAGCCCGGGGACTATCTCCGCATGGACGGGTCTCACGGTCAGAGCAAGAAACGCCACGGCCACAACTGTTACAGTACTTCGCTTGCCGATCATGACATACTCCTCCAAGGAAAACACTGGTCGAACACTCGCGGACTATTCCATACTGTACGTTGCTCTTCGGTTGTCACAAGGAATACCCTGAGGCACGCGACCCTCCTTCCCTCATGCTCCTTGAATCGTTGGCCCAGAACCTTCTCAGGCATGCATCCAACGCACGCGAACACACATGTACCCCTCTGTGATGATACCCAACTATCGACCTTTCGCATATGCGATATCTGGCAAACCATATTCCTTTTTGGGCACACGCGACCAGCACTCATTTGCTTCGGGCGGTCCCTCCATGCAGAGTGCCATCGCGCCGTCGTATGTTCCTATCCGTGTTCGCCAGGACCTCTTCCAGTCGGCAAGTACGCTTCTTGAATGAATCGGAGGTCCTCGTTCGGATTCTCTGGCGTTGAGTGCTCGAACGAGAAGTCATAGGGGTTCTTGAAGTACTCTATGGTGCGTCTATCGCGCCACTTGTGCTTCTCCGCATGGCCGTCCGCATAGGCCAGTGTGCCACTGTCGACGTGCCAGAGGCCCAGGGAGTCCGTCCACCGATGTCCCACGGGCCGCAGGACCCAGGAGCCCATGTTCCAGCCGCGGTCGTCCTGATCCTCGACGAACACGAGTTTCCTGGATGGGTTTTTGATCTCCACGGACTTGTGGGCAACTTCCCCCGTGTCGTAGACCGGGTCGGTCTCATGCCCCCGGCTGTAGGCCCCGTTCATTGTCCAGAGGATCGAGTAGCTGCGATAGGCGCTTTTGGTTGGCTGCTGTTTCCTCTTATCGCCTGGACAGTGGTACACTTTCGGCGTCTTCAAATAGGGCCACAGCTTGCCCCTGCAGAGACCAAGCTCTTCATACTCGTAGGCCAGGTCGCCGGTTGCGGAAGGCTCGCCTCCGGTGAGCATCACATCCCCTGCCTCGTTCTGCGGTGCCTGCACCCACGAGATGTGATAATTCGCCACAGCGGGATAGGGATTCCCGCCGACCAGGCTATCATCATTCTCCTGTGGATAGGTGTACCAGGCCAGAATTAGCGATTTCTGGTTTCCGAGGCAGGCTGCTCCGGTGGCCTGCTGTTTGGCGAATCGCAAGCCAGGCAGGAGAACGCCCATCAATAACGCGATGATCGCGATGACGACCAGAAGCTCGATCAGGGTGAAAGCGCTTCCCCTGTACATAGCCACCTCCTATTTGCTGCAACAGGGTTTCCTGGGCGACTCCCCTTCATCAGGCGAGCGTTCGCCTATCTCAAGAAGGTACTCGTGAATGAGATTCAGCGCGGCTACGAGACGGTCCTGTGGCCCGCCAAAACCGATGCGGACGAAATGGTCCAGCTCGAAGTGGTCTCCCGGAACGATCAGGACACTCTTCCTGCGACGGAGACCCTCCACGAAGGCACTGGAGTTCACATCCAGATGATAGCGGACGAAGGCTATCGGCCCCGCGTCAGGCGGTCTGCATGTGAAGATCTTGCCGTGGTTCTTCAGCCAGTCCTGCAGAAGGGCGTAGCCGCCGCGCACGTAGGCACGGGTCCTCTGGAGCAAGCGAGGACGCACCTGGGCGGACAGGGCTACGGCCGCCAGTTCGTTGGACAACCTCGTTGCACTGACTGTCGTGTATTCATGTCGTGCCCAGATCTCGTCTAAGGGTCCGTCAATATATTAACT
>DCUI01000096.1 GCA_002327785.1 Phycisphaerales bacterium UBA2218
CATCGAGTTGCTCGTGGTCATCGCCGTCATCGCCGTGCTGATGGCCATCCTGATGCCCGCCCTGATGCGAGCGAAGGAGATGGGCAAGCGGATCGTCTGCGCCAACCACGTGCGCAGCCTGGGAATCGCCAACGCCGTGTACGCGGATGAGTCGGGGGGCTGGTATGTTCCCATCATGGACCGCACGCTGGGCGGCAATCGCTACTGGCCTGCGAACCAGCTTTTCCGCAGCCTGCTGGGCTACAAGGACAAGCAGGGACCTACCGAGAGCGACTGGCACTCGCCCAAGGAGTACCGCTGTCCGAGCGATCTGGTCTCCGTTCAGGAGCGGGAGGATTCACGATACACCTCCTGGATCAGCTACGGCTACAATCTGACGGACTGGTACTACACCGACTGGTTTGGGATAGGCTACGCCGGTCATCACACCACGTCGGTCGCCTCGCCCGCTGCGGAGCTGATCTTCACCGAGGGCAACGACTGGTGGCTCCATTGGAAGGGTGCGAACTACACGATCGGATGGGACGTCCTTGGTCAGGACACGATCATGCCATACAAGAACGTCGGCTGCGACGGCCCGGTCCTGTACCGCCACAGCGACGGCGTCAACATCGCCTTCTACGACGGCCACGTCGAGTACCGCAAGAAGGAGAAGGTTTGGACGCAGGAAAGCTACAATGTGGGGATGCCCGGCATGTGGTCCACCTTCCGAAAACACCCGCCGACCGAGGCGGACAAGAAGCGGCTCCCTCATCCATAGGAAACGGTTTGAAAGCGTTCAACTCCCTCTTGACATGTCCGTGTACGAGTCGATCCTGCCTATGGCCGGGAGCGCCTTTGTTCGCGGATCAATCTCGCATTTCCCGAAAGGACGCCGGTGCCCTTGCGCCGCCAGGCGTACTCGCCCGTGAGCAGGGCATACCGCGACGGCGTGCAGGTGGCCGAGGCGGAGTGGGCGTTGGGGAAGCGGACGCCCTCTTTCGCGATGCGGTCGATATTCGGCGTTGCGAGGCGCTTCGCACCATAGCAGCCCACGGTAAACCATGAACAACGGTCATTCAGGCCAGTTCTTCCCGCCGGGCTTTTTCCACTTGCAGGCTTGGTGGGGGCGGCTTACTATGCAGGCGTTCGTGTCGAGTGATGGTGACTTCGCTTAAAGGAAGACGTCATGGCGTTGGACAGGTTGCGGATTCTGGGAGAAGCGGATTTGCGGAGCCCTCGGCTTCTGATGGGTTTCTCGGGCTGGATGGACGGGGGAGATGTCTCGACCGGGACCGTCAAAGTGCTGGCCGACAAGCTGTACGCCCGGCGGATCGCGGAGATTGACCATCAGGGGTTCTACATCTACAGTTTCCCGGGGGCCATGGAGGTGACCTCCCTGTTCCGGCCGCACTGCCAGATTCGCAAGGGCGTTATCCGGGAGTTCGTATTCCCGGAGAATGCGTTCTTCGCGGCCGAGGACCAGGACTTGATCCTGTTTTCCGGCAAGGAGCCGAACATGCAATGGGTCGAGTACGCCGACTGTATCTTCAGTCTGTGCAAGCGTTTTGGCGTGCAGTCGATCTGTTTCATCGGCAGCGTGGCGGGCCTCGTGCCGCACACGCGGGATCCCCAGTTCTTCTGCTCCGTGTCGGATGCCCAGGCCAAGCCGCGGTTCGAGAGCTACGGCGTCAAATTCAGCGACTACGAAGGCCCCGCCAGCATCACGACGTATTTGACGACGCGAGCCAAACCAGAGGGGATCGAGATGGCGACTCTCGTGGCGACAGTGCCGGCCTACGTGCAAGGTGCCAATCCCAAGTGCGTGGCGGCGGTGACCAAGCGGGTCGCCGGTATCCTCGGCATGCACGTGGAGCTGGACGATCTGCAGGCGACCGCCGATGAGTTCGAGAGGCGGCTCACGGAGGTGGTCCAGGAGCAGCCGGAGCTGGCCGAGAGCGTCACCAAGCTCGAACAAGACTACGATAACGAGATCTTCAGCGAGATGGGGGATCTCAAGAACTGGCTGCATCAGAAAGGCATTCGGCTCGACTGATTTTCTATTTGCCGAGTCGTCAATCTCGTGGAGGTTCTAACATGGCGAGTGATTGCTTGAAGAAGGCGGGGCAAGTTGCCGTTCTGGCCGTCGCGCTGTTGGCGGGTCTGTCCCGCATCGCGGTTTCGCAGGAGATCATCGGCCGGCCGGGCGAGACGCCCGAGCAGCGGGACGCCCGGATGAAATGGTGGCGCGAGGCCCGCTTTGGTATGTTCATCCATTGGGGCGTCTATTCCGTGCCCGCGGGGATCTACAAAGGCAAGGAAATTGGCGGCATCGGCGAATGGATCATGCACAACGCCAAGATTCCCGTGGCCGAATACAAGCAATTCGCCAGGCAGTTCAACCCCGTCCGCTATGACCCGGACGCCTGGGTCCGCCTGGCGAAAGAAGCCGGCATGAAGTACATCGTCATTACGTCGAAGCACCATGACGGCTTCGCTCTGTTCGATTCCAACGTGACGGACTGGGATGTGGTGGACGCCACGCCGTACGGCAAAGACCTGCTCAAGCCGCTGGCCGAGGCGTGTGCCAAACATGACCTCGTGCTGGGCTTCTACTACTCACAGGCCCAGGACTGGTGCCACCCGGGCGGGGCCGCCGCCGGGGGGCACTGGGATCCGGCCCAGGATGGGAGCATGGACGAGTACATCCGCAAGATCGCCGCCCCCCAGGTGACGGAGATTCTCTCGAATTACTGCAGACTGGGTATCCTGTGGTGGGATACGGCTGTCGATATGAATAGGGAGCGTGCCGATATGCTGCTGCCGCTGGTGAAGCTCCAGCCGGACATCATTACGAACAACCGGCTCGGCGGCGGCTACGGCGGCGACCTGAGTACGCCCGAGCAGCACATCCCGGCCACCGGCACGCCCGGCCGCGACTGGGAAACCTGCATGACCATGAACGACACCTGGGGCTTCAAGAGCTACGACCACAACTGGAAGTCCACCGAGACCCTGCTCCGCAACCTCGTGGATATCGCCAGCAAGGGCGGCAACTACCTCCTGAACGTGGGTCCCACCCCGTTGGGCGAGATTCCCGACCCCAGCATCGAGCGGCTCAAGCAAGTAGGCAGATGGATGAAAGTCAACGGCGAGTCGATCTATGCGACCACGGCCAGCCCGTTCTCCCGCCTGGCCTGGGGTCGCTGCACGAAGAAACTGAACGACGCCGGCGCGACGCTCTACCTGCACGTCTTCCACTGGCCTGAGGACGGCAAGCTGCTCGTTCCGGGCCTTCGCAACGAGGTTCGAAGCGCCTGGCTGCTCGCCACGGACAGGACACTCGCGACAACGGCCGGCGCGGATGGCGTGGTCGTTGACGTGCCTGCGGAGTCGCTGGACCCGATCGACACGGTGGTCGTGCTGGAGGTCAAGGGCAAGCTGGATATCGAAAAGGTCCTGCCCGGCCAGGCGGCGGACGGCACATTGACCCTCTTGGCCGACCTGGCCGAAATCCGCGGTAGCCAGGCCCAGGTCGAGTCCATCGACGGCCAGTCGAACATTGGCTGGTGGACCAATCCCCGCGACTCGGTCGCGTGGTCGTTCAAAGTGGAAAAAGGCGGGCGGTTCAAGGTGACGGCGACCGTCGCCACGCCTGCCCAGAGCAGCAAGTTCGAGATCACAGTGGGCGACCGGAAGCTCGCCGCCCAGATCGCCGGCACGGGCAGCTACCAGACCTTCAAAACCGTCGATCTCGGGACAATCGAGATCGAACAGGGCCCGTGTGAGCTGAATATCAAGCCGGTTCGTGACGGGTGGCAGGCGATCAACCTCCGATCCGTCGTCTTGAAACCGGCCGATTGAGCACAATGACTCTTGTTGGAGGAAGTGACATGAGTTGGGCTTCGTTGCGCATGCTGATTGTCGTGGGTATCGTCACCGTGAGCTTTCTCGTGTTTCCGCTGTCACCCGCCGCAGGAGCAGGCAGCGAATCCGGAGCGTGGAAGGCCGGTGTTGCGACCGTTGTCATCACGCCGGAGCAGTCCATGTGGATGGCGGGATACGCGGCTCGGAACAAACCTTCCGAGGGCAAGGTCCACGACCTCTACGCCAAGGCGCTCGCCCTGGAGGACGTCGAGGGCGCCCGAGTTGTGCTCGTGACGATGGACCTGATCGGTATTCCCCGCGAGTTCCGCGACCGCCTGGAGAAGGAGGTGAGGCTGCGATACAAGCTCGCTGGGTCGGGCCTGCTGCTCAACGCCTCCCACACACACTCCGGGCCGGAGGTGCGGGACTGGCGCGGCACGCAGGGGTGGGACCTGCCACAGGAGCAGATCGATCTGGGCGTTCGATATACCGAGGTGCTGTTCGGCCAGCTCGTCGATCTGGTGGGTCGTGCATTGGAGGCCATGGCCCCGGCGCAGTTGTCGTACACCCATGGGCGGGCGGGTGTCGGCATGAACCGCCGGTTGTTGACCGCCAACGGCTTCGTGATCGCGCCGAATGCGGACGGCCCCGTCGATCACGATGTCCCCGTCCTGGTGGTGAGCGGATCGGACGGGAAGACACGGGTCCTGGTGTTCGGGTACGCATGCCACAACACGACGTTGAGCGACTACGAGTTCTGCGGGGACTACGCCGGGTTTGCTCAGCAATACATCCAGGAGACGCATCTCGGGACGACGGCGATGTTCGTCGCCGGCTGCGGCGGAGACCAGAACCCCACGCCGCGACGAACGATGGAATGGGCCCGGCAGCACGGGCGGGCGATAGCGAATGCCGTGGAGGCGGCCCTGGCGGCAAAGTCTCGTCCGGTGCGGGGACCGCTGCGCGTGGCCCTGGGTGAGGCATCGCTGGAATTGGAGCCGCCGCCGAGCGTGGAGGAGTTGAAGCGACAAGCGGCTTCCAACGACAAGTATCAGAAGCGTTACGCAGAAGAGATGCTACGTGAGATCGAGGGGCCGGGCCGGCGCTCCAACACGTATCCCTATCTCGTCCAGGTCGTTCAATTCGGCACGGACCTGACGATGATCGCACTGGCCGGCGAGGTGCTCGTGGACTACTCCCTCCGCCTCAAGAGCGAGCTGCCGGGGGCGCCGGTCTGGGTGGCGGGATATTGCAACGATGTATTCGGCTACGTGCCCTCCAAACGCGTCCTGGAAGAGGGCGGGTACGAAGCCAGAGGCGCGGTCCTGTACTATGGCACGACGATGACACCCTTTACGCCGTCGGTGGAGAAGCTCATCGTGGACAAGGTGCATGAGCTGGTGCGTCAGGTAAGAAGTGAAAAGTGAGAAGTAAGAAGTGAAAAGTCAAAAGGCGGGAATGTCGCATATGAAACACATCTACTCTCTTCCATTCGCGGTTCTTTGTGGCATCGGCATCCTGCCGATGATTCATGGGCTGGAAGCCCATGCCACTCAGGGCGGGCTGGTGGCGAGAATACACGATTCCGGCTTTTCCCAGGCGCACGACACCTACAACGGCATGGGCACGGCCAGTGACGGTCGGATTTTCTACGTTCTTTCTTCCGAGCGTTTCGACATCGGCGCCCAGATGTTCTGCTACGACCCCGTGACCGACAAGATCGAGCACGTGGGCGACGTCACCGAAGCCTGCGGCGAGAAGGGGGCCAAGACCATCGTCCAGGGCAAGTCCCATGTGCCGCTCATGGAGCGGGACGGCAAGCTCTACTTTTCGACGCACGTGGGGTATTACAGCATCGTGGACGGTATGGAGAAGATCGGCATCCCCCCACAGGGCTGGAAGCCCTACCCGGGCGGCCACTTTCTCGCTTACGATATGGCAGCCAGACGGTTCGACGATCTGGGCAAGGCCCCGCGAGGCGAGGGAATCCTCACCACGACGCTGGACGCCAAACGCGGGCGGCTCTACGGCCTGACCTGGCCGGCCGGCCATTTCCTCCGGTACGATCTCGCGAAAAAGGAACTCCGGGACCTCGGGCCGATCTCTCGGGAAGGCGAGAACGGCAAAGGCGAGCAGTACCGCACGTTGTGCCGCTCGTTCGTGATCGATCCGCAAGATGGCAGCGTCTATTACACCGTCGGCGACGGCGAGATCTTCCGTTACCGGTACGACCGCGACGCCATCGAGGTCGTGAAGGGCGAGGACATGCGGAAGGATTACTTCGGCCTGTACGACCCGACCTCGGCCGGACATATGGCCTACAACTGGCGTCAAACGGTTTGGTACGAGCCCGAGAAGGCAGTCTACGGCGTGCACGGCAACTCGGGATATCTGTTCCGCTTCGATCCCCGCGTGCCCGAGGTGCAGATCGTGGATCGCATCACGTCCCTGCCCTCGCAGCGAAGCGGGATGTTCGACCAGTTCAGCTACGGCTATCTCGGCTTCACCCTCGGACCCGACGGCAAGGGGTCCCCAACGCAGAATTCCGCGTTGGGGGGCCCCACGACGCTGTACTACCTGACGGGCGGCCCGATCTACGTCGATGGCAAGCGGCTCGCGGGCAAATCGAAGACCGCGATGGGCGAGTCCAAAGGGCTCGAGAACCTCCACCTGATCACCTACGACATTCCCGCTCGCAAGTACACGGATCACGGCCCGATCTTTTATGAGGATGGCCGACGGCCCTACTATGTGAACTCGATTGCGGTCGGCAAGGACGGCACGGTCTACTGCCTGGCCAGGGTCACAGAGACCAAGCCCCCGAAAACCGACCTGATCAGCATCCGGGTCCCTTGATGACGAGGGCCGCCATACAGCGGTCTCGCAAACAGACGTCGATAGAAGAGAACAAGGCCGGGGACTCCTTCTTCCCCCGGCCCTGATTTGTTGGGGCGGGTTTGAAACCCGCCCGTGCATGTGTCGGTGTTCTACGGCTGAGGCGCGGAGGTCTCCTTTTCCCACTCGGTGATGAAGACCTTCAGGTCCTCGATGTCCACGTTCCCGTCGCCCCAGGCGAAGGGGCCGA
>DCUI01000099.1 GCA_002327785.1 Phycisphaerales bacterium UBA2218
AAGATTCGTCGGTCCTTGCGTCAACATGGAGTGACACCCCGGATCGCCAAACGCAACACCGCCTGTGGCAGCGGGCTCGGCAAGTACCGCTACGTGGTGGGAGCCGCCTTCGGCTGGCTCTTCAACCAAAGAGGCTTGCGTGTGCGGTATGAGAAGCGTGACGACATTCATCAAGCGTTCCTGATCATCGGGTGCCTGCTCATTTGTTGGCGACGAATCCTACGGTTTTGTTAGAGTGCCTAAGAGTTTTTGTATATGTCCGTGAACCGCTGCGGTGGATCGTAGGGCTGTGTGGCTTGGCGAACGAGACCTTCAGCAAGAACGGTTCCGGGCGAGCGTAGTTCTCGATGAATTCGACTGCTCGATCGCCCGTCCATGTGGTTGGATGAAGCCGCTTGGACAGGATATGGGACTTTGCCCGATAGTCGTTCCAGCCGATGCCGGTTGCATCCGGATCGAGATCGGGCGCTTCCTGCCGGAACCAGAGACGATAATCGTTAACGAAGCCCGGTGTCTCCGCACGTCCTGACTCATCTAACAGCAGACCATCATAGCCGCGGAGCTTTTTCTGCGGGTACCAATGCATCTTGCCTGTACCGAACAGGTAGTAGCCGGCGTCCCGCATCGTCCGGGGCAGTTCGAACGGATATTGTCCAGCCACACGGCCGTAACCGAGCATTCCATGATGCCATGGCGACAGCCCCGTCAGAATTGTACTGCGGGTTGGCGTGCAACTCGGGGTGGATGTATACGCATTCGAGAACAGAACCCCATCGGCGGCAATGGAATCCAGGTGGGGCGTCCTGGTGATCTTGTTGCCCGCACAGTCGAGGCAATCACTGTGATGTGGGTCGGTCATGAGGTAGTGGATGTTGGGCTTCGGTGGGGATGACGTGACGGCCGATGCGTCGCGAAGCAGTAGAGACGTGGATGAAGCGCGGGCTGCTGTCTTCAAGAAGTCTCTTTGGGTCATTCCCGACAGATAGTGGGAGTTCATGGCCGGCTCCTTGGCCCTTTGTGCATTGCATCGACCGCCCGGGTGGTTCAGTCAAGAATCTGCGGTTTTGCCTGTGTCATCCAATGGTAACGTCGAGAGATGCGTTCTCAAGAGAAGTTGAGTGTTTTTCCTCTCGGGGCAGGCCACCGGCAGAAAGAGATTGACTCCGCGTTGCGGTCATGGATGTCTACTATGAATGGCACGAACCAGGATGGACCTTTGGTTCGTTCTTTGCCGCCTGTGAGACACAACGACGAAACGGGATTTCAAAAGCTCTCAACATCCGGGTAGAATGGGTTTGTGCGGCACCTTCAGGCACATGCGCTCGCCATGGCTCGGAGGCCGACCGGTGATATATGCCAAACTGACAATTGAGAGGTGTCCAGATGTCCAAGCAACGATTCAGCAGGCGCAGTTTCCTGGCTGCGACAGCAACAGCCTCGGTCGTCACAGTCGTGCCAAGGCATGTTCTGGGAGGGTCGCAGCACACAGCACCCAGTGAGAAACTGAATATCGCCGGCATCGGGGTGGGTGGCATGGGCAAGAGCAACCTCCGAGAACTCGAGAGCGAGAACATTGCGGCCTTGTGTGATGTGGATCACGAATATGCCGCCGAGACGTTCAAACGGTATCCGCGGGCGAAGGTGTACAGCGATTACCGCGAGATGCTCGATGCGGAGAGAGGTCTCGATGCAGTGATGATTGCCACGCCGGACCACACCCATGCGGTGATCGCCATGGAGGCAATGCGGCGGGGCAAGCACGTGTACTGCCAGAAACCCCTCACCCATGACATCTATGAGGCGCGGATGCTCGCGAAGACGGCCCGCGAGACCGGCGTGACCACGCAGATGGGCATCCAGGGCCATTCCGGCGAAGGGGCCCGGCTGATCTGCGAGTGGATCCAGGATGGCGCCATCGGCGAAGTCCAGGAGGTCGATGCCTGGTGCAGCCTCACGTACTACCCCTTCGGCCACGCGTACTGGAGTTCCAGGTGGAATCGGCGTCCCGAGGATACGCCGCCGGTCCCGGCGACGCTGAACTGGGACCTGTGGCTGGGCCCGGCCCCGCAGCGGCCGTATCACCCGGCGTACCATCCGGCGGTGTGGCGGTGCTGGTGGGATTTTGGGTGCGGGATGATGGGGGATCGTGGGGTCCACACACTCGATCCGGTGGTCTGGGCCCTGAAACTGGGGTATCCGACGAGCATCGACGCCACCTCCCTGGATCTGAATCCCGATACGCATCCCCTGGCATCCATCGTGACGTATCAATTCCCGGCTCGTGGGGGTTTCCCCCCGCTGAAGCTGACGTGGTACGATGGTCTGCGTCCCCCCCGGCCGCCGGAGCTGGAGGATGGCAGGCAGATGGGCCATGCGGAAGGCGGCGCACTGTTCAAAGGCACGAAGGGCAAACTCGTTGGCGGCGTCTATGGAGAGAGCCCTCGGTTGATCCCCGAGAGCAAGATGCGAGAGTACAAGCTGCCGCCCAAGTCGATCCCACGTGTGGAGGGCTCGCACGAGCAGGATTGGGTCCGAGCCTGCAAGAGCGGCCGACCGGCGGGTGCCGATTTCGAGTACTCGGCGCTGCTCACGGAGATCTGCCTGCTGGGCAATATTGCCAAGCGAGTGGATGCGAGGATCGAGTGGGATGGTCCCAACATGCAGGTGACGAATCTGCCCCAGGCGAATCAGTACGTCCGGACCCCGTACCGGGAAGGCTGGGGGCTGTGAAGAGTCACTCTCACGTTTTCCCTTGAAGAGTGCGGGTCTTGCCTTGGGCATCGTAGGAGTCCTTATATGAAACTGCATTGGATTGACGGGAAGCTCTCATCTGCTATTGGAGCTGTGATTGTGCTGATCGTACTTGGTCCTGTGCCGCGGGCGGAATCGAGCTCCGTGACAACCGGCGTGGCGAAACCGATGCCAACGGATGAGGCGCCCGGGCCTCGGCCATACGAGATGGTCTGGGCCGACCGCAGACCGCCGCACGTGCCCTTGGTGAATTTCGACTCGCTGGAAGGATGGCGCGTCGAATGCAGGGACGGAGCTGTCGCAGACCTGGTCGGCTCACAGAAACAGAGGGTGTGGGAATCGCCGGTCGCACGGCTTGTCTATCGAGGCGCATCGAACGCCAGCGCGGTGGTCCTGCGTCCGCCCACTCCGGCAGCGATCCCCGATGACGTGTCCGCGACAACCCTTTGGGTCTACGGCAACAATTGGTCCTGGTCGCCCGAGCCGGGGACGCCTCGCACGACGATCACGCTGCTGGTTCTCGACAGGGACAATGCGGCACACACACTCGATCTTGCCCAGGTGGGCTGGAAAGAATGGTGGCTGATTCACAAGGTCCTGCCGCAGAATTTGCTCGACAGGAAGCCACTGCGCTTCGCCGGCCTGCAAATCACAGGCGGCTCGAACACAGAAGACCGCGAGCTTTTCTTCGAGGATCTCGTCTTCTTCAAGGAAAATCCGGCACCACTTTCCTTCGAGCCACGGCCGAAGCGCGGCGTAGATCCATTCCCCGGCCAGTCACCCGGCGCCAACACCGGTCCGGGCCGATTGCCCTTCCCGACCCGGGAGGAGACCATTCTGCCCGACAACCTGGCGAGGGACTTCGTCGTGAACTTGGAACCGGTAGGCGAGAGCTGGCGATTCACCTACAAGGATGCCGCGACACAGCTTGGCTATGAGGTCAGGCCCGGCGTCCGCTTCTGGGAGCCTGTTGTTGTTACGCTCAACGGTGTCGTGGTGGCCAGGGCAATGGCGGAAGCGGGGCCCAAGTTCGTCGCTGAGCTCAAAGATGCCCGGTTGATCGAGGCACAGTCGTCCGGCAATGAAGTGAAGGCATCCTGGCGGGCGAAGGTGAATGGCGCCGACGTGGTGATCCAGTCCACGGTGTGTCTCTGGCAGAAGAGTCTGGTCGTGGATTGCGTCTGCAAGGGTGGACTGGCGACCGAGCTTTCCTACGGCCGGATCGAGGGCGTCGAGATGCCGGAACTCCTGCTGCTGCCCTACATGAACTATGGAGGCCATCATCTGAATGTTCTGATGTCAAAGGGTACAACCCCGTACTTTGCCTCGATCTGGATGGACTGGTATCGCTCGAATGCCTCATCACCGTATAGCGTGGACAAGATCGAGGAGGATAGAGTTCAGTTGAATGGCGGAGTGCGGTACCTCCCCAAGACCGACGGCCGGCGCAACGACCTCTACGAACGGTTCTTCGTCACCTTCTCCCCCATCTTCGAGGAGACGCTTGCGACCATTGCCAATCCTCCCGCGAAACGCGGTCGTGAGGCTGCCACGCGTCTGTGGCAGGAAAGCTGGGGGCCGGGCAACTACCAGCGCGAGCACGAGCGGTCGAAGAGACTGCGTGCGTATGGCATCGAGATGCTGACCCAGTGCAATCACGAAATCACCTGGCGGGACAGCGGTGAGAGCTTCACGTTCCGCGACAGGGCGGCGCCGGGCAGAGGGGGCGATGAGGCGCTTCAGCAGTATGTGGCTGCGCAGCGTTCGCTTGGCTGGCGGTCGGGCCTCTATACAAACTACACGGACTTCGCACCGGTGAACGCCCACTGGGATACTGACCGCGTGATGCGCGGGTCCAATGGCGATTTGGTCACCGCCTGGCCGCGATGCTACTCGCCCAAGGCGCTCTTTGCCGTCGAGATGGACCGCAAGCTGGCCCCGCTCATCCAGAGCAAGTTCGGCACGAACGCCGCCTATACGGATGTCCATACGTCCGTGAGCCCGTGGGATCGAACGGATTTCGATGCCCGCGTGCCCGGCGCGGGGACATTCGCTGCCACCTTTTACGCCTACGGCGACTTGCTCCTGCATGATCAGGATGTCTACAATGGCCATTGCTGGTCCGAGGGCAATCACCAGTGGCTCTACGCCGGCCTGTGTGCGGGCAACTACGGCCTGACCTACAGCAGCCTGCGGCTATGGGACTATCCCTATCTGCCTCACTTCGACCTGCTCAAGATGCACCCGCTCTCCGTCGATATCGGCGTGCCTTGGACCGGCCAGTTTTTTACCGGCAAGGAAGGCTGGGCGAAGCCGGAGAATATCGTCACGAGCATTGACCAATTCCTGGCGACCACGATTGCCTACGGCCACATCGGCTGGCTTGTCGAGGAGACCCACGGTATACGCCAGACCTGCCGGTCATACTACATGCTCCAGCCGCTTCAGTCGCGGTATGCCATGCTCAAGCCGCAGGAGATTCGCTATGGGTCAGACCGCGGCCTCATCAGCTCCTCTGAGGCTTTCCAGAGTGACGATTGGCGAAAATCGAAGATCTTCATTTGCTATCCGAACGGCCTTCGCATCTGGGTCAACGGCAACGCCAGCGAATCCTGGCAGGTTCCGGGGGTTGCACAGGATCTGCCCCCGTTCGGCTGGCTCGCCCTGGGAACGGATGGCTTTATCGAGTGTTCGGCCTCGCTCGACGGACAACGCTACGACCGTGCCAGTTCATCCGAGTGCATCTTCATGGATGGGCGAGGCGTCTGGCGCGGCTTTGACGGTGTCGCTACCTCAGGCAGTGTTGCTATCCGGCGTGCGAAGGAGGGCTTTGGCATCTCGATCGTTGTTATCGAGGGCGTGGATCGGCTCGTGATCGCAAAGCCCGAGGGCTCGTCAGGGCCCGACGATCTACGGATGACGATTGCGGCCATGATGGACGAACCGATCAACGCGACCGCCTACGACCAGGATGGCAAGAGAATAGGCGAGGCGGCTGTTCGAAAGGTTGAATCCAAATGGGAGATCCTGCCGCCTCAGTCTGCAGTTCGACTGGATATCACAGTCGTTCCTCAATGATACAAATACTGTGGGAGCGCAAGTAAGAGAGGTACCCCCCCCCCGGCTCTGCCGGGGGGCTCCCAGAGTTTGGCAGATACAGGAGTCGTCCACCAGACTCACGGACT
>DCUI01000174.1 GCA_002327785.1 Phycisphaerales bacterium UBA2218
GGCCTGCGCTTCTGCTGCCTGGCGCCGATGCAGCTCGAGGCGCTCGCGCGACACTGGGGCTTCGATCCGGGCGACGACTGGCGCGCCTTCCGGCGCATCTGCCGATTCTTCGCGCCGTGAAGGTCCGTGTCGGCCCGCAACAGGACCTCCTGAAAGCCGGCGGCCACACAGAGGTCAATGGCCCGATCATAGTACGCGGCGGCCGACGCACTGCTGGTGCAGTTGCCGCTGCGATTGACCCGGTATAAGGGTTCGCCCGTGTTGGCCGGCGAGAGCACCAGAGGATGATAGCCCCAGACGCCCTTGTACGAGATGTCCATGCCTTCCTTGCATTCGTCCGTCGTCTCGGCAATCGTGCCATCGGCCTCGCTGAAACGCCGACAAAAGTCCCCGGCGGTCGTGGGGTCGGGAATTCGCTGGGCCCCCAAGGCATCCAGAGAAACCTCATCATTGCGCAGGCGTTCGAGGTCTTCCAGGCAGTCCCCGTGACACGGGATATTATAGGCACTAGAGGTAGTGCGGCACCACCTTGGTCCAGGCGGTGCCGGGATTCAGTTGCCGAGGTACCCGGCCGCGACGCACAGTTGCAGGATCTCGCGGGCCAGCGGGGCCGCGTCGCTGGAGCCGCGCATGCCGCCCTCGACAACGACGGCGATGGCGATCCTGCTGCCTCTCCCATCCTCCCCATAGCCTGCAAACCAAGCGTTCTCGGGGGCTTCGGTCGAGCCGGTCTTGCCGTAGACCTTCACGCCGCGGGCGTACAACACGCTGCCTTGGAACGGTTTATACGCCGACCCGCCCGACTCGTTGACCACGGCGTTCAAGCCGTCATAGACCGACGCGAGGGTAGTCAGGGGAATCCGCAGGTCCACCGATTCGGCCGCCAACTGGGGCGGACGCAGGAACAATCGGGGATTCATGTGTCTTCCGCCCCGAGCCATCGTGGCGAAGGTGTTCGCCACTTGCAGGGGCGTGACGCGAAAGTTGCCGTGCCCGATTCCGAAAAGCTTCTTTTGCCACGGGTCTAATGGCGGGATCTGGTCGAACGACACAATGTCCGCAGAGGAGGACACACGCGAGCTGCCGATCTGCCCCGGGGTCTGTCGCAGGCTGCGCGGTGCGTCGCCGCGCTCCGGCAAAGTCGGACCGGCCAGCGGAATCTTTCGCCCATAGCCGAACCGGAAGAGCCATTCCTGTAACAGCCTTGGATCGATTCGGTCGGCCAGGCGGGAGAAGTAGATGTTGCAGCTTCCCTTGAGGGCGTTGCGTGCGTTGTTGATCCAGCTTCCGTCGTGACCGACCCCATACTGTCTGAAGATCAAGCAGTTGGGCCAGCCTCTGGGCGGTTTCTGGGCCGGGCAGCTTATGGGCTCCTCCGGCGTAATCTGCCCGGCCTCCAGACCCGCGATCAGGATCAATGGCTTCACGACCGAGCCCGGCGGATAGAGACGGTTGATCGCGCGGTTGATCAGAGGCTGGTTCGCGTCGTTTACGAGTTTTCCGTAGTCGTATCGGGCGGTGTTCAGGTCGTAGGTCGGCAGGGACACCATCGCGAGGATGTCCCCCGAGCCGACGTCGATCACCACCGCGGCCATATTCGCGTCATGGTACGACGGATTTCTCTCGACGCTGCACATGTACTCCTCGATCTGTTTCTGTAGCTCGATGTCCAGGGTCAGTTGGACGTCCTGGCCGAACTCGGTTTCGATCTCGCGGACGAGCTGGTTGTCGATGTCATACACCAGTTCGCCCCGCCGGCCCCGGAGGATGCTCTCACAGACGTATTCGATGCCATCCTCGCGGCCACAGACTTCGTCGGCGAGGTAGCTGGCCTGCGGGTCGTCCTTGAAGAGCTTCTTGTCGCGACTTTGGGTGACGGGCCCGACCCAACCGATGGTCTGGGCGGCCGTCGTGCAGTAGGGGTAGTATCGATGGCCCGTCGGCAAGACATTCACATCGGCGATCTCGCGGAACTCGACCTGGGCGGCGAAGACGTCATCCTCCGTCTGAAGCTCGACCACAGCCAGTTTCTTCTTCACCTCCGGGATATCGTCCACCTGGGCGATCCGCCGGCATCGGTCGTTCGGATCGGGGAACTGACGCTCCAGATCCGCCATGGCTTTTTCCAGGGGGACATTCACGCGGCTTCCGTATTGGACGACGAGATTCGGGTCATAGTCGCTGCGAGCCCATCGCACGTGGCTGCGTTTGTTCCAGATCAGATTGTTCCAGGTCTTGACCACGGCCTCGATCTGCTCGCGGGTCGCGCCGAACCGCGAGCACTCCCGGATCACCTCTTCGAGCTCGCGGCGTTTTGCGTCCACCTCCTCACGCACCTTGTCGGGAGAAGGATCGGCGTTTTCCCGCTGGGCGTCGAGGGTCTTCGCGAGCTCAACGCGGTCGTCGAGGTAGCAGCTCAATCGGTAGTTGACATACACCTGGAACCGCGGCTTGTCGGTCGCGATGATCCTTCCCTTGCGGTCGAAGATCTTGCCCCGAAGGGTCTTGAGCTGTTTGGATTGCCCCTGGCGCTCCTTGAGCCTGTCGATCTCGCCCTGCACCTGGGACTCGGCCAGCAACTGCATCTGGGCCAGCCGGAGCACACAGATCACCAGTACGGCGAGGCTGATCCCGACGAACACCTTGACTCGTTGATCGTACATCCGCGCACCACCGCTCTCTCCAGCTCATCGCCTCGACCGAGGCCCCGGGCTGTAGCGCCGGCGGCTCTTTCTATTCATACGCATCCACCAGCCCGCCGGCAAGGAGAAAAGCGGTCCGAGGACCGCCGAGTACAGCGGTTGCCAGAGGAACATCGCCAACAGGTTCGCCGGACCCCCGTCGGCTCGCACAGACGCCAGGAGGTAGCTCAGCACGGCTGTCAGCACCCCTGCGAGGAAGATCGCGAGGGCCTGGTAAGCCGGCCTGCGGAGCGAGAAGATGCGCTGCAGGTTGAACAGCAGCGTGCCGAACAGGCCGAAACTGATGATCCGCGGGCCCATCACGCTGCGCATCGGACTGACCAGATCCGCGATGAAGCCAATCGCGAAGGAGGTGATGACCGTGTCCGTCGAGTTGCAGCGGGAGGCGAAAAAGACCAGCAGGATCAGCAGCAGGTCCGGCTTGATATCGGGATGCCCGATGCTCAGCACGTTCACCAGACCGGCTTGCAGTACGGAGGCCAGAAGCACGAGCACCGCAAACCGAATCCAACGCATCAGTCACTCCAAGCACGAATCCAAGGCACTTCCGAAGACAAGCCTGATTTTCGTTGAGCAGAAGTCCGGGCGTCTTTTGTGCACGCGGCGGCTATTGGGGCCGGGGGGCGGAAACCACGACAGCCACGTCGCCCAACGTGGCGACATCGCAGACGGGCTCGACTCGGATGTCCCAGAACATGGGATTGTCGCGATCCACCTGGCAGCTCACAACTCGCCCCGCGATGACCGGGACATCGAGGCCGGGCTGCTTCTGGGCGTACACGGGATCCCCTGTGTTGATTTTGCACTCTCTTGAAATCATGGTGATCCTGGCCGTCCGGTCGCCCTGTCCCTCCAGGATTCCCCGCACGCTCAAATTGGCGATGCCGGCGAAGACTCGAGAGCCTCGGTCCGTGATCAGGCGAATCTTCGCCGTTCGGGCGGCGACGTCGGATACCGTTCCGATGGCGCAGCTCTCCTCGGCGTCGCTCCGGTCGCTCAGGCTCACGACGAACTGGCCGTCGGCCACGCGATCCTCGGTCCCGCAATCGATGAACAACTGATTCTGTGCGTGGTCCGCCGCCGTCAGGATTCTTGCTTGCCGCAGCTCGATATTCTCCCATCCCGGCTTGGTCCGCAGCTTTGCCAGTTGCTCGTTCCTTCGCTGCAAGTCGTGGCGCTCCGCCTGGAGGTTGGCGATCATGTTCTGGAGATGACGATGGTTCGTGAGCAGCTCCTCATATTCCTGGGAGGTAATGTCGGGCGACCGGGCGGGACGCCGGGCCGCCAGAGTGGCGCTTCGACCCAGCGCCAGCGGCCAGCGGAACACGCTGGCGTAGGTCAGTCGCAGGCGGCTGCACGCCTTCTGCGGCACCGCGAACAGGAAGATCAGTCCCAACATCATGCCCCAAGTGAAGAGCATTCCCCTGGACAGGTTGATCTTCTTTCGTCTCATGATTGTGATCTACTCATCGGATTTCCGCGAACCGGTCGGGCCGCGACCGGGCATCGCGACAGCAGCGCGAGGTCAGTCGTACCCGCGGTCGCTGTGGTCCATCGTGTCTTTCCAGATCTCGAGGTTTTCCAGGTATACGGCGGTGCCGCGGGCGACGCAACTGAGCGGGTCTTCGGCCCGATAGACCTTCAGGCCGGTGGCGTTGCCGAGCACGCTGTCCATGCCCCGCAGCAGGGAACCCCCGCCGCAGATGCAGATCCCATTGTCGATCAGATCGGCGGCCAGTTCCGGCTCCGCCCGCTCCAGCGTGGTCGTGACGGCCTCGATGATCGACGCCACGGGGTCCTTGAGGGCCTCGCGAATCTCCTCGCTGGTGATGACAATCTTTCGCGGCAGGCCGGAGATCGTGTCCCGGCCGGCGATTTCCATCGTCAGCTCCTGCTCCAGCGGGGCGGCCGAGCCGATGGCGATCTTAACCTTCTCGGCCCGCGCTTCGCCGATCAGGAGGTTATACGTTCGTTTGAGGTGGTTGATCACCGACTCGTCCATGTCGTCGCCCCCGACGCGGATGGAGGTGGCGGTGGCGATATCGGCCAGGCTCATGATGGCGACCTCGGTGGTGCCGCCGCCGGTGTCGACGATCATCGAGGCGGTCGGCTCAGTAATGGGCAGCCCGGCCCCGATGCCGGCGGCCATGGGCTCGTCCACGAGGTACACCCTGCGGGCGCCGGCCCGCTCGGCGCTGTCGATGACAGCCCGCCGCTCGACGGCGGTGATGCCACTGGGCACCGCGATGACCACGCGCGGACTGACCAGCCGGCCGCGACCGTGGACCTTGTGGATGAAATAGCTGAGCATCGCCTCGGTGACTTCGAAATCGCTGATGACGCCGTCCTTGAGGGGGCGGATCGCGCTGATCGAGCCCGGGGTCTTGCCCAACATCTCCCGGGCGACCAGACCGACGGCCTCGCCGCCGTTCAACACGATGTTGGTTCCCTTGCGGACCGCCACGACGGAGGGTTCGTTCAGGACGATACCTTTGTCACGGACACAAACCAGCGTGGAACAGGTACCCAGATCGATACCCATATCCATACTGAAAAAGCCAAGGATTGAGTCCAACAGCACGGGCGACTCCTTTCTCAGTTTGCCATTGGATATTTTGAATGCCGTTACGCGGTATCGTCAAGGGAATTCCGCTACGGCAATCCAAAAATCGTCTCGTAGCGGCTATAGCAGGCG
The DNA here is from genome assembly GCA_002327785.1 of Phycisphaerales bacterium UBA2218. Lineage (GTDB taxonomy): Bacteria > Planctomycetota > Phycisphaerae > Sedimentisphaerales > Anaerobacaceae > PLanc-01. Next base: position 5,398 of record DCUI01000174.1, read on the forward strand.
AACGTGACATAGGCCGCGGTCGCCAGAACGACCCCGACCGCTACGGCCAGGATGGCGGTGTACAAGTTGCTGGGAGGGGAAATTTTGCCCCCGCGTGCTTGAGGCATTGGACTCATGGACGGACAACCTCCTGGTGGCGGGGGGACGATGCACGGCCCGCCGCTCTCGGTTTACAGGTTCGTTGAGACTCTGTCACCCGCTTTCGGCTCCATTCCCTGCTGGACGAGATCGACGATTCCGACCGCCTTGTCCGGCCAGGTCTCCAGGATCAGGATGTCGGCCACGACGCGGTCGCCGCGGATGATGTGGAACTTCATTTCAGGCCGGACGCCGGCGGCCGCTCCGATGGAGATCTCCGCCAGCTTGCTCTTCATATCCACCGCCGTGACCTGCCCGTTCAGGCTGATCATTCGCGTCTGGGCCGTCGGGGTCTGGGCTATCGGCTGCACGGTCGTGCCTCTCGGGGCCACGGTGGTCGCAGGTCTCGTGGCGATCCGCCCGTACTGCTGGAGGTACTGATTGAGCCGGCTCTCGACGTCCTGGTTCTCTTCGGTGAGCTGCCGGACCCGTCCTTCGAGCTGGGCGATCAACGCCATCTTCTCCACGAGCATCTGGTTGGTCTCATCGAGCTCTTTTCTGCGATTGCTCTGCTCGGCCCGAAGGTTCTGCACTTCCTGCTGGGCGGTCTCGAAGAGCGTCGTCTGTTGCCTGGAGGCCGCGGTGGCCGTCTCGACGGTCGCCGCCATGCCGGCGACTTTCTGCACCAACTGGTTTCGCTCGCGATTGGCCATATCCAGCTCGCCCTGGAGACTCGTGATCTGTGCAGTGAGCTTGATGAACTGCTCTTCGAGCTTGGCCTTCTCGTTCTGGGCCCTCTGCTTCTCCTCTTCGAGCTGCTGCTGGGCATCCGCCTCCCGGCTCTTGGCGGCCTGGATGCTGCGCCTGGCGTCGTCCGCGCTTTTCTTGTAGTTCTCGGAACTGGCGACATACGTGACGACGATGCCGCACAAGAAGATCGAGAAGACGGTCAGCAAGACGATCAGAACCTTGGTAAGCGTGCTCAAGACAGGCTCCTTTCACGAATCAGCGTTTTCCAGCAGTACTTCTGTGCCTCGTACTATGAGACGTTGGGCATGGCCGACAGAAACTCCATCTCCGCAGACCTCGTCAAGGTGACGAGTGGCCCTGCACTCCTGCCCATGTCCCGATACTACATCTGCACTCCATAATTTTACGCTTCCACCCGAAAAAGGTCAAGTCATTTTTCCTAAATAGCCCAAATAGAAACAGTTGTGGGCATGAAGAGGGGCTCGGACAGGTCCGATTCGGGCGACGGCAGGTATGCACAGAGGCGAAGGAATGGCCCCTCCGCCAGGGAGGCGCAGGTTTGTAGTGGCGCCGCAAGGTGTTATCTCTCGAAGTCTGAAGTGCCGGTGCGACTCGGACCGGGGTGAACCAGACCGCCGGAGCGGCGGGGGCAATGCCCGGGAAAAGGCTATGAACCCGCCTTTTTGCCTGCGGATCGCAGGACCGCCTTGGCGGCCGCCAGGCGGACGACCTTGGAGGGGTCCCGCAGGAGGGGGGGCAGACGCCTGGTGACGGCAGGCGTGCCGATCTCGCCGATGGCCAATGCCGTCAGCACCCTGAGGCGTTCCTGGCTCTGGGTGTCCGTGTCGGCGCCGGGGTTCTTGTCCATGAGAGCCAGGACCTCCGGCTCGCCGATCGGGTCGCCCAGTTTGCCAAGCTGCTCGGCCGCTGCCAAGCGGACCTCGGGGACCGCGTCATCCAGCATCGTGACCAGGGCGTTCCTCGCCTCGTCCGTGCCCAGGGCGCCCATGGCGCGGATCCCGATTACGCGGTCATCGGCATAGGCGCTGATCAGCCTTGTCCAGAGCTTGGGATAGATCCGGCGGTCCTTGAGCATCGCGATGGATTCGGCCGCCTGCAGAACGACCTTGTCGGCCGAATCGGTCCTCTGTAAAGTCCAATAAAGAAACTGCAATCCATCCTGTCTTCCGCTCTTGCCCAGGAGAAGGGCTGCGTTGGCCCGCACCGTCTGGTCGTCGCTCGCCACGGAATTGCACAAGACCTTGTAGTACTCCGCGTTGCCCAGCCGCCAGGTTGCATAGGAGGCTGCGACCTTGATATTGGGGTTGGGGTCGCTGAGCAGGCCGATAATCTCGTTCTTGGCTGGAGCGTATTGCAGGTCGCCCACCGCCAAAGCGGCGGCGAACTTGACCGGGACCACTTCATCGGCCAGTAGTTTCTGGACTCTCGGCATCAGCCGTAAGTCACGGGTTGTGGCTACCACCTCGACGGCATTGGCGCGAATCTGTGGGTTGGGGTCCACCAGGCCGTCGGAGATGATCTCACGGGCCTGGGTCTCGATGTCCCCGGTGGATGCCGGCGGAGGCGATTGCACGACGGGGGGCGAAAGCAGCGGCACCGAACGCGGCTGCGCCCTCTGCTCGCCGCCCAAGACCAGCAGCAGGACGAAGCTGAACGCAGCAGCCTCAAAAAGCCGATCGATTCGACCCATCCGACACCTCACGAGAGAGGAAAATCCGAAGCGCGAAATCCGAGACAAATCCAAAGGACCGAAACCCAAATGACAGAAACACTGTCCCAGGACCGGCGGCAGGCGTTTGGGATTCAGAGACGAACTCAAGAAGCTATGTCATTCTGAGCAAAGCAAAGAATCTGGCCCGCGGACTTGAGAAACCTCTCAATCGATGGGCGGATGGTTCGCTTCGCTCACCATGACAACTCAGAACGCTGTTCTTAAGATAATCTGTTGAGATCTCGGTCATTCGTGCTTGTTTTGGATTCCGAGTTCGAATTTCGTGCTTACAAGCATCTGCCGCCGGCAATTATTTCGTCTGCGGCGCCTTTCGCCGCCGCCATCGGGCCGCGAGCGGCCACAGGAGCACTCCGACGAAGACTGCCGCACAGCCGTTGGCGAACCACTCGCCGTGCCGGCTGTAGAAGGTCACTCGTCTATCTATCGGCAATCGGTCCATGAACCATCCAGCCATAGCGGTGCGGCTCATCGCTTTGGTGGGGAAATCGTCGCTTGCGGCCTGGTATCCGTTGCGGATTCGGCCGGTCGATTCGATCAGGCAACTGATGCCTGTGTTCACACTGCGGATGACCGCCAGCCGGTTCTCGACGGCCCGGAACACGCAGATCGCCGCGTGCTGGGGCAGCTCGGTGCTCGCGATCACCCGGCCCACACCCTCGGGGAACCGGACGAACCAGCCGTCGTTGCTGATATTCACCAGCCAGTCGATTCGCTTGCGTCCCTGCCCATCGAGGGCGAAGTTCCTTGCGACGTAGGGGATCGTGTCCTCGTAGCAGACAATCACCCCGAAACGATAGGGTGATTGCCGGTCGCCTCGCGATGCCTCGGCGGGCGAATTGGGATCGCGATGAGTCGGGGCTATTTCAAAAACGGTGTAGTGCGTGCCGTGTTCGAGCGAGTAGCTGAGGCTGTACCCCTCGGGCAGAAACCTCCCCAGTTGCCTGAACAGCCAGGGGAACTGCTTCTTGAAGGGGATATACTCGCCGAAGAGGACGAGGTGGATCTTGTCGTACCGCCCGGGGTCGCGAGTGCCATCCGACCTGTAAAAATAGGCGGAATTGTAGTTGCCCAGGCAGGGCTCGCCCTCGCGGTCCCGGAGGATCTCCATGCCATACGCGCCGACGAGCAGCCAGGAACCCGTCTCCCGGGCATGGTCGCACAGGGCCTTGTGAAAGGCCTTGTCCTCGTTGAGGAAGGTCTCGTCCTCATCGTCATCGCTCCCGAGATAGGGCCAGAGCGCCGGGTCGAGAATGCCCTGGACCATCGTCTCGGGCCAGACGATCAGCTCGGCCCCGACCGCTGCCGCGGCCTTGCTGCTCACCATGAGTTCATCGAAGAGCTGGCCGCTCTTGCTGAAGCTTCGTTTGACCGATTGCGGCACATTCGATTGAAGCGAGCCCACCAGTGGCCCCTCGGTCACATGCACCGACGTCTGCTTGAGTCGCCATTGACCGTAGAGCAGGGCGCCTGAGACAGCCGCGACAGTCGCCAGGGAACCAACCGCAAGGACTGCCCCGGAAAGTCGGCGAGGTGTGGAGGATGGACGTCTGATGAACAGAATGATGTCCACGATCAGGCCGTTGACCATGGCCACGACGAAGGAGACGCCCGCTGCCCCCATGAGATCGGCCACCTGGATCACCGCAAGGTGCTCGTACTGGCTGTGCCCGAGGAACCGCCAGAAAAAGCCGCCCATCGGGAAGCCCTGCAATCGCTCCCATCCGACCACCAGGACCGGCAGGGCGATGAAGAGCGGCGCGCCTTTCGCCCGTGTGAACCGCACAGCCAATCCCGGCAGTACCCAGAACAGCGACAGATACAACCCCATGCCGAGCCAGCCGAGGATCGTGATCGGCGCGATCCAGTACACATTGACGAGCCAGTAGAGGTATCCGACGACGAAGGCTGCCAGGGCAAAGCCTCGCGTCTTCACCTGCGGCGAGCAGGCCAACGCAAACGGCACCAACGCCAGCCATGCAAGGAACGACCAGTCGATTGGGGCCTGAATGACCGTCAGCAGCAGGGCGCTGGCGACCAGCAGCAGAAGCGTAAATGCGTAGATGCGTAGATGTGTGAACACCCTAACGCTCCAACGCCCCAACGCTCCAATGCATGAGGGTGCTCTATTCTTCAAACAGGGACTCCTCCATCGATGCCGCGCTCAGCTTGTCGAGGGGACTGAGCGCACTGCCGAGAGCGTACAGCCGGTCATGGACCTGCCTGGTTGTGTAGGGCGTTTTCTTCTGCAGGCGGCTGTTCAGCTTCTGCGTGAACAGAGCCAGGAGGGTTTGGTGTCTGCATAGGTGTTGCAGCGGAATCTTGCTCTCGCTGTAGAGCCACCTCAGCTCGTCGTCCGCGTGCTCGGCCCAGTCGGGCAGACCTTCGCCTTCCACGGGCAGCCCGACGGCCTCGGTGATTCGTTGCTTCGCGTCCTCTACGTATGTCTCGGACACATCAATGCTCGTGTACAGGCGGTTGAGCTTGTGCGCGACGGTCGCGGTGGTCCCCGATCCGCAGAACGGATCGAGCACCCAATCGCCTTCGTTGGAGCTGGCGCGGATGATCCGAGCCAACAGGCTCTCGGGCATCTGGCAGGGGTGCCCCGTCCGCTCCGAGAAGGTGCCGCAAACTCGCGGGTGCTCATTCCACACGTCGTCGGGGAGTTTGCCGGCCGGGTTGGCGCGCCTGTCGCGGTATTTCTTCTGGCGGTCCGAAATCACCCGCACGATCTCATCGTTGAATGTAAGGTGCTTCGGGTCCTTGACGAAATAGAGGATATGCGCATGCGCGCGGGCGAATTTGGTCTTCGTCTGCTGGCCGAATGTGTAGTGCCAGATGATCCAGTTGCGCATGGTCAGCCGCAGCTCGTCTTCCAGGATGAGCTTGATATGGGCGGCGTACTCATCGCCGATGGCGATATAGATCGACCCGTGCGGCTTGAGTACGCGGACGCACTCGCCGATCCAATCGCGCGTCCATGCAAGATACTTCTCGCTCGCCTTGCTGTCGTGGTACTTGTCGTACTTGTACCCGATATTGAACGGCGGATCGGCGAAGACGAGGTCCGCAAACGGTTCGTCCGCGGATCGCAGGATCTCGACGCAATCCCCACAGAGAATCTGGTTCTTCAACTGGCGCATGGGGGTATTCTATAGCCCACCGCTCACTTGGCAAGACTAACCTGTCTTTCGACAATCAGCGAGAACGCGTTCGGATTGTGATAACCGGGCGACCCGACCTTCCAGCGGAGCCACTGTGCCATCTCGATGCATGTCACCTGTGCGTCCAGACGCTCAAAGAATACGCTGAGCTTCTGCATCGACACCCGGTTTCGATGGTATCGCCTGACCGGCACGATTTCGTGGTCTGGGTCCCACGTGGCGTTGAAAAAGTGAAGAATCACCTCGTTTGTGGCAACCCTGAACATCTCGCCGAGAGCCCGTTCCATGGCGGCCAGGGACAGATGCTCAATGAGGTCATGGCAGAAGACATAGTCGTAGGAGGAATCGAGGAACTCAGTCGCCAGGACGCTCCGGACTCGAAAGTCCGCATGTGGATAGTGGTTTCTGGCATTCGCTATGTTCCTGGCGGCGATGTCGATCCCAGTATAGCTCAGATGTCTCGTCAGGCCGCACCTGTCAAGAAAGCGGTAATCGTTGGCGGAGCCACAGGCAATTTCAAGCACAGAGATCGTAGAGGCCGGCATGTGCGAGAGCTGCTCATTCCAAATCGTCATGAACGTGTCCAATGCGAGATCGGACAGGCATGGGGCGGGCATGTCGCAGTCGAAATGACTCAGAGCGGCGCCGATATAGTCGGGAATCGGGCACGTCTTGTCTTGCAGCCATGCATAGGTTTCGAGGATGAACTCGGGAACGTGCGTCCGACAGGCCGACTCGATCGTGTCGAGAAGCTCGTAACGCGTCGAGCCCTTCTCCAACTGCTGCAGGATCCATGTGAGAACAGCGCCGAACCGTAGTTCCTCCGTTATCAGGGCATCGAAGCGACCCGGATACAGAGTGTCGACCAGCAACGCCCGGTTGAGAATGCTCTGGCCGTTGATCCGGGGATCCTCAACGCCGGATACGAGGTAGTGGTCCAGGTATTCCGACGGATGGCAGTCCCATGACAACCTCAGATTGTGCTCTTCAAGGAGCATCGCGTGATCCATAAGGCCATTCCCGATCGGGCCGTCTGCCTGTGATGACGGCAAGCGTGAACGGCCCTTTTCTGCACAGAACCGGACACCGCCTGATCCTGACACCACAGCATAGAATGTCTCCGCACGCTGAAATGTTACAGACGCCGATGAGGTTGATCCGGACCCATACCCCAATGGCGGCCTCGGCCGGAGAGATCGCCGAACGGACTGCGAGTCTCAAAACAAGCGAATTCCCCAGCCTTGGCGGGTGGGGAAGGTGAGTGAGCGTGTCGGCAGACTCGTCAGCCATCCTGGTGCTGCCTCCCACGGGCAGCCTTCTGGATCCTTAGAGCGAAATGCTCGCGGGCATCCGGAGCCCGGCCAGTACGCCGCGAAGGACTTCGAAGAATTTTTCGTTGTCCGGCCAGAGGATGCGGCCGTTCTGGGGCATCGGCTCATCGAGCCCCCTCATGAACCGCGACAGAGCCGGCTCGTCCAGACCTTTCGCCCAGGCCCCAAGCCCGAGCTTCTCGACGTACTGGGCGTTGGTGAGCTGCTCGTAGTGGCCCCCGAGCGGCAGCAGCAGCATCTTCTTTTTCAGGTGCAGGCACTCGCTGATCAACGAGAAGCCCGCCGAGGCAACGACGCCCCGCGACGAGGCCAGGTCCGCAAGAAAACCCTCTGTGGAACGTTCTTTGAACAGGCAGTTGCCGATCTCGAGCCGCTTGTTGAAGCCATAGATGTGGAACTGCTGGTGGGGAAATCGACGCAGCACGTCCTGCAGCCGGCTCTCGCGTGTTCCGGTGGTCCAGTAGATCGTGATATGGCCTGCGTCGGACGGCGTCAGCTCCGTGATGATCCGCCGCACGATGGGCGGCGCCAGCACCGCTTTCCTGCTCTTGAGCGGCACCTTGAAAAAGTTGATGACCACGTAGGCCTTCGCCCCCACGTAGTGAAACCGCGTCACGGCGCTGGCCTGAATCCGCTGGATCGTGTTCTTCAAATCGTGCTCGAGCTTGCACAAGATGAGGGTGTGTTCGTTGTTGATGCTGATGAACGGGACGCGGTTGCGCCACGCCCACCAGGCGCTGAACGGCTCGAAGTCCGTGACCACCAGGTCCGGATGGAAGGGTTCGTACACCTGGCTGTACAGTTGCTTGTTGGCGCGATGGCCGCGAGGGAACTGCCAGAGATTCTTCCAGACGGTGGCGACCGGGGCGACGTAGCCTTTGCTGTAGTCGAAGGTCAGGCCGAAGATCTCCTTCGCCCGTTCGCCGAAGCATTCGCGCAGATAGAGCAAGGCCCGGTGCGACGTGGCGAAAACCACATCGTGTCCGGCGTCGAGGAACCGCTGCCCAATGAGGTGCGCCCGGCTCGCATGCCCGAACCCCTCACCCGCCACCGCATAGATGATCCTGGCCATCCGCTCTTTCTGCTCCTGCCGCGTCAAACGGCAAACCAAAGCAAAGTAGTGTACCAAGTTTCCAGCCAGCCGCCAGCGGCCAACATGCAAAGGGCCGTGAGCATAGGCCCACAGCCCTCGGATTCTCGTGACATCATACCAGATATTAGGCAATTTGCCCATCCGTAACTGTACGGATTTTCGGCGAAAACTACCAGGAGTGGTTGTCCTCTTCTTCGGAGTAGGGTGTCGCCTGGCGTGGGGCGCTCGCAGCAGCGGACTCCCGGGCCGTCCCTTTCGCCGGGACGCCCAGGTAGGTGAGGGTCTTTTCGAGGATGCTGGCGGCAACGGGGGCCGCGACAGTGCCGCCCGTATAGCCCTTTTTCAGGGCCACATTGGGCCGGCGGATCGAGATCAGCACGACGACCCGGGGATTCTCGGCCGGCGCCCCGGCGATGAACGAGGCGACGTACGCCTTGTCCTGGTAGCCGCCACCATCCGGGTTGCCCAACTGGGCCGTGCCCGTCTTGCCGAAGACGGTCCATTTGTCGAGCTTGGCTTTCGCACCCGTGCCCTTGGGGTCGTTGACCACGGCGACCATGGCCTCCTGCACGATCCATCGAGCCACCTCGGGCTTGATGATGTAGCCGACTCGAAGCGTGGACGGCTTCATATCGACCACCATCCCGTCGGACCGGATCAGTGACTTGACAATATAGGGATGGATCAACCTGCCGCCGTTGGCGAGCATGCAGAAGGCCCGCAGGATCTGCAGACCCGTGACGGCGATCTCCTGGCCGAACGGAATGCGGGTGACGCTGTAGCCGGGGGCGGTCCACTTCTCGGGCGGCCGGAGCAATCCCTCGGCTTCGCCCGGCAGCTCGATACCCACCTTGCGACCGAAGCCGAACAGCGTCAGCCCCTCGTACAGTCGCGTGGGACCGAGCCGTTGGCCGATCTTGGCCATGCCGATGTTGCTGGAGTACATGAGAATCTCGCGGAGCGTCAGGTCAGCGAAGCCCCGGCGGTACTCGCCGATATGCCCGAAGCTTTTGCCATTGTACTTGCCATGGTAGCTCCCGTTCTCGCAGAAGATCGTCTCGTATCGGTTGAGCACTTTTGTATCGAGAGCGATGGCCGCGACGAACGGCTTGAAAATGCTCCCCGGCTCGTACTGGTCCGTGAGCAGGCGGTTGGTGAAGACCTCGGGATGCGTCCGGGCCGTTCGGGCTGTCTCGGCAGGGTCGAAGTCCGGAAGCGTCACCATGGCCAGGATCTCTCCCGTCTGTGGGTCCGCCACCATGGCCACCGCCGCCTCCGCCTCGAACTCCTTGTACCGGCTCAGCAGCGCCTCGCGGGCGAACTGCTGGATCGTCGCATCCAGCGTAAGAATGATGCCCGCCCCATGGACGGGCATCTCGTCGTCATCCTGCTCATCCGCCAGGCAGAAACCCAGAGGCCGGCGATGGACATCGACCAGAAACGTGTGCCGGGCCCCCCTGCCGCGAAGGTCGCGGTCGAAAGCATACTCGATGCCCGCCAACCCGAAGTTGTCCTTGCTCGTGAAACCGACGATGTGGGCGGCGAGCCGGCCCGTGGGGTACTGTCGCCGCCAGTCATATTGGATTCCGACGCCCTGGACCGCCCTCGCGGCCTCGCATTCGGCCACCGTGGCGTCCCTTTTCAACACGGCGTACCCGGGGTTACTGCTGTCCACGATAAGCCGGCAGATCTCGTGGGCTCCCATGTCAAGGAGGGGCGCCAGATGCGTCGAGGTTTCCTTGGGCTCCTTGATGATTCGCGGCTCGACAAAGATCGTCCGAACCTGGTTGCTGGCGGCCAGGACCCTGCCGCGAGTATCCAGGATGGCCCCTCGCTGTGGCTCCAGGGGCAGATACGCCCGCTGCTGGATCACGCATTTCTCTGCGTAGTAGTCCGCCCGGCTGTACTGCAGAAAGAAACACCGCCCCGCCAAAGCGAAGAATGCAACGACCACCAGGGCCATGATGACGACGATGGCCGTGATCTCGCGTTTGCCCCCGGCGGACGCACTCGCCTTGATCCCTACGTCCTTGTCACGATTCTCGGATTCCATGCACCGCTCATTCGTCCAACTGCCGGGAGATCGAGGCCGGATTGATCAGGCTCTCCACGCGAAGCTGTTTCTGCCAGAGTTCCTGCTGGAGCCGGCCCTGCTCGATTTTGTGCGTCCGCAACGTATAGAACACGTGGCGATTGGCGTCGCGCAAATACACGGCCACGATCAGCGTGGCCGCGAAGAAGAAAATCACCAGAACGAAACTCAGGCGAGATCCCATAGCGTCCAGCTCACTTCAAGGGCAGCCGGATCTTCGTCCCCGGATCCACCTTCGACGGGTCTTTCAGGATATCGGCATTGAGCTTGGCAATCTCGTCATACCGTGCCCCGGTGCCAAGCTGGCTCGAAGCGATTCTCCAGAGGTTGTCGCCGTCCTGGACCGTGTACCAGCGGCTCTCGACGGACGACGCAGGCATCTGGGCCGACGCACGCTTTCCGATCGCGTTCACCTTCTCGAACAACTCCTTCGAAAGAACATCCGACGGTTTGTTCGGGTTCACGGTCGGCTGCGGCAGCGGCGGGATGACGAGCTTCTGGCCCGCAACCACCTCGTGAACGGATTTGAGCACGTCCTTGTTGGCCTCGTAGATCCGATTGACGTTCACGATCCGGTTGCCTTCTTCCGGGCCGTAGACCTTCTTGGCGACGGCGGACAAGCTCTCCCCTTCACCCACCACGTAGGTCCTTTCCGGCGGCTTGGCCGGGGTGCCCGCAGCGGGCTTGGGCTGTTCCGCGCTCCGCGTGGCCGTCTCTTGCGGCCTGAATTGCGGCACCTGGACGACCGGCTGCCGCTCGGTCACGGCAGGCTGTTCCATCGAGGCCGACGCGGGCACGTTCATGTTGACCGTCGAAGTCTGCTCCCGCTGACTCTGCAAACCGGCCGAGATCCGTTCCAGCAGGTTCTCGATCCTCGGCAGCGGGCTCTCGAAGCGAATTCCCTGATTGTTCACCGTCTGGTTCTGCTGTGACGGGATCTCCACGATCGACGCAGACGGCTCCGCCGAAGGCTCCACGGCCTCGACTTCCGGCTCCCGCCCATGGACCAGTCCTCTCCAGTCCTGGTCCGCCCGGGTCTGAGCCACATCGGCGACCCCGATGTTCTGGTCCGCCAGGCTGACCATGTTCGTGGATACTTCCGCCCGGGTTGTCTGCGGCTTGAGGTTCGGCAGGCCGTTGATGATAAAGGCAATGACAAAAATGAACACCAGTCCGAGCAGCAACCCGATCTTTGCATCCGACGTCATGGTTTCACTCCGTTTCCACCGTTTCGTTCTCTTGCGTTGCAGATTCGCGAGGGCCTGCGCCCGATGGCGTCAGGTCCGTTGTGCGATCCTCAGTTTTGCACTCCGGGCCCGGTTGTTGGCCACGATCTCTTCCGGGCTCGGGACAATCGGTTTCTTCGTTCGTATGCGATAGAGCCCTTCGCCTGCGTTGCGTTTGAAGTCCCGCTTCACCAGCCCGTCTTCCAGGCTGTGGTAGCTAATGACCGCAAGGCAGCCGTCCGTTTTCAGCAATCCCGGCGACGACGAGAGCAACTCGTACAGGTTCTCCAACTCGTGGTTGACGGCAATTCTCAGCGCCTGGAAGGTTCGGGTCGCCGGATGTTTTCTCGACCTGCCCTTGCGGCTCGGCGCCCGCAACGCACTGCACACGACCGCCGCCAACTGCCCCGTCGTCCTGATGGGATCGCGTTGCCGCCGCTCGACGATGTACCTCGCGATGCGCCGTGACGCGCGATCCTGACCATACTGGAAGATCAGGTCCGCCAGGGACTTCTCGTCGAGCTCGTTGACTATATCGGCAGCCGTCGTTTCCAGGCTTTCGTCAATTCTCATGTCCAGGGGCATATCTGTTCGAAAACTCAGCCCGATCTCGTCGTCCACAAGCTGTGCCGAGCAGAGCCCCAGGTCGGCCAGGATGAAATCCACCGCTCCGACGCCCAATTCGGCCAGGCATTCAGCGATCCGGGAGAAGTTCGACTTGATCAGGATGACCTTGCAGGAAAGGCCTGCCAACCGTTGCCGGGCCCGCTCCAGGGACCTGCTGTCGAAATCCAATCCGATCAGCGTCCCCGCCGGCCCAAGCCGACTGCCGAACAGGAAGCTGTGACCTCCGTGTCCTGTGGTCGCATCGACCACCACCCCGTCCTGAGGACAGCTTATCTGTTCGGCCAAAGGTTCCGAAAGCACCGGAACGTGCTCTACGTTCGTCTGCTCCACCACAGCATCCGCCGGCGACGCCCCTCGCATCCGGGTGGCTATGCACCCCAGAGGCGATTCGGGCGCCTTCAGCTCACCACCATCGCCTCGGCATGACGTTTCATCTTCTGCACGTAGGGCGAGAACGCCACGCCCGCAAACAGATCGCTGCTCTGCCTGAGCCGCTCGAGCCGATCGGCCAGAATCGCCATCGAGAGGCACGTCTGTTCGTCCACCGGCCTTTCACCGATCAGGCTCTCGCCCACGATTTGACAATGACGATCCATCCTTGTCATGGTACCTCCAATGCAGCGATCACAATTCCTTGGCTTGCTGTTGCATCACGAGATGGCGGGCCTGGGTCATCTGATCCTGGTACTGGGGCATGTGATCGCGCAGATACTGCTCCCAGTCGTCCGTGTTCCAGAGCTCAATGTGATCCCCGGAGCCTGTCAGCGTGATGTCCTCCTTCAGGCCGGCCCGCTTGCGGAGTCTCTCATTCAGAAGCAGTCGGCCCTGATTGTCCAATTCGACCTTGCTGGCCAGTGCAAAGCTCATTCGCTCGAAGGCGACCGCTTCATCCGGCGCCTTCGCATCCTGGGCCATCAAGTGAACGAGTTGCTCGTAGCACTTCTCCGGGTATAGACACAAGACCCCGTTGGCCCCGAGCACAAGGTAAAAATCCCCGCCATGCTGATCGACATCGATCTGGGTGCGGAGCTTGTTGGAAACAAGCACCCGCCCCTTCCCATCGACAACGTGCTGGTACTCACCTGTTAGTTTGAGCATGGCTGCATTCCCACTCGGCCATAGTGTTGAGGGATATTTTACCACTTATTACCACATCGTCAATACCTTTCACCACACTTCGCAGAATTTTTGGGGAATTCTCTTACAGGAGTGTCACTTGGTCACCGCGGATGAGAGGACGGGCAATTTAGTATATCCAGGCGAAAGCGTGAAAGCCCTATAATCTTATCTGAGGACCCATCAGGTCAGGATAAGCGACGCCTGCCCTCGCAGCAGTGGGGGCCATGACGCGTTTCTTTTGAAGTTTGAAGTGTGATGTGTGAAGTTTGAAGTGCAATCCGGCCACCGCCCCAGAATCGCCCTGCCGGTTCCGTCAAGACCGCCCCACGACCTCCGAGTGAAGAAATTCACAGAGGGCATGTGGAGATTCCTCGCGAGGAACCGAATTGTCCTCCCGCAGTATGGTGTTTTTCGTTTTCCTCCGAACCCAGCGGACGCTCCCACGGTATGGTACCTGCATTCGCATGGACAGTCACCGCAATCAGGAGGTATCGGCATGAACATCGCTCAAATCACTGCCCAGGAACTACTCGATTCTCGCGGTCAGCCCACGGTCGAGGCGACCGTCTACCTGGATGAGCGTCTCAAGGCCTCGGCCATGGTGCCTTCCGGGGCCTCGACCGGCAAGCTCGAAGCCCTGGAGATGCGCGACGGAGATCCCGACCGATACCATGGCAAAGGCGTGCTCAGGGCCGTGCAGAACATTACAGACACGATCGCGCCGGCCCTTATCGGACTCGACGTCACGGACCAGCAGGCTATCGACCGCCGGATGATCGAGCTCGACGCCACCGAGAACAAGTCCCACCTGGGCGCCAACGCCATCCTGGCCGTCTCGATTGCCTGCCTCCGGGCGGGCGCCTTGGTCAGGCAGGTGCCCTTCTTCCAGTATACCGCCGAGGTGTTCGGCAAGCCGACCGATGAGCCATTCCTCATGCCCATCCCTCTGATCAACGTCCTCAACGGCGGCAAGCACGCCATCGGCTCGTCCGATTTTCAGGAGTACATGATCGTGCCCGTGGGGGCCCCCACCTTCGCCGAGACCGTCCGCTGGGCGGCCGAAGTGTTCCAATGCCTCAAGACCGTCGTCCGGGATCGGGGCTGGCCGACCACGGTGGGCGACGAAGGCGGGTACGCCCCCCCGGTCGGCTCGAACGAGGAGCCCTTGAAGCTGATCGTGCAGGCCCTGGACAAGGCCGGGTACACGCCTGGCGTGGAGTTCATGATCGCCCTGGACCCGGCAGCCTCCGAGTGCTACCGCGACGGCAAGTACTACCTCGAAAAAGACGGCCTGGAGCTCACCTCCTCCGAGATGGTGGACCTGCTCGTCGATTGGACCCGGCGATACCCCATCGTCTCCATCGAGGATGGACTCGACCAGGAGGACTGGGAGGGATTCGCCCTGCTCAAGAAGAAGACGCAGAACAAAGTGCAAATTGTCGGTGACGACCTGTTCGTCACGAATCCCGAGCGGGTGCGAATGGGCATCGAGCGGAACGCCGCCAATTGCGTCCTGATCAAGGCCAACCAAATCGGGACGATCACGGAGACGTTCGCCACGATCCACTTGGCCCGCGAGCACGGCATGACGACGATCATCTCGCACCGTTCCGGCGAGACGGAGCTGCCCTTCGAGGCCGACTTCGCCGTCGGCACCGACGCCGGCCAGGTCAAGATCGGCTCGATCTCTCGCTCCGAGCGCATCGCCGAGTACAACGAGCTGATGCGCATCGAGCGCCGGCTCGGGGACAGGGCCGTCATGGCGAATTTCCCCTTCGCCCGACGGTCCGGAGCCAGACCATAGGCAGTCCCGCTCATCGTACGCCATAAGGCGCTCTTCCGGAAGCCTTGCAGATTGGCCTTTTCGACCCGAACGGAGGGATTCTTCACCACGCGGAAGTTTGCTATGGTCTGCTCCGAGCGATTGGCACCCAGTCCGGTTCCTTATTGTGGTTTCCGTCGGTGGTGATTTGGACCCATTTACCCGTCATGTCGCCTACGCAGATATTCCAGCCCGGCGCTTTGCCGCCAACCTGGCAATCGCCCGCATCGGGGCCGTAACTGAAGGCAATGTATCGGCCGTCCGGTGAAAAGTCGGTGTGATAGACATAGTACCCCTTCCCGCACCTGACGATGCCGCGAATGTCAGCTACTCGTGGCACCGGTAGAATCAGGTCGATCTCGGCAACGCACAGATCCCAATTAGTTCTCCCCCACGTGATCTTCCTCCCATCGGAACTGAGGTCTGGGCGGCAACCTTTGATTCCATACTGGGTCAGGTCGAACATCGCGTTCCCTTGTGCCTCAAAGGCAACGATGGCATGTCCTAAGCCCAGACCGCCGACCGCACTGGAGACAAACCATTTTCGCTCCGGCGACCAACAGATGTTGTAGACATGCTGCAGTTCTTTGTTGGGATGTCGTTCACGTCTTGCCGTTGCGATGTCGTAGAAGAATAATCCTTGGGTACCGTAGGGTCGGGTCGTGTAACGGTCATATTCTTCCCCCAGATAGGCGATTGTCCTACCATCCGGACTCCAGCAGGGTTCGCGGGCGTGGTCGGCCACCTTCACGCGACCGGTTCCGTCAATGCCCATGTAGTAGATGTTTCGGACCTTGCCTTTCGCCGTTATCTCATCGGCAACAAAACAGACCTTCGTCCCATCAGGCGAGGCATGGGGACACATTTCATCCACGGCTGGTGTCCGGGTCAGGTTGGTGGCATTGGAGCCATCCGCACTCATGAGGTAGAGCTCCCAGTTCTCCCTGTCGTCCGTCTCTCTGTATGCTTCATGGACAATCTTGAAGGGGATGCCAGCAAGATTCATTTCGGATTTCTTATCAGGGCCCAACCGTAGCTCAGATTCACTTCCCGGTTGTGATCCATAGGCCGTCTGAACCCAGCTAAAGAGGGCAAGCGAGAAACAACAGAGGAAAACACCCAGATACGACAGTCGCTTCATATTGTCAAATACCCCTCTCATAGGTTGCCTCCTTCCCGCCTATTCTTTGACCCCGTGCTGGCGGAGCAGTTCAATGATCATCTCGTGACCGCCAGCCAGAGACAGCGGCGTATCACCCGCGTCGGTCTAAGCGTTCACGTCTGCACCCCTGGCAAGGAGAAATTCGGCCACTACCCCACAACCTCCGCAGACCGCACAGTGCAGTGGAGTAAAGCCAGCGCTGTCTTTCAGATTGATGCTGCCTTCATCAGCAAGGAGACTCTCCATTTTCTCCAGTTTTCCAAAAAAGGCAGCCAAATGGACAGGCGAGATCTTGAAGCCTTTGCCCATCAGGAATCGGACCATCTCTTTTTGATGTGCCATCATGGCTATGTGCAGAAGTGTTCGCCGGTTGCTGTCCGTGGCGTACGGATCCGCACTGCTGGCTAAGAGAACCTCAAGCGTATATTGGCGACTGTTTCGCACCGCGATGTACGCGGGTGTATCACCGTGCACGGTCCGCGCATGCAGGCCGGCCCCCTTGTCGAGAAGAATCTTCGCGACTTCCGAGCGGTCTGACGAGGCCACAATGTGCAGGGGTGTCTGATCGCCGTTATCCTTTACGTTGACATCGGCACCCTTGCTGATGAGCAGCTCCACGAACTCCCCCCAGCCCCATGCAGCCACAATGTGCAGAGGCGTCCGGCCATCGTTGTCCTTTGCGTCGACATCAGCACCCTTGGCAATCAGGAGTTCTGCGATGGCCTCTTGACGGCCCTCGGCTGCAAAGCACAGCGGTGTCTGACCACCCGCCGCCTTGGCGTCAACGTCCGCACCCTCGGCGATAAGGAGTCTGGCCAAGTCCCCTTGGCCCTCAATGGATGCAAGGTGCAATGGCGTCACGCCGGCCACGTCCTTCGCGTTGACATCAACACCCTTGGCAATCAGGAATTCAGCCAAGTCCCTGCGCCCTTTCTGGGCCGCAAGGTGCAGCAGCGTTCGACCAACAGCCGTCCTGGCATTGATATCGGCCCCCCTGCCTATCAGTAGTTCCTCAATGATCCTTCGACCCTGCCAGACAGCAAGGTGGAGCGGCGCCACACCATCCCCCCTCATGGCTCCGACGTCCGCGCCCTGGGCAAGCAGGAGCTCCACCAACGCCGTATGGCCCAACTCAACGGCCAGGTGCAGGGGCATAGTACCGCCCCCCTCTTTGGCGTTGACGTCGGCGCCTTTGTCGATCAGAAGCTTGGCTATGTCTCTGGAGCCCTGGCTGGTCGCGAGATGAAGAGGCGTCCAGCCAAAGGCATCCGTGGCGTTGACATCGGCACCCTGGGCGAGGAGCGATGTAATCGTATCAACATGGCCGGCCGCGACTGCCTCATAGAGCGCCTTCGTGAGTTGGATCGAACCGGTCGTTGCCGAGGGCTTGTTTGGCTCGTTACTTCTACACGTCGCGCCTGCTACCCATAGAGTAGTGGCCAGGAAGAACAGGACACGTAGACGGAAACGAAGACCGGTTCTCTGTTCACTCTGCATTTCTCAGACTCCGGCATCATCTTTTGGCTTGCACGATCGACTTACGAGCATGCCCGCCAAGAAGACTTGCGGAGGCGATTTTCGCTCTGCGCGGACAAGGCATCAACCGTAATGGCAGTTCGCCCATGCCTGCGCACGCTGCTCGCGGAGCAGCGGAGCGCACTGCGAAGGGCCACAGATGAGGGCACTCCATCTTCGCAAGAGCGACGCTCAGGAGCTGAAGTCCAGCACCCTGGGCTCGACGAGCTTGCGGTAGTCGGCCATGCTCATCCGAATCGCCTCTTCGTGCGTGCCCGCCTGGAACAGGATGTGGTCGTCCTTCTCCAATGCTTTGTCCATCAGGGTGGGCAGCTTGTAGAGGTTGCCGAAGGGCGGCTCGGCCCCCACGTCGCAGTCCGGGAACAGCTCCGCGATCTCGCTTTCCCGCGCCAGTTCCACGGTCCCGGCCGCCAACTGCGATTTCAGCTTCGCCAGATCCACATGACGCGCGGCCGGCAGCACACACATCAGAAACCGACCGTCGGCTTTGACAATGACGGGCTTGGCCACATAGCGCCCCGGCTCGTGCTCGATCTGTGCCATTTTCTGCGACGTGAACACCGGCGCATGTTTCGAAGTCTCATACGGCGTGCCTGATTTCTTGAGGAATTCCTTCACTTCCATCGCGGACCTCCTTACACAGGCTCAAATGTGCGGCGTAGGTACTCGGATATCCATTCTCAAGACCGGCGCCACCAAGTCAAACTCAGGCGGCGCCTGGTTTCATGATCGGCCCTTTGCCATAGGCTGTACGCATGGAACGATGCAGCGGCCCGGGGAATTGCCTATCGTCGGCTGTATTTTCCCATCAACTGCCCTTCCGCAAGGATGTGCCCCTTCATTCCTTTGACCAGGTCGGCCTTCCTCGCACCGTTGGGCAGTTCGAGCATCGTATCCAGCGCATAGACCTTGAAATAGTATCGGTGCGTTCCGCCTGGTGGGCACGGCCCGCCGTAGCCCGGACGCCCGAAATCCGAGACGCCTTGCCGCGAGCCGTCGGGCAACCGGGGCTTCGGCGGAACGCCCTCCGCCAGCTCGCGAGCCACAGGCGGGATATTCCACGTGACCCAGTGAACCCACGTTCCCACCGGGGCATCGGGATCGTCCGAGATCAGTGCGATGCTCTTCGTCCCCTCCGGCACCCCCTCCCACTTCAACGGCGGCGACAGGTCATTCCCGTCGCAGGTATACTTCGCGGGGATCATGCCCCCTTCCTGGAATGCTGAGCTGCTGACCGAAATCGCCATATCCCGGCTCCTTTCCTCGCTGGACTGGCCAGATCCTTTGTCTCTCTCACAGCCGCAGATCGTGATGGCCAGTGCGCCCATGGCCAGAAGAACTCTCGGCATAGTCCGTCCTTCCAGTTGTCCGTCGCCCATTGTACCGCCACCAGAATACAAGTCCACACCCGCCGCGGCAATCAGAAAAGTAGCGTCAATCGGCAAAGATCGGCGGGCGGCGGCAAGCGCATGCCTGTTGTCACAGGAAGGCCGTCGCCCCCGCGAAGACGGGCGAGATATAAAACGCGGGACGCGGGACGCGGGACGCGAGGCACAGAGGACACGGAGAAGAATGCGCGGCTAATCCCTCTCTGGGTATTCCGTGTCTCTGTCGTCCGGAGTCCGCAGATTGCTGACGATAATTGTTGACATCCATCTCGGGGGCCCGATACCATGGCCGACGAGCGTGCAGAAAGTCCATGTCTCAGGGCGGATGCCGGATTACCGTGCTCTTCGCGGCGGGTCGGCGATGAACAACGGCGATAGCCGTCGCTTCTTCTTGACACAGGCCGGTGAATGGGAGGTCTATCATGGGGTTTCTTGACTGGATTTGGAGCCGTAAGAGAGCTGAAATACCCGAAGAGGGCTGCGCTGAGCATACGCTGCTCAAGCTGGTCTCCAAGGACGACGAAGTATTCGGTGAGGGACTGGCCGAAGTTGAAGCCATGGGGACAGGCAATCCGCTCGCCCTGGCAACCGTGCGTGAGGCGATCCGACGCCGTGCGAAGAAGAGGAACATGCGCTTCTACGAGCCGGCTGTCGGATTCACCAGCTTCGACGGGGATGAACTACAGCATGCTCGCGCACGCATTGTGCAATTGGCGCAGTCCCACGCGCTGCTGATGGATGCGGAACGCTCCGGCCGTCTGATCAGTGCATTCACCATGACGAGCCGCTTCCAGGACGTCGTAGCTCTCGCATACGAGGTGCGCGACGGGGGCGGTTTGGGTCAGAGCCAGGCCTTCCAACTTCTCTACAATCAAAACAAACTGGCCGCGATGAGCCGCGGCAGGCCCTCCTCTCCAAGTGAAGGACCTGTTTCGAACGCGGAGACGGTTGAAGAACGAAAACCAAAGAGTGTCACGGGAAAAACCAGGAAGTGCGTAGGTTGCAATGCCGTATTTCCCGAGAATGGATTACAGTGCTCCGTCTGTGGATCCAGTCGCTTTATCTGGGAATGATCAGGGCCAAATGAGCCGTAGACCCGGCAGTCGCGGCAATCCCGCTGAACTCCATTGCCAGACGGTTACGCGGAGTGTCCGATGCAACAGGATGTCCCCGAAGGAGTTGCTATGAAAGACATTGGCGTCTTACTCATCGTGTTGCCCCTGGCAGTATTCTTCTTTTTCAGATTCATCCTGCCCGGTTATCAGTGGAGGGCTGCCGGTTTGGCGTTGGGGCTCGTCATCGCTCCTGCATGCGCATCTGTTTGGGGAATCAGTTGGCGTATTTCACCACGGCTCGGTTCGCTTGTGGAGAGGATAGAGCATCTGCACAGGCAGGTAGCTCCGGGCAGTGCGGAAGCAACGAGTCTTGTGTGGGGCGCGGTATATGGTCTGGGGGGATACGCCATGGATCGACTTCTGCGGAGGAGATCCCAAGGTCCAGAACTCCGGAAGACGATCATCATCATATCAAGAGATGAGGTATTGGCAAAGGACACACGTCTGGTTCGTGCAGCGGTCAAAGGCAGGTGCAGCGAACTACGGGAGTTGTTCTCGTCCATGGACTCTCAGGGGCATTCTGAAAAGCAGCTCAGGCTGCTTGGCGAAAGAGCAAAGTGCTTGACGAACATGGTTCTTACCATTCACGGATACGATGAGGATTCAGGACCGCTATGGCGGTATCCTGGTGGAGACAACAAACCGGAACTCCGTGAATGGGCCTGGCATCTCCTGCAGGAAATGCCCTATGCAGTGGCATTTCTGGAACTGCAAAGTGCTCTTCTTATGGGTCTACTGTGTCTGGGAGGTCTGGTTGACACGGACTACAACGGTTTCATTCCCGACTTCCAAACGGACCGGGAGAAAGCCGACATGTTCATGTCTCTCCTGCGAAACGCAACGACATGTTTCATGTCAAATCATAAAGAGCTTCCTGACGCCGTGTATGTTCTCATTACCATGAACATGAGCTCGATCCTCGATCCGTTTGAGGAAATGAAGAAACACCTCGGTTAGCCCACATCCGCGTCGGATGAATTCGTCGTGCGTCGCCCTCTCACCTGCTGCCTTTCTGACCTTCGTCTTTCGTTTTCGATCTCCGCGTCCTCTGAGCTTCTGGGGTGAGAAGACCGTGGCTCGTATCTCGCCTGTGATTCCAGGAACCCGTGTCAAGCCGCTCGTCATGCCGGAATTCGGGACTGTCACAGGAGGGGGCGGGGCGGCCGGCAGTCCGAGGTCCCGGCCCAGTCGAAATTCAGCATGAAAGACGCATCGCTCCTCGGTGGTTCTATCTGGACTCCTACGGGATCAGTTGTGGCTTCAACAGCCCGCACATGTATGAGCCGCCCGTCTTTCGGGCCGCCGTTTCGGGCGACTGTTTCATTTTCGATTACCACGCCAGGCAGGTTGGGGCGTGCCGTATCGAGTTCGGCGACGGGGACGTTAGTTGCGATGTGCCCGGCGGTTGAAGAGCAGCCGTCGCGGGGCCCCCGTCGGGGACCGTTCCAGACAGAACCTTCAGGGCACCTTTCTGCCAACACCGACTTGCGTGCCAGATTCGCCCCGGCCAGACGCGTCGGAAGACACGCCGCACAACAGCGGTTCCACAAACCATCCGCCGGCCTCAGCGTGCCGCTGCCGCGAGGATGCCCCTCTCGCAACCAGCTCGATGCCGGGTGAAACTGGGGGCCGCTACGAATGGCGGTTCGTTAAGCAGCATGTCGGGCCCTCCATAAATTCCGGGGACGTCTATGAGCAAACCGTTGTCAAGACGGTCGCGGGATTTTTTCGCGGGAATCCCACACATCTATTCGGCATCACCCGGTTCGGGGCGCCAGGAAGCTACGTACGGGGCCGGCTCCAGTCACCCTAACGAGGTCGTGGGGCCTCAGTCCCCACGAACGGAGTCCGGCCGGGTCATCCCACGAATCGTCGCGCCGGCGTCTTGTCTTTCGAGGTTCCCTGTCCCTTTCTCTTCTCTGAACCGCTTCTTCTCTTGTCGGTCGCTATAGTCCTGTTCCCGCCGTGACGCGAAGTTCGTTCGATTCACGATGCGAGTCCGCCGGCCGCAGGCCGGCGTCTCTTTCGTGCAGTCANNCCATCCGGATCTGGACCTCGAGCCCCGATGCCGCAGGCGCCGGGGCGGGCCCGGAACGCTGCATCTGCCAGATCGTCGGCCGCCTTGATCCCCTTGTATTGCTTCATCTCGGAGGGATGGACCGGAACAACGGGATCGGCATGATCCGGTAGACCATCCCCCAACCAGCACCAGTTGCAGGCGGATTCGACCGCCACGACCTTGAGCCGCCGCCGAAAGGGCTCCAGGGACCCCACAATCCGCGGCAACCCGTTCGGCAGTCGCCTCTGAAACAGGGGCTTGTCCCACCCATCCGTAACAACAT
>DCUI01000212.1:0-220 GCA_002327785.1 Phycisphaerales bacterium UBA2218
GACCGGCAAGACGCTCGGCGAGAATGTCGCCGGAGCGCAGATCAGGGACGCCGAGGTGATCCACTCGCTCGACAATCCCTATTCGAAGACGGGCGGTTTGGCGGTTCTGCGGGGCAACCTGGCCCCGAAGGGCTGCGTGGTCAAAATGGCCGGCGTGGCCCCGTCCATGCTCACGCACACGGGCCCGGCGGTCATCTTTGAGAGCCAGGAGGACGCCTGC
>DCUI01000212.1:296-3258 GCA_002327785.1 Phycisphaerales bacterium UBA2218
TCGGGCACATCAGCCCGGAGGCGGCAGTCGGCGGGCCCATCGCCATGCTCCAGAACGGCGATATCATCGAGATCGACATTCCAAAGAACAGGATCAAGGTCCAGCTCACGGCCAAAGAGCTGGCCGCCCGGAAAAAGACCTGGAGGCCGCCCGAGCCAAGGATCAAGAAAGGCTGCCTGGCCAAATACGCCGCCATGGCCGCCAGCGCCGACACCGGCGCGGTGTTGAAGTGGTAGTCTGCAGGGCATTGGCGAAACCGGAGATGCGGTATTGTCTTGATTTGTCTGGGCTTATCAGTAAAGATGGCAGGGTAGCGATGAGCTGCCAGTTGGGTGTCCCGGTGTGAAGACTTGGACGCGGGCTTTCAGTTGACTCGACTTTGTGTGGCTGAAGAATGTTGACTCGCCTAAAGGTATCCGGCTTCAAGAATCTTGTGGATGTTGATGTCCACTTCGGACCATTCACGTGCATAGCCGGTCCTAATGGCGTCGGAAAATCCAACCTCTTCGACGCAGTTCGTTTTCTCAGTGCCCTCGCTGACCGTCCCCTCATGGAAGCAGCGTTGACCGTTCGCGGCGATGACAATGGGATCAGAACCACAGATGTACGCAGCCTCTTCCATCGCCATGGTGAGCAGTCGGCGTCCGAGATGTCCTTCGAGGCGGAGATGATCGTCCCGTCAGAAGGCGAGGACGACCTTGGCCAGAAAGCTAAGGCCACCAACACTTTCCTGCGCTATGCCCTGAAACTCGCGTATAGGAAGGACGAGAACCTGGGTTCTCAGGGATCTCTCGAGGTCCTTAAGGAGGAACTCGACTATTTTACGGTCACAAAAGCACCTGGGAACCTGCCATTCCCTCACTCGCTTTCCTGGCGCGAATCGGCGATCTCCGGCAAACGCAAAGGAAAGCAATTCATATCCACAGAAGGTGAAGGAGATGCTCGTATCGTTCGTCTCCACCAGGACGGCGGTAGCCGCGGTAGGCCTCTTTGGCAGGTCAAGAGATTGAACAGAACCGTGCTTTCTACCACAAATACATCAGAGAGTCCTACGGCACTTCTTGCCCGACGAGAAATGCAATCGTGGCGGCTAGTGCAGCTTGAGCCATCGGCGTTGCGAAAGCCCGACGAATTCTCAAATCCGACCAAGATGGGGTCAAACGGCTCTCATCTTGCGGCGATCTTATATCGACTCGCTCATCAGAATGGTGACGTTGCGAAGAACGGCGGCAATTCCAACGTATGTGCCCGAGTTGCAAACCGACTGGCCGAGTTGATCGACGACGTGCGCACGGTCTCTATCGACCGCGATGAAAAGCGCGAGTTACTGACCGTCAATGTGACCGGGGCAGATAAGACGGCTCACGCGGCTCGTTCTCTATCAGACGGGACCCTGCGTTTTCTTGCCCTGGCGGTGTTGGAACAGGACCCTGAGGTTCAGGGTGTCTTGTGCCTTGAGGAACCCGAGAATGGTATTCACCCGGCACGGATCCCGGCAATGATCAGGTTGCTGCAGGACATCGCCACAGACACCAGCGAACCCGTGGGTCCGGATAATCCGTTGCGTCAAGTGATTGTGAACACTCACTCCCCATCTGTTTTCCTGCAGGTTCCTCCGGATTCGGTATTGATGGCTCTACCCGCGGAGATAATCCATTCTGGCACAAGGTTTGGTGCCGTCCGCTTCTGCTGCATTCCAGACACGTGGCGATCAAAATCACCCGAGTCGCACACATGCACGAAGGGGGATTTCCTGCCCTATCTCAGCCCAGTTCTTCCCGACGACAGCGGTTCGATCAGCAGTACGTCCACACGCCAGGAAACGAGTGAGAGGAGACCACAACGCAAACGCGAGCGTGTTGTCGATCTGTTGCAGTCCTGGTTTCAGTATCCGCCTGAATCGTCGAATCAACATGACTGAGCTTCAATATACTCTCCTCTCCGATGGGTCTACCGACAGAGTCTTGATGCCGATACTCACTTGGCTGTTACACCAACATCTTCCCACCTGTGCGGTACAGGCTCGTTGGCCCGATCTCGGACGGCTCCGCAGACCCCCGAAGAGACTGCCCGAGAAGATTCAGACTGTTGTAGATATATCCCCGTGTAACGTGATCTTTGTACACCGAGATGCTGAGACTACATCCCTTGAGGACAGACAATGCGAGATTGATGAGGCTGTCGATTTCGCACGCAGAACCGGCGCTATTCCGCCTGCTATTGCCGTCGTTCCGGTACGAATGATAGAGGCTTGGCTGCTCTTTGATGAAAAGGCCATAAGAGCTGCCGCAGGCAACCCGAATGGCTCAATCGAACCCCGTCTTCCACACTTGAC
Source organism: Phycisphaerales bacterium UBA2218 (assembly GCA_002327785.1). Taxonomy (GTDB): domain Bacteria; phylum Planctomycetota; class Phycisphaerae; order Sedimentisphaerales; family Anaerobacaceae; genus PLanc-01. The sequence goes on from DCUI01000212.1 coordinate 2,632, forward strand.
AGATGATGTGGAGGACATCCCAAACCCGAAGGACGTTCTTCACCGTCTGATTCTCGATGCAACAGAATTGGGAACTCATCGCCGCAAACGCTTCGATGTGGGTAGTGCGGTCCAGCGCATTCCCCAATGCATTGATGATTTCTCTCCCCTCAGAGTATTGTCAGCCTTCACAGCTCTTGAAAAACGTATACTGGAAGTAATCGAGGAACAGAAGTGGAATCGGTGATCGAGCGTCTTGGCCGTTCGATCTCACGAAAGGTGTTGTCATCGAGGAACCGGTTTCGACAAGATGGTATGCGGCCGGACTGCACTTCGAGTGCCGCGTCTGCGGGGGGTGCTGCTCCGGACCGGGCGAAGGCTTCATCTGGGTGGCAAGGCCGGAGATCGAGCTGATCGCCAAGCACCTGANNTGCCGCAGGTACATGCGCCGTGTGGGGCTGCGGATGTCCATTGTCGAGGACAACGTCACCAAGGACTGCATCTTCCTCCAGATGGTCGACGGCGTGAAACGATGCCAGATCTACACGGTTCGGCCGGGGCAGTGCCGGACGTGGCCGTTCTGGCCGGAGAACCTGCTCGGGCCGGAGGAATGGAATCAGGCCGCCCTGCGGTGTCCCGGCATCAACC
>DCUI01000212.1:3460-3584 GCA_002327785.1 Phycisphaerales bacterium UBA2218
TGCCCACCGGCCGATGTCCCTATCAGCAGGACAACCGATGCACGATCCACGAGCACCGCTTCGCCGGATGCCGGATTTTCTGCTGCCGCGGCGATCCCGGTTTCCAGGGCGACCTGAGCGAAAC
>DCUI01000225.1 GCA_002327785.1 Phycisphaerales bacterium UBA2218
TTTTCAGTTGTTGCCAGTTAGCAACACGGATTCCCAAGAACGCAGATTCCCGGCGGGAAGGCTGTGCATAGCACACCATGTCACCGTTCATTGACAAGTGCATAGAAGCCTCGAGGGTCAACCCGTATTTCAATTCTCGGCAGATATCTCGCGTATCTGAGTCGTTAACTCCTGGTGTTAACCTGGAATTAACAAAGGCTTGATTGTTGTATCAATGTTGTACAGGCCGGCAGTCGAGGCGCCACGGAAGACTCCGCGTCACCTGGCAGCTCCCGCAGACCGCAGGCGAGGCAGTTGAATGACGACCGACGTGCCGGTCTGTGAATCCGAGGTGATTGAGATATGCCCGTGGTGCCGCTGAACGATCTGGCGGGCGATAGCCAGCCCGAGGCCCGTACCGCCGCAGGTTTGAGATCGCGAAGGATCGACCCGATAGAAACGATCGAACAGGTGGGGGAGGTGTTCCGGCGGGATTGAACCTCCGTCGTCATGTACACGGGCAGTCACCCACGCCCCCGGCCCATCCTCCAGGGTGATGCGGACGACCCCCTTGGGAGGGCCGTATCGCAGCGCGTTGTCCACAAGATTGCTGAAAAGCTGTCGCAGTTCCGTTTCATCCCCTTGAACGGAGGCTGCGGCCCCACTGACGTAGATCTCGCTCGCTCCCTGCTGTGCGGCACGATTGTCGAACACCTCTGTGAGGGATTCCAGCAGAATGTCCAGGCGGACTTCCGCCGCATTGGAGACCTCGTCCACGGCATCCAGCCTCGCCAGGGTGAGCAATTGGCCCACCAGTCGTTCCATACGCTCGATATCCTGGAGCGCGTCATCCACACCCTCTTCATACTCCGCAGCCTGTCGAGGCTGCATGCGCAGGCTCTGGAGCGTGCTTTTCGCGATAGCCAGAGGCGTGCGCAATTCGTGTGCGGAATCCGCGGTGAGTTGCTCCTGCTGTCGCATGGCTTTGTCCAGGCGCACGAGCATCCCATCCAGCGCTGTCTTGAAGGGCCGCAACTCGATGGGGACATCACCCATGACTCGGTTCTCCTGCCATAGACTGCGATGCGTGATCTGCTCCAACTGCCTACCAGCATAGGCAATCGGCCGCAATCCCCAGGAGATGATCATCGGCACCAGCAGCAAAGCAAGGAGGGTGACGGAGCCGCCCAGCAGCAGCAGGAGACGCAGGAATTCCCCTAACTCGTGATAGACATACCCGCTGGAGCGAGCCACAAGGATGTTCACAACCTGTTGTTGCCCTGCATAGCGCATCCAAATGGCTCGGAACGTGCCCAATCCCACCTCGTCTGTAATGCTGAACAGACTGAGTGCATCCACGTCAGGCCGCTCTTTCGCCGGTGGCCGAAGAAGCAATTGCATGAACGGATCGTCGGGCGGGTCGCTGACAAACATGTCTTCATTGTTCTGCTCTACCCAGATCCGATATCGGGCATGATAGTTGGAATCGCCGCGCCCCGTGATGGCCTGCAACTCGGCTTCGCGGTGCTCTCTGGTGTCCTGTTCATCGAGTTCGGCTCGGACTCCTTCCCCCATGGCTCTGAGTGTCGCATCGATGTTTCTCAGCAACGACTCCTCGAATTCAATGTAGGCCGCGACGGACAGGACCGTGATGATGACCAGCGTCAAAAGCGACATCATCAATGACAGTTGTATTCTGATTGACAGGCACTTCACACCGGCGTCTCCCGGATCACGTATCCCAAGCCTCGAATGGTTTGAATCAAGGTGCCTGGAGAGCCCGCGTCCAGCTTTTTTCGCAGGGTGGAGATATGTACCTCGATGACGTTTGAGAACGTCTCGGCGTTGAAGTCATAGAGGTGCTCAAGGATCTCCGCCCTGCTGACCACCTGCCCCGCACGCAGCGCCAGGTATTCCAGGAGACGATACTCCATGGCTCGCAGCGGGATCGGCCGTCCCCGCAGAGTCACGACGCGGCTGGAGATGTCGACCGCCAGCTCACCAACGCGTACAACCGGATCGGGACGGTCGTAGGTCCGACGCACCAGCGCCCTGCATCGAGCCAGGAACTCACCCATATCGAAGGGCTTTGTCATGTAGTCGTCGCTGCCTGTGTCCAGGCCTTGGACGATGTCCTGCGCGCTATCCCTGGCTGTGAGGATGAGCACCGGGACCCGGTTGCCTCGCCGGCGCAGGTCCCGGAGGATCTCCAGCCCGCCCACTTTTGGCAGCATTAAATCGAGCACGACCAGGTCATAGGGATTCGAGAGGGCCTGGTGCCGGCCGTCCTCGCCGTCGGTGGAGATGTCCACCGCGTACGATGCCGTTTCTCGGAGTGCCTTGGCGATGTTCCTCGCGAGTCTCGCCTCATCTTCGACAATCAATACTCTCATATTCCAACCGTCAAGTCGGCACGCCCATAAGCTCTGTTCTCGGATCCATGCTGCCTGATTTCCGTGTCCAGACCCGTTCATTGTACCTGTTTTGCAGAGATGTGCAACGGCAGAGACGTGCGAGAGAGGCTGCGGTCCAATGGTGACGGACCGGAATTCCGGGTAGGCAGCGTTTGTTCGCGGTTGTCAATTCGAACCGCCTATTTCATGTTCCGTTAACGTTCGGCCAGTACTCTCTGCTGGATAGACGGTTGGAGTCGGTCGGGACAATGCCCTGGCGAGCATCCGCTGACGGCCAGCGTGATGGGCTCGCCTCTGATACCGACAAGGCCGTTTATGGTGTGCAGGCGAATGCAGATAGGGAACAGGGTTTGCGATTTGTCGTCAACGATTTGAAGTGGAATGTGCACGTGGGGCTGGAGGATGCGCCCGGGGCGCGGGTTTTCTCGAGTCTGGACCGTGTCTTTGAATTGAACGGACCGCAGGTGTCGTCGGGCGTGTTCTGCCATGTGATCAAGTGGTGCGTTGCCGGTCGAAAGTATTACGTCAAACGCTATCGTCCTCAAGGCAAGCACTTCCGGAAAGCATTCAGCCGGGACCGGTCTGACATCGAATGCCGCAACCTGACCTACTTCGCCCAGATGGGCATCCCCGTTCCGAAGGTTGTCGCCGAGGGCAGCCAGCGCAGTCTGGGACTCCTGCGGCGCGGGGCGATTGTTACCGAAGAGGTTCCCCGGTCTGTGGATTTGCAGACCCTGATTCGCACGCGGCCCGATTTGTTCCGCGATCCGGAATGGCGGTCTCGCGTTATGGGGTCGTTGGCGGACCATGTGCGCCGACTCCACGAGGATGGGTTTACTCACAGGGACCTGAAATGGCGCAATATCCTGGTGACGGCGGAGGAACCGCCCCGCGTGTTCCTTCTGGATTGCCCCAGTGGAAGACACACGTCGCGATTGTGGCGCAAGCATTTCATAGTGAAAGATCTCGCCCTGCTCGACCGGTCGGCGAGGGAATGTCTCTCGCGAACGACGCGCCTTCGCTTTTACCTTCGGTATCGATGTCAGACTCGTCTGCGCCGGGAGGACAGGCAACTTGTCGCTCGAATCATGGGTTTTCAATTCCGACACAGAGGGGCATTCTCTCACCACCCGCCGACCCTGTAGCAGATGAGACCCCCGATGACCCAGGATAGGAATAACACTGTTTCTGCTTCCGTAATGGAGCTGATGAGGTGCCCCCACTGCCGCGGGGATCTGGCGCGAGAAGGAAGGGACCTGATCTGCAGGGGCTGCGCTCGCCGCTACGAATTGCACGACGGCATCCCCCTGCTGGCTCAGTCGGGATCGAGCGAGCAGTGGGGCAGCCCATCCGACGGTGTGACCAGCGTTGCCTATCAGGGAAGTTTCCAGAAATCCGGTATCGGGGAACGATATCGGTGGAGATATCAGCGGCGGTGGTTCAAGCGGTGCACGACCCGCCGTGAAATCGGACGTATCGAGCGTCTGCTGGCGTCCCAGCCCCGATGTGGCCGCCTGCTCGACATTCCCTGTGGCGGGGGACGGGTCAGCGGCCCCTTTGCGGCAGCGACTGATCTCCTGCTCCAGGCGGATCTGAGCCTGGATCAGATCCTCATGGCCCGCCGAATCATGGGCTCGCAAGGGCGTGTCGTGTGGTTCACGGCCTCGGCCTTCATGATCCCGTTGAAGGATGGTGCTGTCGATGGTGTCATCTGCAACCGATTGATGCATCACTTGCCGCCCGGGGTTGAGCAGGAACGAGCGATCCACGAACTGCTGCGGGTATCCGCCCGCTTTGTCATTGTGTCCTACTATGATCATGATTCCTTCAAGAGCCTGGGGCGTCGTATCCGTGGCAGACATCGCGGTCATACTTTGCGTCGCAGAGATCTTCGGGCCCTGGCGGAGCGAGGTGGAGCTTTTGTCGAGGTCGATGTCCCGCTGTGGTGTGGCGGCTCTCGTCTTCGTTACGCGCTGCTTCGGAAATCCATTGGCCCACCCACGGCGCCGGACCCGTAAGCGGACCCGGTCCGACCAGCACATGACTTCAAGGGGGCAGCCCTTGTTTCAGTCTTTTGCGGATATTCCGCCTATCCGAGCAGACAAATCCTCGCGCCGCGAAACAACCTGTGCCAACAGGTTCTCTTTGATTTTTCACCATGGTTCTTTGAACGCGGCCCTCCGGGCAGGCAGCTTCGACGACGAACCAGTCGGATATTCGTGGATTGGTCCGACAGGGCCGAACCCGAGCCAACCGGGAAATGTTTCGCCGAGAGTCCGGCGTTCCCTATCTTCTACGAACGAGCAACGCAAGGTCCCGTAATGCCCAGCCTGCCGACATGACAGCCGCAGTCGCGGAACTTCGCATAAACAGCAGGTTGTCAATCCGAAGGGCGCGCGGTACAGTGACCTTCCTCTTGAAGTGACCGCTGGGGCATTTTGTAAAGGATGATCGCGTGAAGCTCGGACCCTGTCGAACGTGGGGATGGCCGGTTCTGTTTGCCGCCTTGCTGATCCCCGGCACATCGGCGGACGCTGCGGACTACTACAACCAGGCCACGATGGCGGAACATCTCGCCTGGCTCGCGAAGCAGGATCCGAACCTCGTGCGCGTTCGCGAGTTGGCCCTTTCGCGAGAGAAACGCAAGGTCTGGATAGTCGAGGCCGGCGCCGGGTCCGAACAGGACCGGGATACCCGGCCGGCCATGCTGGTGGTCGCGGGCATTGAGGGCAACGATCTCGTCGGGCCGGTCACAGCCCTCTCCTGGATCGAGCGACTGACGAAGGAATATCGCGAGGGTTCGTCGGCGGTCGAGATGCTGAACACCACGACGGTCTACGTGGTTCCCTGCCTGAATCCGGATGCCATGGAGTGTTTTTTCGCTGCGTCCAAGATCGAGCGGAACGTCAACGGCGCGCCAAACGATGAGGACCACGATGGCCTCTGTGATGAAGACGGCTGCGAGGACCTCAACGGCGATGGCCTGATCACCATGATGCGGATCGAGGACAAGGAGGGGCAGTACATCGCGGACCCGAACGAACCCCGGCTGCTGCTGACAGCCGATCCGCTCAAGGGCGAAACGCCCCTCTGGCGACTGCTGCCCGAGGGGATCGACAACGACCACGACAAGCGATGGAACGAGGACGGCCCCGGCGGCGTCAATTTCAACCGCAACTTCCCCTTCGGCTACAGGTACTTCACTCCCGATGCGGGCATTCACCCGGTCAGCGAGGACGAGACACGGGCGCTGGCCGACTTCGTGGTCGCCCATCCGAACATCGGCATCGTACTGACCTACGGGGCTGCGGACAACCTCCGCAAGACACCCAAGAGCGGCCCGCCTGCCGGACGCTCCAAGCCGATGGAGGCCATCCACGAGAAGGACATCGGTTACTACGAGGCATTCGGCAAAATCTGCCGCGCCAAGCTCGGCCTGGGCAAAGAAATGGAGGGCGACTCCAAGCCGGGGACGTTCAGCGATTGGATGTACTTCCATCGCGGACGATTGTCACTGGCCGTCCGCCCATGGGACGTGGCCGCCGCGATCGAGTCCTCCAACTCGCGAAAGAACGAGGACGCCGAGAAGTCCCGCGACGCCAACACACCCGCGACCGAGAAGAAACCCGCCAGGAGCGAGGACAAGCGGGGCAAGGATGAGCGGGAGCAGCTCAAGTGGTTCGATGAGCACGCTCCCGACGCTTTCCTTGCGTGGCAGGCGGTCGAGCATCCGGATTTCCCCGGTCGGCGGGTCGAGGTCGGCGGCTGGCGGCCCTTCGCACAAACGAATCCGCCGCCGGCGATGCTTGACGAGGTCACCGAGAAGCAAGGGGCGTTTCTGACGGACCTGGCCGGAAAACTGCCGCGGCTCAGAATCGCCAAGATCGAATGTCGCCTGCTGGCCGACTCGATCTATGAAATCGAGATCCTGGTGACAAACACCGGCTTCCTGCCGACGGCCCTGGCGCACGGGGAGACCTCGCAGCAGGTCTTTCCAACGCGATTGNNCGCTGGGGCTTGAGCCGCAATGCTTCCTCGCCGGCGCGAGAATCACGCGTTTGCCCACGATCGGCGGCAGCGGCGGCACCGCCAAGGCCCGCTACACCATCCGCGCGGTGGGCCGCGATGAGATCAAGTTCGAAGTGATATCCACATTGGCCGGCCGCGTGCGAGGGACCATCGAGCTGCTGAAAGCAGGTGAGAAATGACGATTCCCACAACCATATTCACAGGTCGCAGTCCCGCGATTGTGTTGGTTCTTTTGTGTCTATTCTTCTCGACAGGGGCGATGGCCGAAGCGCCGGCGGCGAACGAGCAACCTGGCGCGCCGACGCCGGCCGTTCACGCGTATCCGGCCCTGGGCGTCGGAGCCCAGCGGAAAGCGGACTTCGCCTGGAATCGGTTCTACGATCACGCCGGACTGGCGGACATCCTGGCCCGCCTGCACAAGGCCTTCCCCGGCCTGACGAAGTTGTACTCCATCGGGAAATCGACTGAGGGCCGCGATCTGTGGTGCCTGGAAGTGACGGCGCGAGGGGTCGGCAATCCCGACCGCAAACCCGGCATGTACGTGGACGGCAACATCCACGGCAACGAGGTCCAGGCCGGTGAGGTGGTCGCCTACACCGCATGGTACCTATGCCATCAATACGACCGGCTCGACCGCGTCAAAACTCTGCTCGACAGCTACGTGTTCTACCTCGTGCCGATGACGAATCCCGACGGCCGGGACTTCTGGCTCGCCACCAGCATCGGCGCCATGTCCGCCCGCACCGGCTCGACGCCCATCGACAACGACCGCGACGGCGTCGCCGATGAGGACGACTGCGACGACCTCGACGGCAACGGGACCATCACAATGATGCGGATCAAGGACCCGCAGGGCCGATACAAGAAACATCCCGACTACCCGGAATCTCTGATGGTCCGGGTCAAGCCCGATGAGCCGGGCGAGTACACCCTCCTCGGCTGGGAAGGCATCGACAACGACGGCGACGGCCGGGTGAACGAGGACGGCCGGGGCGGTTACGACCTCAATCGCAACTGGGCCTGGGATTGGCAGCCGGCCTACCTGCAGCACGGCGCGATGGACTACCCCTTCTCCCAGCCGGAGACGCGGGCGGTGGCTCGCTTCGTCCTGGCGCATCCGAACATCGCGGCCGGCCAATGCTACCACAATTCCGGCGGCATGATCCTGCGGGGCCCCGGCCGCGAGGGCGGCGAGATGAAACGAGCCGACGATCGGCTCTTGCAGATGATCGCCGAACGCGGCACGCAAATCCTACCCTACTACCGCTCGATGATCTCCTGGCAGGACCTCTACACAACCTGGGGCGACGAAGACTCCTGGCTCTACGGCGCCCGGGGCGTCCTGTCGTACACTTGCGAGATGTGGACGTCGCGGAACCTGTATAAGATGGACGAGCACCCCTCCGACGAACAGGAGGCCGAGTTCATCCGCCACGTCTTGCAGGACGATGGCGTCGTCGCCTGGCACGAATACGACCATCCCACCTACGGCCGGATCGAGATCGGCGGCCTCCGGAAGGAATGGGGCCGGCTCCCGCCCTCGTTCCTGCTGGAAGAGGAGCTCCATCGCAACACGGCCTTCACGCTCTATCACGCGAGCACGATGCCGCGACTGCGGATCGCCGATGTAGCCGTCGAGCCGCTCGCCCATCGCCTGTTCAAGATCTGGGTGACGATCGAGAACAGCCGGCCGATGCCGACGCGGACCGGCCAGGATATGGACCATCACATCAGCCCGCCGGATCTTGTCACCGTCGGGGGCGACGACATCAAGGTGATATCGAGCGGGCGCGTGACGGACCGATTCTTCAAGCGAGTCGATGCCACCGAATATCGGCCCGAGCGGGTCGAATTGGACACCATCGACGGCATGGACGCAACGCGCGTGCAGTTCATCGTCCAGGGCAGCGGCCCCTTCACCGTGACCGTCGATTCGGCCAGGGGTGGCCTGCTCCACAAAAACGGATCACTGCCATAGACCGCGCCCGGACCGTTCGTCGATCCACAGATTCGTGTGTTTCGCTTAATTTACGCGTTATTCGCTTGCACATCGGGTTCCCTGCCCCTATGCTTGGTTGATGATGAAATGTCAACACGTATTGATGTTGGATCCCTGCTTCGAGGATTCGACCGCCACGATGGGTGTGTTTCCCCCCACCGGGCTGGAGTATATCGCCGCAAGTCTCAAAGGGCTGGTCGGCAAAATTACCTTGCTCGACCTGCGCTACGCGAGGGCTTACCAGAATCCCAAGGCCCTGAGCCGATTCATCCGGGCAGAGATCGATCTGGTCTGCATCGGGATTCAGTGGGATGCGCGGTTCGAGAACATCTGCGACTTCATCTGCCAATTGCCCGACGAGGTCACGACAGTCGTCGGGGGACGCAAGGCCACGGAAGAGGTCGAGTACCTGTTCACGCGCTGCCCGAACATCGACATGATCGTCCGGGGCGAGGGAGAGGAGATCATCCAGCAGATCGTCAGCGGGGTTCCATACCCGGAGATCCGCGGGCTTTCCTACCGGAACAACGGGGCCGTCGTGCACAACGAGAATCACGATCTCCCGGACCTCACCCATATCGCGTTTCCCGACCGCTCGCTGAGAGGGCACGACTACTACTGGTCCCAGCACGGGGTTCGGCTGAGCCGCCATACATTCGACACGGTCCTGACGACGCGGGGCTGCCCGTTCAAGTGCAAGTTCTGCACGTTCAGTCTGAATCCCCTCGGCCAGAAGCGTGAATACACGGAGCGGCCTCTCGAATCCGTCATCGAGGAGCTCAAGACCGTCACGGCCGACATCGTGCTCTTCAGCGACGACAACCTGTTCACGAACCTCAAACGCGCCGAACGGCTCTGCGACCTGATCATTGAGAACGGGATCAAAAAGACGTTCATCATCCAGGCGAGGATCGATATCGCCCGGCACCGCCGCGTGCTCGACAAGGCCCAGCAGGCGGGCTTCAAGCTATTCCTGCTCGGCGTCGAATCCCCGCACGACCGCATCCTCACGCAACTTCAAAAGGGCATCACGCAACAGCAGATCCGCGAAGCGTTCGCTGTCCTGACGCAGTATAATTTCTTCCTGCACGGCTATTTCATCTACGGCAATATCACCGAAACCGAAGAAGAAATGCTCTATATCCCGAAGTTCGCCCAGGAGATCGGGCTGGATTCCATCAGCTTCCAGAAACTCCGCATCGAGAAGTACTCCCCGCTCAAGGAGGTCGTGGAATCGACCCCGGGCTACTACTACACCCACATCGGCGGGCCCGTGTATTCGGATCGCTATGGGCGCAACGAGCTCAGACGCATCCGCGACCGGATCCGATCCACATTCTACAACGCGCCGCAACTGCTTCGCATTGCCGCCAAGGCCCGGCGTATCGGGCTGGTCACGAATCGGGACCTCGCCGATTCGCTCCTCCGACTGCCCGTGGTCCTGCCCCGAGTTGCCTGGGGGAGCGTGTGGAACAGAAACCGCAAACGCAGGTCGCGTCGCCCCACCCCGCTCGTCGGGAGCCAGCCCCAGGTATCCGGGTCTGTATGACCGCCTCGGCTTCCGAACACGAGACTGAGCATGAGNNGGCCGAAAGACCGTGCGGAGCGGGGGACCCAGGTTTTGAGGGCGAATCCAGCCTCCCGAGTTGGACGGGGCAACTCGGTTCCGAGCCCGTCAGCTAACCTCGCAGGCGTTCGAGGAAGTCGATGGCGTAGTCTGTCGCGTGCCATCTCTGGCCCGAAGGTTGGGCCGGCCTCGCCGTGCCGGCAAGTATACACGTGAAGGGAGTGCCGACCCTGCGGGCTCCATGTGCCCTCGGTTCTTGCGTGCGCAAGTTTTATGCGCTTTTACACCGGATCGCGGCATTCATCCTGGACAAGTGAATGACCCTCAAGCCGGCGGAGGCCCTGTTCCGCAAGAACAGCCCAGAGGGCAATCGCTGGTACACGAAGGATCGAGCCCTCCTCCAGGAACAAGACGACGGTGTCGAAGCCCTGCGTCGCTCCATCGACTACTACGGCCGCACCGGCCGGCTCAGCCAAAGCAGCCGATAAGCCTTGGCGATGGAACGGACTTTCTTCCGACGCAACAGGCACCGGATGTCCTACGCCTCCTTTCGCCGGTGGGGGCTTCCCATCGGAAGCGGGCCGGTGGAGGCGGCCTGTAAAAGCCTCGTGAAAACGCGGCTGTATCAAAGTGCCATACGTTGGTCACGGCCAGGTGGACAACGAATCCTCAACTTTCGCTGCTATGTCAAATCCGGATTGTGGAAGGAATTCTGGGATACCTACAGTCGGCTTCGCTGCTCTGCGTAAACCAGTACGGAAAATGAAACCTGCACCCACAGCAAAAAGGACTGCACCTCGCCGGGCAACCGATCAGTAGAGCGTGAAGTTGAATTCAGTCCCCAGGCCGATGCGATCCGTAGGTTTGACGCCGTTCTCGTTTTTGAAGATATGGAGGGCGGTCGTTGTGGTGAGGATGACGTCGGCGACCCCATCGCCGGTAAAATCGCCGACGAGGAGGCCTCGTTCGCCCCCGTCCGCGGCCGGCGGGGCCACAAGTGTGGCGATGCGCCGGCCTTTGTTGTCATAGACCGCACCACTGTGAGCATTGAAGATCTCATCGAGGCCGTCACCGGTCCAATCGAGCATGTGGTGATGGCGTGCGTAATCGGTATTGATCTGACCAAGTAATACGCCGTCTCCGTCGATGAGGCACAGTGGCCCCGCGCCGAAGGGCTGATGGTCGATATCCACAAGAATCTGCGGGCCGAAGTGCTCCGCGATAACGCAGCCGACGTCAATGGACTCGAAATGGCTGCCGGCTTGTTCCCAGATCAATGTGCCGTTGCCATCGATCATGGCGATGCCATTGGCGCCACAGAGGGTGAGGACCAGCCGAACATCTTCAAGGCTGTCGCCTCGGCGTATCAGCCGAATGCAGTCAAGATGGCCTCGATTCATGTCGATTTGGGAGGACTTGAACGTCCATCGGACCGAGCCGTCGGCGTTGAGCATGGTGTACCCGGCAGCGATCTCGTCCCTGCCATCGCCGTCGAGGTCCATCGGGCGAGGCTGGTGAGCGGTTGGGTAGCCGCCCGGATCCCTGACATGCCACAGCAACTCGCCGGAGCAGCCGTACGCATAGATATTGTGGTAACGGTCCTTGACGAGGATGTCGGTGGGCCGACCTCGCCCGGCGAGATCGGCAAAGGCAATGCAGTCGGTGGCATCATCGGGGATTCGAATACGGCTTCTCTCGTGACCTGTCCGGCCGTCGAGTTCGACGATAGCCCCTTGGGTGGCGAGAATGACTTCGGCTTTGCCGTCGCCGTCCCAGTCGTGGATCTGGCACGCGACGTCGTGATGCCATTTCTTTCGCCCGACGTCGGGATCGCCCCATCGCCAAAGGACCGTACCATCGAGATTCTGGGCCACGGCCGTGGACGTATAGTGGACGTCGCCGACATTGTGGTTTTCGCAGGCGACGAATTCGACCTCGCCGTCCGCATCGAGGTCGGCTGCGACGACCCATTGACCGCCGTAGTCGGGATCGAGGGGGACGATCTTCCACGGCCTGATGACCGGGACATCAACCGGGGGCGGGCCCGTGTCGCTGGTATTGAAGAACAGGGGATCGGCAGCCCCCGCAGTAAGTGAGAAAAGACCGACGATCATCGCAACCCGTACCGTACCTCTCGTCTTCAACAAAGGCCGCCAGCGGGTTTCACCCAGTATGCACACGGGAAGAGTCATGCCGTCGCAAGTGCAAGAACTTGTCCTGTCATATCGTTTCATAGAACATCCTGACTCCTGGCGTTTCCATATAACTTCACGAGTGGTAATCCTGTGCCCTACAACACGTCATCTTATCCATGCGACCTGCTCCATTCAATATTCTTGAGCGTGTGATACCCACAACGATCACGACAAAGGTCTTGAATCGGGTTGTTACCCTTCCAGATGGTCAGCAGCGAACCGCCGGAGCCAGAAACTCGTTGCGTAAAGCCAAGGGCGAGGTTCACAGTCTGTCGCCTCTCTCGGCAAGAGGCCATTCCCCAAGAGTGTTCCTATCGCACTGTTTGCCCGCAACCCCCCTCGAAGATCAGGACCTGGATGCTTGACCAGTCGTCGTTGTCTCTTCTATAATCAGTGTCTATGGATTGCTGTGTGCGTGTTGCCATGGGTTCTGTCATGGTTGTTCTGCTGGGGATATAGACTCATTATGAGGCAGATCGTCAAGGAAATCCTTGAGACGGAGTCGAAAATCCGCGAAATCCTCGATCAAGGCCGGCGGAAGGCTTCTGAGATGAGACTTGCCGCGGGAAAAGAAGGATCCGAGCAGACCAACGACGCCCGACAGGAGGCCCAGAGGATCATGCAGGCCGCAGCGGAGGAGGCGAGGAAGAAGTCGGAACAGATCCGGGAAGAAACACTCAGGCGGGCGGACCAGCAGACGCGTGCCCTGCTCGACGGCAAGCAGGATGTGATAGAGAACTTGGTGGCCAAGATCTGCACCGTCATATTGAACACGGAGTGTGAAATGGATGACCAGTGATGCCGGGCCCGTTGTCGAAATATTCGCTTGTCAACGCGAAGTTGCGTGCACGGATCAGCGATATCCTGCCGGACTGTGTATTCAAGCAGTTGGCCAGGGCCCCGTCGCTTGAGGCGGCGCTTGCGTTGCTGCGGGAAACGCCCTTTGCCCGTCTGGAGAAGATCCATTCGGGGACCGGCGATCTCAGACTGGCGGAACTCGAACTGCTCAAGGGTGAAATCGAACTCTACCAGAACATCAAGTCGCACCTGCATCATAGTTCCATCGAACTCGTTGACGCTCTGCTGTGCCAGTTTGAAATCGAGAACCTCAAGAACGCCATCAGGGTCTATTTTGACAGGAGTATCCGCCGCCGTCCGGCGGACACCAGCGCGCACTACATCCTGTACGAGCCCATCCTTCATGATATCCCGTTTGACATCATCGTGAACGCGCAGAGCTTCGACGAAATCGCCGGCGTTTGTGAGGGGACGCCATACAGGCCGATCATCAGGAAGTACAGCCACACAGTGGAATCGGAAGGTTCCCTGTTCCGCATGGAGATTGCTCTCGATCACTTCTACTATGCGAACCTCTTGTCCGCCATCGAAACACTGGACCGCAAGGATCGTGCCATTGCGCTGCGGCTTGCAGGCGTGAGAATCGATCTGCAGAATGTGGACTGGATTATCCGGCTGCGCAACTTCTACGATCTTCCCATGGAGACCGTCATGGCAGCGATCATTCCCGGCGGGTTCAATCTGAACAAGGCCACGATCACCGAGTTGTACCATGCCCAGAACGTCACGTCGGTCCTGCAGGGGTTCGTCAAGGCGAGATATCCGGGATTGTCGACGCTGCTTTCCTCGCAGGTGTCGGACAGCGCTTCGCGACTGCTTCTGATCCGTCGAATCATGGAGGAAATCATGAGACAGGAGGTCCAGCGAATCCTCAGCGGGTATCCTTTCACGATCGGGATCATCCTCGCGTACTTCATGCTGAAGAAGAACGAGTTGGACCGGGTCAGGATCATACTCAACGCGCAGCAGCAAGGCATCCAGCCCGAGCGGATCGAGAGCCTGATATGATATTCACCAGCCGAATGGTACAGCTCTTTGCCGTGGTCCTTCCGAAGGATTGCGAGCGAGTCACAGAGGCCCTCCTTCGCGAGGGAGTGATACAGTTCATCAGCACATCGGATGTCGATGTTCAGGCGCAGGATCTCGTGTCTTCGCCGGCAAGGATCCAGGCATCTCTGACTGAGATTTCGGATCTCAGGAAGCGAATCGAGGGACTTCTGCACACGGCGGGCATCATCCCTTCGGCGCCCAGCGAGGCGGACCTGAGCGATCGGGGCGCCGTCGATACGGAGAAAGAGAAGGGCAACCTGGCTCGAATCGACAGCGAGCGGGCGGCCATCCGAGAAAGGCAGCGCGTGAACCAGCAGGAGATCCTGAAGTTGGATGACATCCGGCGACAGGTGATGCTCTACGGCGAGGGCCTTTCCGATATCGCCGTGTCGGCGCCGCATTCTTTCATTGTCATGCAGACCGGCAAGATCGCCGCATCCAGCGAAGGCCGATTCGAGGAGGGACTCAGAGATCTCCCTTCCGTGAATATCCCCGTGGGACGAGAGCGCGATAGCATCCACTCCCTGGTGATTTTCATGAAACGGGATTCCGAGAGAGCCCAGAGGGTTCTGGACAGCGTGGGATGGACGCCCATCGAACTGCCCAATGAGCTAAGATCCCTCAAAGAGGACGCATTCAGAGAACTCTCTGCGAAACTGAAGACGCTCACGGATGAGCAGAAGAGGCTGGAGATGGAGGCCGACAATCTCGTGAAGAAGGAAGCAGAGCGGCTGCGGACGGTCTGGAGCAATCTGCGGGTCATCGAGCTTCTCCACAGGATTCAGACCCATTTCGCATGCCTCTCGCGGACAACGGTCTTCACCGGCTGGGTGCCTGCGGAGAAGCGAGAACGACTGACGGGGGCGATTCGCCGGGCGAGCGAAGGCCGATGCTACCTGGAATGGAACGAGGCATCCGGGAAGGACGCCATCGGAGATGAAGTCCCTGTGCGCCTCGACAATCCGCGGCTGCTGGCGCCTTTCCAGATGCTGGTCAGCAATTTCGGGGTGCCGCAATACGGCACGATCGATCCAACGCCCTTCGTCATGCCCCTGTATCTGGCGATGTTCGGGCTCATGTTTGCGGATGTCGGGCAGGGGCTCGTTTTGGCAGCCCTCGGCGTTCTGGGTGTTTCTCTCCAGAGGATGCGAGCGGCCCAAAAAGGGTGGTATCAGCTTTCGTGGCTGATCATCTGGTGTGGTTTGTCCTCCGTGTTCTTCGGCGCCCTGTTCGGGTCTGTTTTCGGCATGGTTCTCTTCGAGCCGCTCTGGTTCGATTATCACGGGATCATTGCGGGCCATCGTGCCGAAGGCTCCGTCATGAAGGACGTGTTTGACATCCTGGCAATCGCGATATACTTCGGCATTTTCGTGATTGTGACCGGTTTGCTCTTCAACTGGGTGAACATCATCCGAACGGCAAAATGGACGGAACTGTTCTTCGACAAAGGCGGCGTTCTCGGCGGATGGATCTATGGCGGGGGGATCTACATCGCGTTCTATCTCGTGTCCCACGACTATGGGGCATTCCCATCCCGCGGGCGGCTGTTCCTTTTGGTGGGACTGCCCGCGATTCTGTTGTTCCTGAAGGAGCCATACCGCCATCTTCGCCATGGCGGCAGACAGTCGGCCTCAAAGACGAATCCCGCCTTCGCCGCGATGAATGCGGTGATGCACTGGATCGTCGAACTGCTTGAAATCTTCAGCGGCTACCTTTCCAATACGCTCTCCTTCATGCGAGTCGCGGGACTGGGCATCGCTCACGTCTGTCTGATGATCAGCTTCTTCGCTCTGGCGGAGATGACGTCAGGGATCGCCTCGATTCTCATCCTGGTTCTCGGGAATATCCTCGTGATCGCCCTGGAGGGACTCTCTGCGGGAATACAGGCGTTGAGGTTGAGTTACTATGAGTTCTTCACGAAGTTCTTTCATGGAACAGGTAAATTGTATACGCCGATCTCGCTGGATAGCGAGTGGTAGGGAAAGGATCGGGGCTATGAATGATGCTGAAGGCAAACTGAGACTGAACATCACCCAGAGCATTGTCATGCTGGTTACCGTGATGGCTATTGTTGCGACATTGTTTTGTGCGAGCGCCTTCGGAGAATCGTCCCAGGCCGTAGAGGCGGCTCAGCCGGCCGTAAAATCGCCTGACAACGTGAAGTGGGGCCTGGTTGCCGCTTCCGTTGCCTTTGGCCTGGGCGCGATCGGCGCCGGGATCGCGATCTCTCACGTCGGCGCCGCCGCCATGGGAGCCGTGGCGGAGAAACCGCAGATCGCGGGTCAGGCGCTGATTTTCGTGGCGCTGGCGGAAGGGCTTGTTGTGTTCGGTTTCATCACAGCTCTGATGATTCTTGGCAAGGTCTAGCGGCACCATGAAGTACTCGATCATAGGCGACGACGACACGGTGCTCGGCTTTGAGATGGTCGGGGTGTCGGGAAGGACGGTGCGGGACCCCCAGGAGGCGCACCTCGCCTTCCGCGATGTGCTGGCGGACAAAGAAACGGGCATCATCATCATTACCGAGCGCGTCGCCGACATGATCCGGCCCCTCGTGGACAGGTATCTGTTCACCGAGAGTTTTCCGCTCATCGTGGAAATCCCGGACCGCAAGGGCAGGCAACCGAACAGGCCCGGGATCCGGGAGTTGGTCAACGCGGCCATCGGAATACGATTGTGACAGGGTGCAACTTCGCATGGAACCACAGGAACAGGACAAGGCTGCACTGATCTCGGATATCGAGTCCGATGCCCGGGTAGAGGCCGAAACCATCATCAAAGAGGCCGAGGCCCAGGTCGCGGAGAAGAGACAATACGCCCAGAAGCAGGTTGAGTCCATCCTCAATGATGCCCACCTGAAGGCCCAGGAGCAGGTGGAGGCGATCAAGAGGAAGGCAATCCGGGACGCGGAACGCGAAGCAAAGAGACGATCGATGCATCGAAGGGCGGCCGTCGTACAGGAGGTCATGGATCGAGTGGAGAGGCGGTTCGCCGCAATGACTCAGGACCTCCAGTACCGATCTGCCCTCGTGAACTGGATCGCGGAGGCCGGTGTCGGGCTGGGGGCGGATTCGGCCGAGGTCAACGCCTCGGAGAAGGAACGCGTGCTGATCGACGACCGATTGCTCGCGGAGGCGGTGGAGAAGATCCAAGCGGCAACCGGCAAACGGGTCGCCCTGACGTTGTCCGTCTCGCCGCCGTTGTCGGCCCAGGGGGTCTTTCTAACGGCGGCCGACGGACGCACGGCCTTCAACAACCAGGTGAAAACACGGATGTTGCGAAGCCGACGCAAGATTCATAAGCTGATACACGACTGCTTGTTTGTGAATGGATAGAGTTCCGTAAAATGGAGGATTAGGCCTGTATTCTTCAAGGAAATCTGATTCCTCGATTTTCTTGAAGAATCGACTTGAACGAATATGACCCACAGAATCATAGGGCGAGTGAAACGGGTGAACGGCCCGGTCATCGAGGTGATGGGGATCACCGACGCCGAGATGTTCGAGCTGGTGAAGGTCGGCGAGGAGGGACTCGTCGGCGAGCTGATCAAACTCGAAACCGACAGCGCCGTCGTCCAGGTCTACGAGGACCCCACGGGTGTTGCCCCGTTCGATCCCGTCTACGGAATGGGCATGCCGCTGTCGGTGGAACTGGGTCCCGGCATGGTGGGCACGATCTACGACGGGATCCAGAGGCCCCTTGAAGCGATCCGTGCGGTCTCGGAGATCTATGTGCAGCGAGGCATCACGGTTGCCTCGTTGAATCGCGAGAAGAAGT
Organism: Phycisphaerales bacterium UBA2218; assembly: GCA_002327785.1. GTDB lineage: Bacteria > Planctomycetota > Phycisphaerae > Sedimentisphaerales > Anaerobacaceae > PLanc-01. Next base: position 17,869 of record DCUI01000225.1, read on the forward strand.
GGCGTTTTGTCCCCTCCGCACGAATGGGAGACCGCCTTGCCGGCGGGATGGTCCTCGGCACGGTTCAGGAGACCGGAAACGTCCTTCACAAGATCCTCGTTCCGCCTGGAACCGAGGGTGTCCTCGAATCGATCGTCGCGGAGGGGGATTACACCGTGGAGGAAGTCGTCGCCGTCCTGCGGGCCGCCGATGCGCGGACGAGAGAGCTAGGCCTGATGCACAGATGGCCCATCCGCACGCAGCGCCCGGTTTGCGCTCGCCTGGCCCTGGATATTCCGCTCATCACCGGCCAGAGGGTCATCGACACGCTCTTCCCCGTAGCCAAAGGCGGGACCATCGCCATCCCAGGCGGATTCGGAACCGGAAAGACGATGACGCAACAGGCCATCGCCAAGTGGTGTGATGCCGATCTCATCGTGTACATCGGCTGTGGGGAACGAGGCAACGAGATCACCGACGTCCTGACGGAGTTCCCGAAGCTGGTGGATCCTCGCACGGGCCGATCCCTCATGGAGCGGACGATCCTGATTGCCAACACGTCCAATATGCCCGTGTCCGCGCGAGAGGCGAGCATTTACACGGGGATCACCATGGCGGAATACTTCCGGGACCAGGGCTACGACGTTGCGGTGATGGCGGACTCCACGTCGCGATGGGCCGAGGCGCTGCGCGAGCTCTCGGGACGTATGGAGGAGATGCCGGCGGAGGAGGGATTCCCTGCGTATCTGCCGACCCGGATCGCGGAGTTCTACGAACGGGCCGGATCGATGGAGACACTGTGTGGCAGTCGCGGCTCGGTGACGGTCATCGGGGCCGTGTCTCCGCCCGGCGGTGACTTCTCGGAACCGGTGACTCAGCACACGAAGCGGTTTATCCGCTGTTTCTGGGCCCTCGACCGTGAACTGGCCAACGCCCGGCACTATCCGGCCATCTCCTGGCTCGACAGTTACAGCGAGTATCTCAGCGACATCACCTCGTGGTGGGAGCAGCAGGTCCGTATGGAATGGGCTGCCGACCGAACTGAGATCATGGACCTGCTGCATCGCGAGGTTCGGCTGCAGCAGGTGGTAAAGCTGGTCGGTCCCGACGCGTTACCCGACACGCAGCGATTCATCCTCGAGGTGTGCACGCTGTTCAAGAACGCCTTTCTTCAGCAGAACGCCTACGACAAGATTGATGCCTTCTCGGTCGTTCAGAAACAGGCGAGAATGCTGCATGTCATCGTCGCATACTGGAAACGCGGCTACACGGTCATCAAGAAGGGCGCAACCCTCATTGAACTCAAGAAGCTCAAAGTGTATCACGACATCATGAGAATGAAATTTTCCGTCCCCAACGACGATCTTTCCGGCTTCGACAAGATCGAAGCCCGCCTGGAACGAGCCATGGACCAGTTGGAGGCCCTGCATGCCCGAGATGAGAAACAGACGTCTGCTGTCCGGACGTGAGTATATCGGCGTCGACAAGATCGACGGCCCGCTGGTATTCGTCGGGCGGACCCATCCCGTAGGATACCGGGAACTCATCGAGTGCGTCGACCGGCAAGGGAACGTCCGGCTGGGGATCGTGCTGGAATCCTCGACCAATCTCGTCGTGGCGCAGATCTTCGAGGGGACTGCCGGCCTTGCGTTGCCGGATACGCGGGTGCGCTTTCGCGGGGAGCCGCTGACCATCCCCGTTTCTCGGGAGATGCTCGGGCGAGTCTTCAACGGCCTTGGGTTTCCGATTGACGGCGGGCCGCCGCCCCGCAGCGACGTGGAGCGGGACGTCAACGGCATGCCCATCAACCCGACAGCCCGGCAGTATCCAAGGGATTTCATTCAAACCGGCATCTCTGCGATCGACGGCATGAACACATTGATCCGCGGCCAGAAACTCCCCATTTTCTCGGGGAACGGGCTTCCGCACAACGAGCTTGCGGCCCAGATCGCACGCCAGGCAAGGATACGCGGGACGGACGCCGAATTCGCCGTGGTTTTTGCAGCCATGGGGGTCAAGCACGATGTGGCCCGGTTCTTTTCGAGTTCTTTCGAAGAAAGCGGCGTGTTGGACAATGTCGCGCTGTTCCTCTCTCTGGCCGACGATCCTTCCATCGAGCGGCTGATTACACCGAGGACGGCCCTGACCCTCGCAGAGCATCTGGCCTTCAGCGAGGGAATGCACGTGCTTGTGATCATGACCGATATGACCAACTACTGTGAATCGCTGCGAGAGATCTCCACGACTCGCGGCGAGATCCCGTCTCGCAAGGGATATCCGGGGTATCTCTACTCCGACCTGGCAGAGCTTTACGAACGCTCGGGGATGATCAAAGGGCACAGCGGCTCCATCACCTTGCTGCCCATTCTGACCATGCCCAACGATGACATCTCCCACCCCATTCCCGACTTGTCCGGGTATATTACGGAAGGGCAGATCGTCTTCGAACGGGAGATGGACGGCCGGGGGATCTACCCGCCGGTGGCGGGACTGCCCTCGCTTTCGCGTCTGATGAAAGACGGGATCGGAGAAGGCATGACCCGTGGAGACCATCCCCATCTGGCGAGCCAGCTCTTTGCCGCATATAGCCACGTGAAGGACGTGCGCAATCTTGCGTCCGTGATCGGCGAGGAGGAGTTGACGCCGCTCGACCACAACTACCTCGAATTTGGCAAGGCGTTCGAGCAGAAGTTCGTTTCGCAACGTAAGGATGAGAACAGGAGCATCGAGCAGACGCTGGACCTGGGGTGGGAGGTCCTGAGACTCCTGCCGGCCGGCGAGTTGCACAGGATCACGGAAGAGGAGATCGAGAAGTATTACGGAGCATAGCAGAGGGTTCCATGGCACAGTCCGATCATGCACCGACGAAGACGAATCTGCTCAGGCTCAGAAGCGATCTGAAGTTTGCCGAGCAGGGATACGAGCTCTTGGACCAGAAACGGAACATTCTCATCGTCGAGCTCCTGTCGCTGGTGGACCAGACGGCGGACCACCAGGCCCGGGTGGATGGTGCGCTGGCGCAGGCGTACAAGACGCTGGAGCAGGCCATCCTTGACATGGGAAGACTCAAAGTGCAATATCTGACCGGCGCGGTGAACGTCGCGACCGATATCACGGTGCGCTCCAGGCGAGTGATGGGCGTCCATCTGCCCGTCGTGGAGACTACATTCACGGAGCACAGTCCCTACTACAGTCCCATGGGCACCAGTTTCTGGATCGACAGCTCAGTGCAGTTGTTCAAAGAAGTCCTGCGGCTTCTGGGCAAGCTCTCCGAGTTGAAGATCTCCGTATTGCGGCTTGCCAACGAAGTCAAGAGGACGATCCGCAAGGTCAACGCCCTGGAAAAGATAGCCATTCCCGACCTGAAGGAGACCGTTCGTTGTATCGAGACAAGGCTCGAGGAGAACGAACGGGATATGTTCATCCTCATGAAGATGGTCAAGGAGAATCTGGACAGGAAACGAATGAAAGCCAGGGAGGCCGATCGTGCGTAAGCCCATCCAGCGAATCATGGTCTACATCGATGGAAGTGAGCAATCCATTATTGCCGCCCAGTACGCCATATGTCTTGCCGCGTCTTCGGGCGCGGAGCTCATTGCGTGTTACATCGTCAATACCACGGCGCTGGAGGATCTGCTCCGGGCCAGGATATTCCTTCAGGATGAGCAAGCCGAATACGGACATGACATGGAAGCCGATGCGGAACGATATCTCAACTATGTGAGTGAGTTGGCCGCCAGAAAGGGTGTGACGGCCACCAGGAAGAGCGGCAGAGGAAGCGTGCACAAGGAGATCGTCGATGCTGTCAGGGAGTACGATGTGGACCTCCTTGTCATCGGCGAGTTGTCGCCGATTCGCAGCAGGAGAGACGAATTTTACGATGAGGCCGAGCGGGCGATGCGCGCAGCGCCGTGCTCTGTGCTGATCGTCAAGAATGAAGACCGGGTCTGCGAGATGTATGAGTCGGTGGAGTAACGCGAAGGCGAACGAATATCGTTGTCTTCCTACGAAAGGTACCAGGAGAAGTGTGTCATGGCGTTGATTGATTTGGTTGTGCCTGAAATCATCAAGTTACCCCTGGAATCGAGAGACAAGCCTGATGTCCTGCGGGAGCTCGTCGGGGTGTTGAAGGATGCGGGCAAGATTCAGGATTTTGATGCGGTGCTCAAAGCGGTACAGGAACGTGAATACAAACAGAGCACCGGATTGGAGGAGGGTATTGCGGTCCCGCATGGCAAGACGACTGCCGTCTCCAGCCTGCAACTTGCCATCGGCATAGCCCCCCAGGGAATCGACTTCAACTCGCTGGACGGCAAACCGACCAATCTCTTCTTCCTCCTGGTCGGTTCGCCCGATCAGTCCGGGCCCCACGTACAAGCCCTTGCCGAAGTGGCAAGACTGGCTCGGTCGAAAGTGCTCTGCCGGGCGTTGGCCGACGCAGAGAACGTACAGCAGGTGGTTGAATTGATGAAGAGCGAATAAGGACGGAGATGCGATATGAATATTCAGGAATCAACCGGTGGAGTTATTGTGATCCGTCTCCCCTGCAATCCCGCGCTCGGAGACGACTTGCACAGTGCGACTCGCTTGGCGCGTGACCGCGGCGTCTGCCATATCGTATTGGACTTCTCCGACGTGGAGTTCCTCGATTCCAGCCATCTGAGCAGCCTGTTGCGGCTGCATCAACTTGTACAACAGCACAATGGCAGGCTCATTCTCTGCGGTCTTGGCTCGGAAGCGGGACACGTGCTCGCCAAGGCCGGCCTTGACGGCATGTTCGAGATAAAACTCAACCGTTCAGACGCCCTTGCCGCCATCCAGGCATGCCACCAACCGCCCCGGGGCTGAAGCATAAGGGTGATCTGGGAGCCGGATAGACTACCCAAGGCGATGATCTGTGTACAGACACTACCGGAGTAAGAGTAGCCGGTTCTGATTTTGGAAACCTGTCCTCGGGGAGCGCGTGGAGGAAGACACCACCGATCATATGGTCAGTGGCGGTACGGACTTGTTGTACGGGAAACACTCGTGCGCGCAGTTGAGGCATGGGTCAAATTGGCGGACCTCCGGGCGATCCGCCGTGGAGATCACTGGCCTGCCAGTTCTCCGGCGAGGCCGGATCTGCGGTCACATCAACAATCTCCAGCGAGGGCCCACTTCCGTCGGCCAAGACCGGCCATGGGGCCTCCGTGCCGTAGGTGAATTCCAGCAGTGTCCGGCCTTCGGCGTCAATGAGTTCGATGTGCTCGCCGGCGTTGGAGAGACGCCCCTCGTACTCGCCGGCAATCGGCAGACCGAAACCGTATCGTGCTTCAAACGCGCCGAGATTCTTGACGAGCAGCACGTATTGCCCAGGGGCCAGCAGCGTCCGGCGGCTGCCGGTGAAATCGAATTCAATGCCATCAACAAAACGGACCCCAGCGAGATCCAATGGGACGGTCCCGGGATTGACCAGCTCGACAAATTCGAAATCGTTCTCATTGTCGAAACCGGCCGCCTGTTCGGCGGGGATTGGGTCGGAAGGGTGATAGTGCAATTCGGAGATGGCTACTACCGACGGGCCCACCGAGAAAGACGCTTCGCTCAGAGCGCTCCATTCGAATCCGTCGAAAGCGCGCGCCTTGATCGTTGCCGTTTCCCATAGCGTGATTGGCTCGACGTACTGTTGTGCTACGGGCGGCTCTCCGATCACTCGTCGCTCTCCGGCCACGAGTTGAGCATCGATGAGGAAATCAGAGCTTCCCTGTGAGACATTCAGGCCGTGAATGGCCAAAAGGTTCTGGCCCGACTGGAGGGCATTGACGAACCTGCTTACATCGAAACTGCTAAACTGCACGGCGGCCGAATCATCATGGCCGGCCGTCGCGGCAGAGTTCCATTGAACGTTGGCCGGTGCATTCTCAGAGGCAATGAGAACCCCGTTCAGATAGGCGACAAAACCATCGTCATAACGCATCCTCAGGGTCATGAAGTTCACCTGTTTCAACGTCTCTCCGTCGAGATGGAACGGAATGCGAATGAACACGGATGTGGCGACCCCTCGCATCGGCCCATCGACATCAATGCCAATCAGCGCGTCGTAGGTGGTGCTCGTATCATAGCCCACGCCACCGGTGCCGGATACCCAGGCCGAATCATCGACGCCGCCGACCGTTCGCCACGCGGAGCCGAGGACGTTTCCGCCATTGGCCGTCGATGGCACCAGCACCTTTTTGGGGCTGTTGCTCGTGACCGGTGTTGTCCGCGAGAGTTCCTCGACCTGGACGGGCATGATCGGGTCGGTGCCGTCCACGGTGTAGTAGATCGTTCCCCCGGTTGCGTTCAAGGACAACTCAAATCCCGGGTCCACACGCCCGCCCGGCTGGCTGAAGACGGGCGCATCGACGCGGGGATAGAGGCCGGCGTTGCGAAGCTGCTCCAGAACGAACTCCGACCTTCGAGGGAAGTAATTGGCCAGAAGACTGTCGCGTTGCTGGGCCCAGTGCTCATCTCGAGTGAACGGAGTGCTGCCAAGCTGATCGCCCCAGCGGGCGGATTCCCCCACGATGGCGCGCTCGACCAGATCGGCCAGTGCCACAAAACGCGCGGCGGGCTGGTTGTTTTCCGCGTGCGATGGGTCCCAACCGGAACTGTCGGAGTTCACATACAAGGCCCCGCCGTTGAAGAAGTGCTGATGGACGCGGTCGCCGAACAACGTGCGGAACCGGGCATTGGCCCGCAAGGCGGCATAGGGACGGGCCACCGCGCTGTCCACGGCGGTGCGGTCGGTATTCAGGCCCGAGAGGGCGGTTTCCGTATCCCAGGGGTAGAACTGAAAACCGTCACCGTTGTCGCGGTTGCGTCCGACCCACCAGTTGCGCCCGGGCCAGTCGCCGTTGCCGACGTAGAAATTGAGGATCATGTAATCGATCATGTTCTCCACGTCCAGCAGATCCTCGTAATGGGGATTTCGCGTGCCGTCCGGATCGTTGCCCTGGATGCGCTGATAGACGCTGTCGTCGGAGACGTCGCTATTCAGCAGCGCCAGCAACCGGTTCCAGGCGTCATAGTTGCCGTCGGGAACCGAGTCCTGATTGATGGCGTCCCAGGAGTCCTTGTCGCCTCCGTGATAGGAAGCAGAGAAGGCGGCGTCGGGACGTTCCACCGGATTGTATAGTCCCCAGTAGAAACCATTGATGTAGAGGTGGACAAACGTGCTGTGGGAGGCCACATTGCCCATGGCTCGGGCAGTATCCATGGCGAACGCATCACGTATATAAAGGGCACTGCCGCCACCATAGCGCCAGGCGTCGTTGCTGTTGGCCCGCAGGATGAAGTTGTCGAACTCATCCGCGGCGTCCGGCCCAAAGAGGGGATAGCTGAGCTTGGGGGCTCCGTACTCCTCACGGAAGATCAGCCGAAACGATTTCTTCAAAGTCAAGTCGAACCGTCGAAAGGCACCGCCTTGAATGCGTATGCCGGCATCCTCCTGAAATCCTTCGCGGCCGTCCGGGTAGATCAATTCCAGTGAGACCGGCCGTTCCCAGTTGTCACCGCGACTGGTCGGGTTCGAGTAGATGCCCTGTGGTCCGAACATATCATCGATATCTATGACGACGGACATGGACGGCAGCGATCGAAGATCCTCTTTGATTGTCGCGGTGTATCTTCCGCCGAAATTGTCCTGGCCGGCCGGACCGATCACACGCCGGTCCAGACCGTAATCCGCAGGTTGACCATTCCAGCTCGTGGGAAACCCGGCTGCAAGCGCTGCCGCCTGGTCTTGTGCCGTGATGTCCTCCAGGAACAAATACGTATGAGTCACAACACGCGACGGTCGCCATCCGTCCAGAAAAGCGGCTGCACGCAGCGTTGTCGTCCGGTCGATGAAGATGGGGCCGACGTATTCATCCCCTGCAGTCATCGTCGGCGCGCTGCCATCCAGAGTATAGCGAATCGTCGCACCGTCGGGGAGGCATGCCATCGCCACTTCGAACGGGGTGTTGTAGAAACCTCGGTCTCTGTCGACAAAGGGGTCGGACACCAGTCCCAAAGTGATTTGGCCGTTGGCGCTCCCCGGAGTGGGGGATTCGAAGTAACCGTTGTCTCCGATGATCACCTGTGTGTTCTCAAGCCGCGCCTGGATCAGGAAATCCGGGCTGTCGACCGCATCGTTCAAGGCTTGAATCGCCAGGACATTGATGCCGGGCCTGACCAAGTAGGCAAAGTCGCTCAGGTCGAAGCGCTGGGAGACCATAGCCAGGTCGTGCGGGCGATCCGCAGTCGCCGTGGAATCGTAGGCCAGAATTCCCGGGGTCTGAGAACGGGCGACTTCCACGCCATTCAGGAAAGCTACAAATCCGTCGTCGTAACGGACGTGCAGGGCGAGCCAGTCCAGGGCTTGGGCTGCTTCGAGGGTGAAAGGCATTCGCAGGTAGACCGAGGAACTACGTCCGTACATGTCCGTGGCGACGTCGGTGCCGATCAGGTCTGCAAACACCGTTGCCGGTCCGCTGTTTCCGAGGAACTCCACCTCCGCAATCTGCATGGCGACTGCGGCGTTGGCATTCCGCACGGTGGGAAACAGGAGTCGGTAATGGGCGTAGGCCCGGTTGTTGGCAAAGGCGATTTCCACCGTGAAGAACCGCGAGGGAAAATCCGGCACGCTGCCGTGGGTGACTTCCACGAAGTTGCGTCCGTCGTCTGATCCGAACAGCATGAAACTGGTGGGGTCTCTGTCCGGCGCGTCGTTGGCCGAGGTCAGACGAAGGCCGGTGATGAGGGACGGTCCGGTCGAGGGCGTGACGGTGAATCCGGCATTCAACTTGTCGAAGTTGAGATACTTCGTCTGTGGGTTGTTGTCGGTGGCTTTGTCAACTTCTTCGTTTGTTGGTGAGTTGAACGATGTGGGCTCTATGGCGTCGCCCGGCCGGGTGACATCTTCCCGCGGCAACTCGGGCGCCGGGGTGCGATCATATCCGATTCCCAGGGTGGCCCACGTCCAGTTCGCGTCATCAAAGCCTGGAGCCATCCAGTCCATGCCGAGTTGACCGTCTGCCGGCAACCACATTCGCGCGGCGCCGGCGCCCGAGACCAACAGCGCTGTCTCGACTTCCATCATGGCCCCATATGACACGTCACCGATCTGCCGGGGGTATTCCGGGAAGAACTCCGTGGTTATCGTCATTCCATCGGGGCCGACGAGGGCCAGGTATTCTCCATCGCGATTCAGCTTGAAGCTCGTATGCAGCTCGTGCTCGGGAGTCCTGCGGTTCTTCCCTGAGGCAAAGACCCGAAGGAAGCCTTGTCCGCCAATGACGACGTTAGGGAATTGCCATTGCGTCAGATCCTTCATATCGTTGGTGAGATACCAACCACCCATCGAAACGGGGTCGTGGCCCGTGTTGTAGATCTCGATCCAATCGCTGAAATCGCCGTCCTCATCTTGAATGCCCTGGTGATTCGCAGCCATGAACTCGGTGATCATCAGCTCCTGTCCCTGCAAAACCACTTCGGACAGTATGACCAGACAGGAGAATGTGGCCAATAGCAGGTGTTTCTTCATGGTGTGACTGTATCTTTTCATCAAACCTCTCTGGCTACGCCCTTACGCTGGAACTGATCTGGAAACCTGGAGCCTCGGACGCCGGATGCAAGAGCAAGGCAGGATACACACTCAGCACCTTTGCAGTCAGCCCGGCAAGCCACGGAAGTCGGTTCGTATTTGCGTGCGCACCACACTCTATGATATAGAACTCCGCACACGAAGTCAATGAGATCGTTGCCGCCAGGCCGTCTCACGTTGCTCTTGGTGCTCCATCCTCCATGTTGCTGGTAAGATCGACTGCACTTGCGTCCCGGCCCTCCGGGACGATTGATGTGAAGAGCGGCGGAAAAGGGCGGCGGGTGGCGGGGCGGAGGAAAACTGCGGCACTTCCAGAAGGTTTCTGCGAGAATTCGTGGTCGTTCACGACGATGGAGGCCGTGCAGGCAATACGCCAGGAAACTCACGAAGATATGCGCCTCGATCCGGGCCTCGTCCTGGTGGAAGATCGGCCGGACCGCCAGGTCGCCCTTGAGGTGGCGAAACGTCTCCTCCACCTGAACCAGTTGCAGATAGGAATTCTACACCGCCAAGACCTGGTCCCAACGAGTCCCTTTGCGTCCGGCCGATGACTCCAACGACGTCCAGGTCGTAGTTCGTGTACATCGAGTAGGTTCCCCGCAGCCATAGCAGGATGGAGTTTCTGCCGTCGCAGACCGGCACGATGGGCCGCAGGTTGTCCTCTCGCGAGTCATGTGTGATCGGCCGCCATTTCCAGGTTGCGCCGCCGTCGAGGGTTCGGCCGCGGAAGATCTCGTAGTGCCGTTTGCCGTCGGCCTTGCTGAGGAGGGGACTGCCGGTCTCGGGGTCCGCGTTCGTCGAGACGTACAGCACACTCGGGTTCTGCGGGTCCAGGCAGGCCAGACCCGTGTAATGGATCTCCCCAGGGCACAGGTACGTACCTGCAAAAGCGAGGTTGTAATCACACCACCGGCTGCCGTCCCAGCAAGCATATCGATATCGATTGTCGTTGGGGTCCTGGTTCATCTGAACGGAATAGACCGTGTACGGATGCCCGGCCTTGTCCAGGTGCAGGTCTACGGTCCATGCGGCGTGATCCAGGTCGCCGGCGTAGACTCTCGTCAGTTCTTCCGGCGCGACCGGCCCATCGCTGAGCTTTCGGACGAAAGTGTCATCGGATCGATACACGGCTCCATCACGAATGAACCCGTGGTAGATGCCGGTCTTCCTGCATTCGAGCGGGTGTCCTTCCGTGGTGACGAAATGGATGCGGTCCACACCGTTGGACGCATACTTGACGTAGGGCCGGCCCTTGAAGGCGACCAGCTTGCCGGCATAAGTCCACGTTTGTCCCTCGTCGTCGCTGACCACGAAATTCGGATTCCAGTCCTCGCCGCGATAGAAGTTGTAGATCCTTCCCTGGCCGCCGTTTTCTGCGCTCAGTCGAAACAGGTTCGAGTACGTCACGCCGGCCCCACGGGTCTCCTGCCGCTCGGGCTGCCACTCGGTCGTGTCGCAGGGCCCGGCGCTGATTCGATACCGCATGAGCTTGTCATTGCCATGCATGGAATACGCCGCCAGAATTCGCCCGTCCGCCCGGAACAACAGACCTGGAACATCGTGGTCGTCATCCTGGAGATGCTCATGGAGCACAGAGGTGCCGAGGAGTTTCCCATCCTTGAGATCGTACGCGGTGATCTCAATGTTGCCCCAACGGCGTTCGCCGTCGGTGCCGGAGCGGTTCGCAACAGAGCCGAGGACGAGTCGATTCCCATGCACGAGAACCCGCTCATCCTGGTACCAGCACCAGCCGCCATTATCGTTGAGAACAATGGTCCTGTTCGTCGCACACCCTGCCGCAGAAAGCAGCAGGAACACGGTTACGGACATTCTCCGCCTCAGTTGTTCACCTCCATGTCAGGCATTGCTCGTGTCGCGGGCCGGAAGCCCACAACACGAACACGGCCAAGATGGCCGTGCTACGGCGCCATGCCGGCCAGGACGACCTCGATCTCGGCCAGTTGCATGGCGAACTTGCCGAAATACCGGGTCTTGCGTAGACGCGTGGCCTCGACCTTCACGTAGCGGACGGACTTCCGGTCGAACTCAAAGACCTCCGGCCCCGTCACGTCTTTAGGCTTGCGGTCGGAATCCTCCGGGCCGGTGGCCGGTCGGCGGAAGCGTTCCCGCTTGGCGACCTCGTCCCAGGCAGTCCCGTCCACGGAGACGAGAACACGGAAATCGAGCGGGAAGCCGTCGTAGGACTGGTCGATCTCGCTCGATTCGACAAACGGCTCGGAGCAGTGGGTGTGCTGCCATGCGTCGCCATGATCCAGGGGCCAGATGCGGATGGTCTTGGTGTCCACGGCCTGCCCGAGGTCCACTTGGACCCATTCGGTGTGCGCCCCGTCGTCGTAAAGGTTGCTGGTCCAGCCGCGATGCCAGCTTCTCGTATTGATCCGCTGACCGTCGGTCAGCTTGGCCACATCCCAATTGCTGGCCTCCTGCTCCGGCTTGAAGTTGCTCGACGCCGTCACAGGCTTGTTGAGAGCCACGTTCCAGTAGGGTTGCGGCCCGGGCAATCCTTCCGAAGGCGTCACAGTGTACGTCTTGCCCGCCTCAGTCTGGAACGTGCAAATCTGCCCGTACGGTTTTTGCTCGACGGAGACTTCCGGCTTGTTTCCCTGGCCGTCGTCGATGGTGAGCGTCCGGCCAGGCCATGGATTGAGGACCCTGCACGGCTTGCCTTTCTCGCTCAGGATCGTGATCGCCTGGCAAACGCCATCCTTCTTCATGGCCGAAACCAGAAACGCCCCGGCGGCCCGGATCGTGACGAACTTCGCCTCCGGATAGTGCCAGCAAGGGAACAGCCGCAGGAATCCCTCCTGGCTTTGCAGGAGCATGGCGTTGATGCCTTCCGCGACGCCTGCGCCTTCGACGTTGCCGCCGCCGCTGCGGAAGTTGTTGACGCCGATACTGCGGAAATACCCTCTGCATCGCCGGATCACTTCAGGCGGATGATGGGCCAGACGTGCGGCGATGGAGAAGATCTGCGGCGGATTGTTCAGCCATTCGACGTAGTACTGTGGCTTGACGATCAGCGTGTTGCGCGCCACGGACAGCAGTCCCGCAGGAGAACTCAGACCCACCTGCTCGCTCGGGAAGACAGGGTAAAGCACCCAGTCCTGCTCGGTCAGGAACGGATTGAGGGTCGCCTCGCTCCAGGCAAACACCTTGCGGCCGTAGGCATGGCTCATCGGGTAATCGGCCAGATTCACCAGGAAATCCTTCCAGCGGGCGATATCCGCATCGGTATACCCGGTCTCCTGCCCGGCCTCGTTCAGTGCTTGCGTGATGTCAATCATACCCCGGTAGAACCGCCGCAGGAAGGCCAGGCCGGTGATGCCGTTGTAGCTGTCGCTCGTCGATCCCTCCATGGGCTTGCTGTCCACGATCACATACCGGGGCGTGCCGTTGGGCCGAATTTCCTTGTTCTTCTCAAGGTCGTGGTCCCAGTAGGCAGCCACGTCCTTGAAGAAGGGGTACATGGTCTTGAGCCATTCCAGATCGTGGGTCATGTAGTAGCGGGTGATCAGGTTCAGCGACGCTTCGACGGCGTGCGTCTTCTGGCCTAAAGTGACCGCCTCGTTCAGGTGCCCCGGCCCGGTGGCCATGAAGAAGACCGTGCCTGGGACGCCGGTGGCCTGGGCCTGTCTTTTGCCAAAGACATTCGCCTCAAGGACCGTGCGATCGTACGGCTCGGAGAGGTCCGCCCGATTCGTGGAGTAGGCGCCATAGAACAGGGCTTCGTTGTTGTAGTTCCAGTGATAGTCGCCGCCCCAGGGGACGTCGTCGTTGACTGGGAATCCATTGCATCCGACGGGGTATTTGCCGGGGCGGACGCAGCAGCCGAAGACGTACATGCAGCCGTAGTAGGTCCGCTCGATGATCGGCTCGGCGTCCAGCCGAATGTAGGACCTGCGCCAATAGGCGTCCCACCACGTGCGATGGGCCTGGACCTGTTCCTCGACCTGTGCGCGGGTGAGGGCCATCAAAGCAGCAATCGCTTCCGGCTTGGGATCGGCCGGGTCCATGGTGATCGGAATCCCGGTGCTGTGGACCTTCGTAACGATCAACAGGCTCCGTCCCGGCTCCACGGTGAGCAACTGGGCCGCCTTGACCTGCAGGTCGTTTTTGTCGTAGTCGATGGCGGTGTCGATCTCAGTCTTGCACTGGGCGTCGAAAGGCCGGGTAATCGAGACCGCCCACATGCGGAATTGCCGGCTGCCGAAGTCGTTGTGGTCGGGCGGAACGTGGGTCTTTCGGCTCGCCCAGGTTACGATCGGGCTTTCCGTATCGAGTCCGGCAGCCACCTCGAACGGCTCGGCCCGGTTGGCGAATTGATCGGTGCACGTCTCGATCCGCAGCACGAGCGGCTTGGTTCCCCGATGCTCGATCCAGTTCACCAGGATATTGTCCGACTCGTGCGGCACCACCGAGCGGATCAGGGCAACCTCCTGCTCCTTCGTTAGCGTCGTGGTCACTTCTGCATGGTGTATGTCCACCGACTGCTGGAACTTCGCCCCCGCCATCTCCGGCATCATGAGATTCACGTATCCCGCCAGGACGTTGCCGCTCTGCCAGAGGGCCTTGTCGGCACACTTGTCCCGCCAGAAATCGGTCTTGCCGAGATGAAACGTCATGCGCTCGGGCATTCCCGAGAGAGTCACCATGAGATTGCCGTTGCCCATCACGGGAAAGACGTCCATGACCGCGTATCCCGAGACCGAAGCGGCCAGTTTCGGCTCCGCGTTGGTGGTCACACATCGGTCCAGGAGCATTTTCACCTCATCTTGATCCGCCCCCAGGGCCCCCGAAACCAGCAGCAAACAGATCAGGATCAGGACGCAACGGCTGTTTCTCATGTCAGACTCCTCTGGTAACGAGCAAAACCCCAAAACACAGCGACGCAAAGGGCCACCCCGCTTTCGGAACGTTCCTACCTGCCACAGACGACTCCACGCGGACTTCGTGTACGCCTCTATATGCCCTTACCCCGGCCCTTCTGTCAAGAACCTTTGCCGCCCACCCCGTCGCAAAGTGGTCAGTCTCTCGCATAAAGCGGCGTTTCTCTGGTCTGATGGCAGCCGGCACGATACACAGGAGTACCGGCCGCCCCGTTCCGCGGAGGCAAGCACGATATCGAAATCCGACCCCGCCAAAGCGGGAGCGTAAATCTGAAACGAATTCCAGGCACGAAGCTCATATGACCGAAACCCTGTCGTCATCGTGGCGAGGGCGTCCCGCCCTTGTGTCGCGGGGGCATCTTGCCCCTGCTCTTGTCTTCTTCGGGTCTACGCAACGACGGCGAATGGAAGGAGCGGACTGATCCGGAGTCCGCCGCTGCACGGCGGGAGTTTAGCGCGTTAGAGCCACCAGCACTCAGGGTGCTGCGCACCCTCCCAAGGGAGCGTTCCGCTTGCGATTCATGCTGGAGGCCCCAAAGCGCAAAACTTCCCAGGCAGGCCCGCCTCGGGCCTGCATTCAGCCCCCATGGGACAAGAGCCTCTCCCTGTTTGCACGGGCGTCTTCGGTCCGCCACAAAACGCAGTCACACCCCGGGCTCGCCTGTCTGGCTTTTCCCTTGCTTCCCTCGACCCATTTCGCGATACTGGATGAAGCGGCGACGAAGTGGTTGGCGGTTGCGGTATGTTGGACGAGTCCGCTGAGGTCGAGATGAGCTCGATAGTTGTGCCAGTCCAAGTGTCGGGCGAAACGCGATAAAGTGGGACGGGACTTGGTGGCTGTTCTCAACCGCGGGGATGGCACGCATCTGTTGGGACGTTATTTGACACATTGCCGCGCTTGGAGGGCAAAATGAGTGTATTTGAAGATTATGCGCATCGCATTATAGATTCACTATCGGAACCGGAGACAATACAGCAAGACCAATTATTGTCTCCGCTCGAGAAGGTAAGATAGGAAGATTTGGCGGGGGACTTGGTCCCGGCAGATATCGAGAAAGAGACTCATCCATGGTCATATGACGGGGATGCTGCTCCCGATGGGGCATCTCCAGTAGAAGACGGTATACTGGCTTCAGGTTGTGAAGCTTTAGCCTTCTACAAGAGTATCCACGCGGAGAAGAAGGCCCCCTATCCCGGCAAGTGGGGCATATTCCTTCTTGACTATGCGTTAAACTACCTCGCTCGTGAAATCGAGCGCCATTATCCTGGAAAGTTCCCTTTTCCTGTGCGAGTCGCCAAAGGGCGGAAGCTGCTGTACTTCCATGAGCGGTTTCATTTTCGGTTCGATTGTTGGGTCCTCGCGCATGAGTCAGTCACAGGACGACCATTGTATGAGGATTACCGAAACAGCATCTATAGATGTTTCCATCCCGAGGATTTCGTCTATGAGGAATCGTTGGCCAACCTGCATGCTCTGCGAGCAATAGCAAGGGAAGGCATAGCCACGTATGCAAAAGCATTCATGTTAAGCCAACCCGGCGCTTATTCGAATATTATAGGCGCTGATCGCGAGGAGTTTCTTGGACGTCTCGCAGCACAGACATTCTATGGGCGGGCACAAATCGTTGGCGAACCACATCGTAGGCCCGAACATGTGCAGTACATAGCAAATTCTAAGGACGACAGAGTGCGGGATTTCAGTTGCCCTGTCTACAGGGTGATTGGGGTCTCAGCTTCGCAGTTCAGTGTCCCTAGTATTGCCCTTCCGACTCTATCTGAGATTGAGAACAGATTCATCCGCGCTTATTTGAACGGTCGAGAAGGTACAAGAACTGACCACCGATACTTTACGATCGATAACGGCCAAAAGATAAAGGGCTCATCCGGTTTTTGCGTACTTTTGAGTTGAGAAGAGTGGACATGCTGACCTATCCAAAGGTTTTGCAAGGACTGAGGATAGGAGTCAAGCATGTCCACCAGCTTATTGTGCCATGGGTTTGGAATTCGGGGCTACCGGTATGTGAAGACCGCGTATGAGGCCGGCCGGGTGACGTTCACCCTTCGTCAGGAACGGGGAGATCTTCGCTGTGCGGCCTGCGGGTCTCGGCATGTCGTCCGGCGGGGATTTCAATCCCGTTGCTTTCGCAGTCTTCCGATTGGCAGCCGGTCGGTCCAGATCGCGTTGGATGTGCCGCGGGTAGGCTGTGCCGACTGCGGCGAGGTTCGCCAGGTGCCTGTGGATTTTGCCGACGAACGCCGCACCTATACCCATGCCTTCGAGCGATACGTTCTGGGACTGTCCCACTACATGACCATCCGGGATGTGGCCGAGCATCTGGGGGTCGGCTGGGACCTGGTCAAGGGCATCGATACCTGACGGTGGTCTTGGACCTCAAATCCGGGGCGGTCGTATTTGTGGGAGAGGGCAAAGGGGCCGATGCCCTCCAACCCTTCTGGAAACGCCTGAAACGCTGTCGTGCGAAGATCGAGGCCGTCGCCATGGACATGTCGCCCGCCTACCTCTGTGCCGTTCAGACCCATCTGTCCAAGGCGGTCATCGTCTTCGACCACTTCCACATCATCAAGCTGTTCAACGACAGACTGTCCGACTTGCGTCGGCAGGTGTACCGTGAGGCGACGGAGCAATTGCACAAGCAGGTCCTCAAAGGAACCCGATGGCTGCTGTTGAAGAACCCGGAGAACTTGGACAACACCCGCGATGAAGCCAAACGTCTGCACGAGGCGTTGTCGCTCAATCAGCCCTTGGCCACGGCCTACTACCTGAGGGAGGATCTACGCCGGGTCTGGGAACAATCCGACCGCTCGGCTGCCCGACGGGTCCTCGACGATTGGATTCGCCGGGCGGAAGCCTCTGGCATCCGCATCCTGATCCGCTTCGCTCACACCCTGGCCGCCCCTCGCAGCGGCATCCTCAACTACTATCGCTATCGTATCTCGACCGGACCGCTGGAAGGCACCAACACCAAGATCCGGGTCCTGCAACGCAAGGCCTACGGGTTCCGAGACACGGAATTCTTCAAACTCAAGATCTACGCCTTGCACGAAACCCGTTATGAACTGGTAGGGTAACCCACGATGAAAAGTACGCAAAAACCGGATGAGC
>DCUI01000205.1 GCA_002327785.1 Phycisphaerales bacterium UBA2218
CGCACTTTCCCTCCGCCCTTCACACCAGGTCGTTCTGTGCCCGATTCCGCCCTGGATGGCCGCAGACTCTGACATAACCCTATCTCTCGCAGGGATTTGTACGGACTCGTAGAACTCTGTACGCGGTGGATGCCTTGCCATCCCAAGAAAACATAATTCAGGAATTTCCGAACTGGCGGACGGTCCCCGCGTACCATAGTCTGATTCAACAAGCAGACGAAGAGGCCCGAAGATAATCCGTCGCGTCGGGCTGCGAGCGTGCCTTGTCGGAACGGGAGACAAGGTGGCTCGTGTTCGGCGTCAAGGCAAAACTTCGAAACGGTATGCAACAGGGGAAGAACCGTGGTGAAGCTCATGGTGAAACCGTATCGTCAAACCCTACCCTTGGATTCGGCTTGCATTCCCAAATTACGCCTCTCTCTTTGAGACGGTTGCCGCAGACCTCATGTCCGCGGCAATGACACAGCCATCCACAGGGCCTCCAACCAAAAGGCTGCGAGTTGCACAGGCTCGCAGCCTTTTATATTTCACCGTGTTCCCAAGACAACCCACATTGCAGGGTGAGGTCAACGAACTTCGTGTGCTGTGAGCCTGGACCGCGATGCTATGCGTCCACCGATGCGGCGAAATCTTCTACGAACTTGGCGCACTGTGCCACGTCCTCGACCAGTTGGGGCGACAGGTGCTCGTACTCGATGGTCGTGAGGCCGCGGAACTTCAGAGCCCGCAACGTCTGCAAGACCTGCGTGTAGTTTGCCTTGCCCTCGCCCAACGGCACATCCCGCGACTCGCGGTTGCCCGATTCAGCGGCGTCCTTCAGGTGCACGGCGACGATGCGGCCCTCCAGCTTCCTGAGGCACTCCGCCGGGTTCAGGCCCGAGCGGACCCAGTGTCCCGTGTCCGGACAGGCGCCGATGAGCTTGCTGCGCCCCTCGCAGACCTTCAGCACGTTCTCCGGTTTCCAGTACTTCGATTCCGCCGATTCCGGATGGTTGTGGATTGCCAGATTGATCTTGTACTCGGCGCACAGACCGTCGAGGGTCTCGAAGACCTGGGCCGGCGGCTCGGCAACGAGCGTCTCGACGCCCATTTCCTTGGCGAAGTCGAACACCTTGCGAAAAGCCGTCGCGTCGGCGTCGAGCGGCGCGTAGTAGCTTGCCATCTGCATGCCGCGATCCTCCAGGCGCTTCTTCATCTCGCGGCGCAGCGCGGGCGAGAGCGACTCGCTCGTTTTGAGGTCCGGCTGCTCCTTGCTCAACGGCAGGAAGAAGGCCGGCTCGACCCGGCGGATGCCCAAGGCCGCGATCACCTCCAGAGCCTCGTAGAAGCTCCGATCGCGAAATGTGTAAAGCCCGCACGACAGACGCCACCCGAGCTTCTCCGCGCGGGGCGTGCTCAGCCTGCCCTTCTGGACCTCCGCGGACGCGCCGTCGGCCGTCGTTGCCAGGGCAGCCCCTGCCCCCCATGCTCCTGCAGCCACCAGAAACCCGCGACGACTCAATTGATCTGCTCTCATGAGACCACCTCCCAATGATCTGCCTGATCCCGGCCAAAACGCAAGGCGACCGGGCTTGTGAAAAATCGGTTCATCAGCCACAGCAATCCAAAACGACTGCAGACCGGCGCCATTGTCTCCGCAAGGGCGACCGCACGCAAGCCCAAAGACGGAGTTGAGCGGGCCTTGCCCTTGTCATTGCGACAACGGATCGGTGACTTGGTCGAGGGTCGTCGTGACGTCGTACTGGCCGCCCCCGGCGACGAAGAACACCGCCGCCGCAAGAAACGCGAACAGCTCAGGCAGCGCAAGGATGAGCATGCCGAAGCCGATCAGCAACAGCCCGACGACCAGAATCCCCGACGCCATGCTCCGCAAAGCCTGAGACATCATGTTCGTGTAGAAGCGAAACGACCTTTCACGTTCCTCCCGATGGTGACTGCGATTCGATTGCCTGCTCTAATCGACTCGGAGTGGCAGCGGCAAACTCCGAAGACTCCGCTTGCCGCTGCCACCCGATCCTTGAATCAGCAATTCGGCTCCATAGGGTACGCACGAAAAACAAGCGGGTCCCGTTTTTGCGGGACCCGCCTGCCGATTTAGCACGGTGTTCCACTGAAAAGCTTTCCCACGCGCTTTCAACTTCACACTTCAAACCTCAAACTGCACATCCCACATTTGCGAAGACAGACGAGGATAGACGAAACCTGCCGGGAAATCAGTTGACAATCGGCGTAGGATTTGGCACTATTTCTATGTGCCGCGAAATATGTCGCGGCACGACCCTGGTCCATCCCGGGTTTGGGATGGTTACGGAGTTGCGGTAGGGTACGCATCTTCGGGGCAATGGGTCGCTTCTCGTGGCAGGAGCGATTGATTCCCCGAAAGGACCCGTAAAGCTGCAAGTTCGCCGGAATGACCAAAGGGCCCCTGACGGTAGGGACCCGACGTGTTCGATCAGGAAAGGAAAAGGTCTATGCAGACACAGTCTCCGCCCGCAGCGGGTCCCGCTGCCCCTTCCACCCACAAAACCGGTGCCCAAATTATTGTCGATGCGCTGCTTGTACATGGCGTCGATACGGTCTTCGGCTACATCGGCGCGTCCGTACTTCCTTTATTTGACAGGCTTTACGACTCGCCCATTCGCTTCATCGTGCCCTGCCATGAGCAGGGGGGCTGCCACATGGCTGATGCCTACGCCCGCGCTAGCGGCAGGCCCGGCGTGGTCGTCGCCACCAGTGGGCCGGGAGCCTGCAACCTCGTCACGGGACTTGCTACGGCCATGATGGACTCGATTCCGCTCGTTGCCATCACAGGGCAGGTTCGAACCGACCTGATTGGCGACGATGCCTTCCAAGAGGCGCCCACCACCGGAATCACTCGATCCGTGACGAAGCACAATTCCATCGTGATGAACATAAAGGATTTGGGCAAAACGATTTATGAAGCATTTCACATCGCCTCGACCGGCCGGCCAGGCCCCGTCCTGATCGATATTCCGGCGGATATCGAGTTTCAGAAATGGAGCAACAACGGGTCGATTCGAGTGAGCCTGCCCGGCTACCGGGTCCCGAAAAACGGCCACGCCAGACAGATCGGCGAGGCGGCCGGGGCGATCAACCGCTCCGACCGGCCGGTCCTGCTCGCCGGCGGCGGGATCATCATGGCCAACGCCTCGCAGGAATTATGGGATCTGGCCCGCAAGGCGAATCTGCCCGTTGCGATGACCCTGATGGGGCTCGGCAGTTTCGACCAGAGCCGACCCGAGTCCCTCGATATGCTCGGTATGCACGGGGCTCCCTATGCCAATTTCGCCGTCCAGGAGTGCGACCTACTGATTGCGGTCGGGGCGCGGTTCGACGACCGGGTCACAGGTAAGCTCGACGCATTCGCTCCGAAGGCGAAGGTGATTCACATCGATATCGACCCGGCGAACATCTCGAAAACCGTGCCGGCGGATATCCCGATCGTCGGCGACGCCAAAACCGTCTTGACTGCCATCGCCGAATGCGTCGAGCGCCGGGACAGGGCCGGATGGTTCGCCAGGATCGCCGAGCTCAAGAGCCGATGCAGAACAACCTACGACCGCGACGCCGCCACGATCAAACCGCAGTACGTTGTCGAGGAGCTGTCCCGGCGTGCGACCGATAATACCATCATCACCAGCGGTGTCGGGCAGCATCAGATGTTTACGGCCCAATTCTATAAGTTCAGCAGGCCCCGGCAGTTCATTACTTCCGGCGGCTTGGGCACGATGGGTTTCGGCCTGCCCGCCGCCATCGGGACGCAGATCGCCCGCCCGGACGCGACCGTCATCGACATCGACGGCGACCACAGCTTCAATATGACCATGGCCGAGCTGAATACCGCCGTCCAGCACGAGCTGCCGATCAAGGTCTGTATCTTCAACAATGGCTACATGGGCATGATCCGCCAGTGGCAGGAGCTGTTCTACGCGAAACGCTACTTCTACAGCCACTTGCAGAACCCGGACTACGCGGCCTACGCCCGGGCGGTCGGGGCCGTCGGCATCACGGTCGAGTCGAAGGACCAGGTCGGCCCGGCTATCGAGCGGATGCTCGCCGAGGACAAGCCCTGCGTGATCGATTTCCACGTCGATGCGACCGAAAACGTTTACCCGATGGTCCCCTCGGGCAAGAGCCTCAGCGAAATGGAGGGCCTGCAGGTTCTGCAAAACGCGATGTAGCCCGAGGCGGGCATGGGTCCTATGCATCCCATGGATCCAATCCTGCCCAGTCCTGCCCGAGGCCCGGAACAAATTGACAAGATGGCGGTCGTGGCGATAAGATTCTTGACCCGCGATCGCTCAAGAAAGGATAACCGATGCCAGCGAAATCAGAAACACCGGCTCCCGCAGCCGAGACCGCCACGGTGAAGACCGGCGCCCAGATCGTCGTCGATACCCTCATCGATCTCGGCGTCGATACCATGTTCGGATATACTGGAGGGGTGGTGTTGCCTTTGTTCGACAGGCTCTTCGACTCCCCGATTCGATTCATCATCCCGCGGCACGAGCAGGGCGGCACTCACATGGCAGACGCCTACGCTCGTGCCAGCGGCAAGGTCGGCGTGATCCTGGCCACCAGCGGGCCCGGGGCCTGCAACCTCGTGACCGGGCTGGCCACTGCGATGATGGACTCGATCCCCATGGTCGCCCTCACGGGGCAGGTTCGAACCGAGCTGATCGGCAACGACGCCTTCCAGGAGGCGGACACCACAGGCATTACCCGGCCGGTCACGAAGTACAACTCGATCGTCAAGAATATCAAGGACCTGGAGCGGACGATCCGCGAGGCCTTCCACATCGCCTCGACCGGTCGGCCCGGCCCGGTCCTGGTCGACCTGCCCGTGGATGTCTCCGTCGGCAAGCTGCTCTGCGACGGCAAGGCCGAGATCGACCTGCCCGGCTACCGGCTCCGCTCGAAAGGCCACGCCCGGCAGATCTCCATGGCCGCCGAAGCGATCAACAAGGCCGAGCGGCCCGTCCTCTACGTCGGCGGGGGCGTCATCATCGCCAACGCGGCCGAGGAACTCCGCACGCTGGCCGAGAAGGCCCATGTGCCCGTGACCATGACCCTGATGGGCCTGGGCAGCTACGACCAGGGCAAGCCCGAGTCGCTCGACATGCTCGGCATGCACGGCTCGGCGTACGCCAATTTCGCGGTCCAGGAATCCGACCTGCTCATCGCCGTCGGGGCCCGCTTCGATGACCGCGTCACCGGCAAGCTGGCGAGTTTTGCACCGAACGCCAAGATCATCCACATCGACATCGATCCGGCGAGCATCTCGAAGAACGTCCACGTCGATATCCCGGTCGTCGGCGACGCCAGGCATATCCTGACCGAGCTGACGAAAGAGGTCGAGAACCAGGACCGAGCCGACTGGTTCGCGAAGATCGCCCAGTGGAAGAAAAAGTACCCGTTCCGGTACGATCAGAACGCCGGGGCCATCAAGCCACAGTACGTGATCGAAGAGGTGTGGCACCAGACGCACGGCGATGCAACCGTCGCCACCGGAGTCGGCCAACACCAAATGTGGACCGCCCAGTTCTACAAATTCGCCAAGCCCCGGCAGTTCATCACCTCCGGCGGCCTGGGCACGATGGGCTTCGGCCTGCCCGCCGCCATCGGCGCCCAGATCGCCAAGCCCGACGCCACCGTCGTCGACTTCGACGGCGACCACAGCTTCAATATGACCATGACCGAGCTGGCCACCGCCGTCCAGTACGAGCTGCCGATCAAGGTCTGCATCATGAACAACGGCTACATGGGAATGGTCCGCCAGTGGCAGGAGCTTTTCTACGGCCGTCGCTACGCGTGCAGTTACCTGAAGAACCCCGACTATGCGAGCGTTGCTCGCGCGCTCGGGGCCGTGGGGATCACCGTGGACCGCAAAGAGGACGTGCCGAAGGCCGTCACGCAAATGCTGGCCGAGAAGAAGCCCTGCGTGGTCGATTTCCACGTCGAGCGAGAAGAAAACGTGTGGCCCATGGTCCCTGCCGGCAAGAGCCTCAACGAAATGGACGGCCTGGACATCCTGGAACGACTCATCTAACTGGACCGGATTGCATAGAAAGCGGGGTCTCCCATGAAGCATATCATCAGTGCACTGGTTGAAAACAAGCCGGGCGTTTTGGCCCACGTTGCAGGCATGTTCGCCGCCCGCGGCTTCAACATCGACTCGCTGGTTGTCGGCCGGACCGAGGACCCGAAGCTCAGCCGCATGACTATCGTCGTCGTCGGCGACGACCGGATCGTCGAGCAGGTCCGCAAGCAGCTTGCCCGCCTCGTCCCGGTCGTCAAGGTCCAGGACTTCGTCGGCAAGCCCGTCGTCGCCCGCGACCTGATGCTCGTCACGGTCGCGGTCCCGCCGGAGAAGAGGCCCGAGGTCTTCTCGCTGATCGAGATGTTCCGCGGCCACGTCGTCGATATCAGCACCAAGTCCCTCATGATCGAGGTCAGCGGCCCGGAGACGAAGATGGAGGCCTTCATCGACGTTTGCCGGCCCTACGGCATCAAGAACGTCGCCCGAACCGGCACGATTGCCATGCCCCGCCAGGGCAGCGCGGAGGAGTGAAGTCGTCACCCGTGACTCGTGGCTCGTGGCTCGTGGCAAGGCCATCCTGGCCTTGCTCCTGGGCGCGTCGGCGTTGAAATCCGAGACAAGCACGAATGACCGAAATGGACATCCAATTCGTCCCCCTCACGCCCGCCGACGGACCGGCCGTGATTGACTTGTTCAACCATTACGTCCGCCACAGCTTCGCGGCCTTCCCGGAGGACCCGCTGCCGTACCCATTCTTCGATCGCTTCCTTGAAGCGACTCACGGCCTGCCGACCGTGGCTGCCAAGGACTCTGGCGGCCGGCTGCTGGGCTTCGCACTGCTCCGCCCGCACATCCCCTGGCCCACCAGTTCCCACGTCGCCGAGATCACCTACTTCGTCGCCCCGGACTCGCTTCGCAAGGGCATCGGCTCGAAGATGCTCGCGGACCTGGAGACTCGCGGCCAAGCCCAGGGCATCCGCACGATCTTAGCCGCGATCTCCTCGCTCAACGGGATGAGCCTCGACTTCCACCGCAAGCACGGCTTCCAGGAAGTAGGCCGCTTTCGCAGCGTCGTCATCAAGCGAGGCACCCCCTTCGACACCGTCTGGATGCAAAAGACGCTCTGAGCAAGCGTCTCACCACGAAGACACGGAGGGCACGGAGAAACCCGCATCAGACACGGATTCACGCGGATGGACACGGATTCGAGCGACGAGTGACCAGAGACGAGAAACGCGGCCTCCGGCCCTTGGCTGGCCCGCAACCGCCCCATGAGAATCGAGAGGCGATGCAAAGAGCCGTCTTGGGATTGAAGATGCCGAGAACATGTACCTGACACATTTCCGCCGGATTCCATGGCTCATTCCGAGCGGGGGATATCCTGCGCCCCGTGAATGACGCCGAGCACGTCGATCTGGTCAGATTTGATATAGTAAATGATGCGGTATGAACCTTCGATGACCTCCCGAATCTGAGTCATCTCATACTCGGGCACCATCCGCCCGGAGAGCGGGAATTCTCCGATCTGCTGGGATCGGCGGGTCAGACGGTCCACCATTCGTTTGGTATAGGCAGGCGAGTCCTGGGCAAGGTAGCGGTAGATCGCATCCAGGTGGTGCAGCGAAGTGTCGGTCCAGTAGACGTTCATTCCGATAGGCCGTACTTGCGCCGGACCTCGTTGACATCGGTGGTCCGACCGGCTCTGCTGTCGGACAGCCCCTGCTCGATCACCTGGCGAACGTAGATCTCGTCGATCAGGTCATCCCACGTCGCATTCTCCGGCATTCGGTTCACCAGCTCATGGGCCTCGTCTTTTCTCATCGGTTCCGCCATAGCATTCTCCAATTGAGCGACCAACAATCAATTTACCACAACCCCAGGAAGAGAGCAACTGCATTGGTCCACGAGCGACGACATGGAAACCGCAGATAAACGGGGATGAACGAGGTTTCCGGCCTATCATTTCTCACCTATCCCTTATCACCGCCGCATCTGCAATGCGGCTTGACACCCCGCCCCCAACCCGCCATAATTCACTCCGGCTTGGCTGGCCAGCAACCGCTCTATGAGGACCGAGAAGGCTGAATTGGTGACTGGAAGAAATCCAGAAGAAACCACTTGACAGGCTATAACTAACAAGTTATATTCCTAGTTGGTTATGCCGATATGGCTTGGGACGTAGAGTATACCGATGAGTTCGAGAACTGGTGGGAAAGTCTGACCGAGGCGGAACAGGAGTCCGTGGCCGCCACGGTAGGATTGCTGGAAATCGAAGGGCCGCATCTGCCATTCCCGTACAGTTCGGGCGTCGAGGGTTCCAGGCATGGCCACATGCGGGAGCTTCGCATCCAGCACGCCGGTCGCCCGTATAGAGTGCTGTATGCGTTCGACCCTCGCCGATGTGCGGTCCTGCTCATCGGCGGCGACAAGACGGGCAATGATCGGTGGTACGAGCAGTTTGTTCCAGTCGCCGACAGGCTGTACGATCAACATTTGGACACGCTGCGAAATGAAGGACATATGTGATGGCTAAGCCATTCAAGAATCTCGTTGCAAAAATGTCGGCCCAGAGCCGCGAGCGAATTCGCAAACGGACCGCCGAGATGCACTCGGAGATGGCGCTTCAGGAACTCCGCAGGGCCATGCAGTTGACGCAGCAGGAGCTCGCCGGCCGTCTGGACATGAACCAAGCCGCTGTCTCCAAGCTGGAGCATCAGTCCGACATGTATGTCAGCACGCTCCGCCGTTTCGTGGCCGCCATGGGTGGAGAACTCCAAATCGTCGCCCACTTCCCCCAGGGCGACGTGGTCATCAATCAGTTTGAAGAGATCGAAAACCGAGAGACGGCCGACACAACACCTTGACCACCGGCGGAACCAAGCCACGAGCAATGGCTGAGGAACTGCTGATGAACGGGGATGAGCGAGGTTTCCGGCCTGTCACGTCTCACCTATCCCTTGTCGCCGCCGCACGTGCAATGCGGCTTGACAACCCGCCCCCAACCTGCCATAATCCATCCCGGTTTGGCTGCCCCGTAACCGCCTCCATGAGGATCGAGCGGCGATGCGACCAGGCCGCTTGAATACCATGAGCGGCGAGAGAATGTGGGTGACGACTTTGGCTCGTCTGCGAGGAATCCAAGGAGTGTCCCTATGACGGAAGAGAATCTTCCCGCACGTGTCCGGCGACGCCCTGAGGACAAAGGGTTCGAGCAATTGAAACTGGTGAGCCCCCACGGCGCGGAGTACTGGAGCGCCCGCGACCTCCAGCCGCTCCTGGGCTATAACCACTGGCGCAGCTTCGACAAGGCCATCGCCAAGGCCATTACCTCCTGCCGCCAATCGGGCAATGACCCCGAGCACCATTTTGCGCGCGCGCGCAAAGTGGTCCCCCTCGGCTCCGGCAGCGAGCGAGAGGTCCGTGACTATCATCTCTCCCGCTTCGCCTGCTACCTCATTGCCCAGAACGGCGACCCCCGCAAGCCGGAGATTGCGTTGGCCCAGAAGTACTTCGCCATCCAGACCCGCCGTCAGGAGCTGAGCGACGCATACCAGCACGACATGGAGCGTCTGGAGTTGAGGAAGCAGACGACGGAGGAGTTCAAGGCCCTGTCCGGCGCCGCGAGAAATGCCGGTGTGCAGAACAAGATGTTCGGCGTCTTCCACGATGCAGGCTACAAAGGGCTCTACGGCGGGCTCGGCAGCGAGCAGATCAAGACGCGAAAGCGAATCGGCAAAAGCGAGAATCTCCTCGACCGTATGGGGACCACCGAACTGGCAGCCAACCAGTTCCGCATGACCCAAACGCGAGAGAAACTGGCCAAAGAAGCCATCCAAGGTCAGCAGCGGGCCATCGACACGCACAAACAAGTCGGCAAGGAAGTCCGCGACGCGATCCGGCGGATCGGCGGCACCATGCCGGAGAACCTCCCGCCCGCCGAGGATATCAAGCAAGTGCGAAAGAGGCTGAAGGGCCGCACACCGCCCCTCGAACTCAACGGACCCGACGCCAAGGACCTTGCCGGCCAAGAAGAATAGTGAGGTGAATCCACGGGGGATGAGCTCCGACGAAGTGGTCTCTTCTGCAAGCCATGAATCACGGACAACGGCACGGGAACCGCAGATGAACGGGGATGAACGCGGTTTCCAGCTTATCACTTCTCACCTATCCCTTGTCGCCACCGCATCTACGATGCGGCTTGACAACCCGCCCCCAACCCGCTACAACCAATCCCGGCTTGGCTGGCCCGCAACCGCCCTATGAGGATCGAGAGGCGACGCACGCAGCCGTTTTGTGATTAAGGATGCCGAGAACATGTACCTTACGCCTTTGGTTCTCTTTAATTGATTCGAGGGAGTTTCTAATGAGATGGAAGGAAGTCACGTGCCTGGTGCTGACAAAAGGATGGAGACTGGTCACGATGCTCCTGCCAAACAAAAAGACGTGCAATGTAGTCTGTACGGCGGTCAGTGCAATTTCTGCTGCTCGCGGCCCTTGCAGCGGTATTAGCCATCCGTCAGGCCAACACCATACGCATGCAAGAGTTGCTAGCAAAGAGCCCTTATGTGACTGTCAAAGACGCTGGAATTAAGCCTCTTTCAAAAAGCCCTCCGTATCGCATAGAATTGACTATGGTAAATATCGGGATCGATCCAGCCTGCGATTTGGAGGGCAAGGTCTTTGTCGTAGATTCCGACCTGTCAGCCCCCCCAAAGTGGACAATTGATTTCTCAATGGGAAACGATCTTGCGAACCAGATCCCAGCACCCTGGGGGAACGATACCGTCACTCTTGGCCGCGAAGCACCTGCATTCTATGTGGTTATGGCGATCAAGTACTGGGATCGGAGGCACACACAGCACGATCAGGATTTCTTTACGCGATGGGAGGGTGTTCGTGAAGGCAATGTATTAGGGTTTCGCCACGCTACGAAAGAGCAACGGGAGCAATTGAGGAAACACCTGTGCGAAGAGTTGGAGGCGTTTCACGAGAACTAGGGGCTGCTGGCTCGGAAATAGAGACGGATCGCGGGGTCACATCCGGAAATACTCGTGACAGTCACCCAACAAAGTAAATGGATACGTTTACTCCGTTTCGGAGTCCGGGGTCGCACCTCCACAGTTCATTTTCTGTACTTGATTCCTGTCCCTGAGCATCAGGAGAAAGATATCCGCAGATTTCGCCGATTTTCGCAGATGATACCCATCCATCACCAGATACTTCGGCTATCGTCCAATAAACACTTGAACGACCCGCCGAAATCTGATTCCTGATGGGTATAACAGTTCTCTTATTCCCTGGCCAGGTCCTTCGCTGCGCTCAGGATGACAGAGTCTTGACCGTGTTGGGACTACTGCATATTGGGACTGGAGAGTCAGAAGGCGACCGGGGTAGCCTTCCCGGCGGCCATTCTTTCGCTCCCGCTGCATTTTCTGTCGCAAAACTCGTCCGGGTTGCACTATATAGCGAGAACGTGATCCTTGAGAGTCTGTTGAGGTGTCTTATGACGGAAACGGATCAGTTTTATGTAGGGCGATGTCTGGATGGCCATCCGGATGACTTTCGCCACCTGGTGCGGCGGTATCAGCCGGTCCTGCTGGCCCACCTTGCCGGCAAGCTGGCCAACCGCGGAGCGGGCTTCCGGAGCGTCCGAGACAAGGCTGAAGAGGCCGCCCAGGAGACCTTCGTCCGGGCTTATTTCAAGATGGATAAGCTCAAGAAGCCCGAATCGTTCCTCGCGTGGCTGCTCGGGATCGCCGAGAACGTGGCGATGGAGCAGCAGCGAAAGGAGCAGATTCGCCGCAAACGCGAGTCCGTCCGCGCGCTCTGTGAAGAGGTGCCCCAACCGGAACTCTCCCAGGATTACGCTCTCGAAGCGGCGATTGCAGGGCTGCCCGAGGCGTATCGAGAGGTGATTCTGCTGCGATACTACGGCGGACTATCGTGCGGCGGGATCGCCGAGCGGCTCGAGACGCCCCTGGGCACGGTGACCAAGACGCTTTCGCGGGCCTACGCCCTGCTGCGGGACACCCTGCAGCGGCAGACTGTGAATGAGGTGCAAGCATGAACTGCACAGAATGCAAGGAACTGTTGTTGGCGGGCCTTGAGGGACTGCTGGACGATTCGCAGAAGCAGGCCGTCCGGGAACACCTCAAGACGTGTGAAACCTGCCGGGCGGAACTCAAGGGGCTGCAGACCCTGCGGCAACGACTGGTCGGCAATGGCAAGGCGCTGGCGCAAACCAGCGTTGAAGACAACGTAATGAACCGAATCCTTCGAGAACAGAACGCAAGGCTCAAGTCGGCCGCACAGGTCGGGACGGGCCTTCGCATCAGGAGACTGATTATGAAAAGCTCGCTTGTCAAGATCGCAGCCGTGGCGGCTCTCGTGGCCGTCGCCTTGGGCGCCTGGTCCCTCTGGAGCGGCACGGAATCGGGTGTGGCCCTGGCCGACGTGCTCGCCAAGGTCCAGCAGGTCCGCGCCGTGATGTACCGGATGGACAGTCATACGAAGGTGACGATGGCAGGAATGGGGGCCACCGAGGTCAACATGGAGATGACCTGGCTGATCTCCGACGACTACGGGATGCGGCTGGACACGCGTAGCACTGACCCAACGACCCGGCAGGTCATGGAGCAGCAGATGTACCTCCAGCCCGAGCAGAAGGTCATGATCATGCTGGACCCGGCGAAGAAGCAGTATGCGAGAATGCCGCTCGGCGAGGAGGTGTTTAAGGCGAAGAAAAAGGAGACCAACGATC
Source organism: Phycisphaerales bacterium UBA2218 (assembly GCA_002327785.1). Classification (GTDB taxonomy): domain Bacteria; phylum Planctomycetota; class Phycisphaerae; order Sedimentisphaerales; family Anaerobacaceae; genus PLanc-01. The sequence goes on from DCUI01000205.1 coordinate 12,822, forward strand.
CTCGCATGATGATCCAGCAGCTTCTGGGCTGCCAGTACACGAACCTGGGCACAACCGTGCTCAATGGCATCGAGGTCCAGGGATTCCAGAGCACCGATCCGGCCTTCATTGGGGGCAAAGGCGACGTCGATATCAAGGTGTGGGTTGACGTGAAGACGCAGTTTCCCTTCCGCGTGGATATGGCGCTCAAGATGAGCGACGAGGTCGAGACGCAATCCACCATCCGCGACTTCCAGTGGAATGTCCCGGTCAGTGCGGCCGAGTTCACGCCGGTCATCCCGCCGGACTACACCCCCAGCCCGATCGACGGTATGAAGGCGGCGATGCCGACGGAGCAGGGTGCCATCGAGGGCCTGCAGTTCTGCGTCGAGTTCACCGGCTCATATCCCAGGAGCCTGGATATGAGCTCCCTGATGGATACGATGCAACTCTTCATGAACAGCCAGACGCCGGCCGCGAAGAAGTTCAAGGAGGAATCGGCGCAGATCAAGTCCAAAGACGAGCAGATCGCCCGGGTCATGGAGTTCGCCAGGCCCATCCAGTCGCTGACCATGTTCCACATGATGCTGTCGCAGGAGCAGAAGGAGCCCGCCTACTACGGCAAGGCCGTGACGCCGGGCGACAAAGCCCTGGTGCTGATGCGGTGGAAGACGGGGGACAATCAGTACCGCGTCCTCTTCGGCGACCTGCGCGCCGAGACGGTCGACGCCGAAACGCTGGCCAAGCTGGAGGCAGCCCTGCCCAAGTAGACCCATGCTCTGGCGACCGAATCGATAAGCCGGGCCGGTGGAGTAAGGCCCGGCTTTGCTTTTTGGCGCAACCTGCTATAATACACTTTGAACATTGACGTACTTGGACAGGCGACTGTGGTTCGAGGAGACTGAGCATGGCGGGTGGCGTGGAACGAACGAGCGGCATGGGGAGCAGACATACGATGCCCAAGCTGATTGCTGTTCTTGTGGTCGTGGCGATCATTGGCGGAGGCGTCGTCTGGCTCACGGTGGTCCGAGGCAGCGACAAGTCCACGCAGGACGTGGCGACCTTCACGGCCAAGCGGGGACCCATGACGATCAGCGTCGTCGAGTCCGGCACGATCAAGGCCCGCGACCAGGTCATCATCAAGAACGAGGTGGAAGGTCGGACCTCCATCATCACGCTCGTGCGCGAGGGGACGCACGTCAAGAAAGGCGAGGTGCTGGTCGAGCTGGACGCCAGCACGCTCCAGGACAACAAGATCGATCAGGAAATCCGCGTCCAGAACACCAAGGCAACGTACCTCAACGCCAACGAGAACCTTGCCATCGTGTCCAGCCAGGCGGACAGCGACGTCAACGAAGCGGCGCTGGCTGTGGAGTTCGCACAGCAAGACCTGCGGAAGTACGAGCTGGGCCAGTACCCCAAGGACGTCAACGAGGTGAATAAAAGGATCACGCTGGCGAAGGAGGAATTGAAGAGGGCCCAGGATACGCTTGATTGGTCGAACAAGCTCTTCCAGGAGAAATATCTCTCCGAGACGGAAAAAACGGCGGACGAGATCGCCGTGAAGCGAAAGCAACTGGAGGTCGATCTGGCCGAGGGCGATCTCAAGCTCCTGCAGGATTTCACCTACCCCCGGCAGATTCGCCAGCTCAAGAGCGACGTGCAACAGGCAGTCTCGGCCCTCGACCGCGTCAAACGCAAGGCCGACGCCGACAAGAGACAGGCCCAGGCCGATCTGACGGCCAAGGAGGCCGAATATGCCCGCCAACAGCAGAAACTGCAGAAGATCCTGGATCAGCTCACAAAGACGACGATCCCTGCGCCGAGCGACGGGTTGGTTGTCTACGCCACCAGCACCAAAGGCGGCTTTGCCAGCATGATGAAGGAACCGCTGGCGGAGGGCCAGCAGGTAGTCGAGAAACAGGAGCTGATCTACCTGCCCATGAGCGCCTCGACCATGGCGGAGGTCGGCGTTCACGAGGCGAGCCTGGCCAAGGTGCGGGTCGGGCAGCCCGCCATCGTCACGGTCGAAACCCTGCCCGGCAAGCGGTTCCTGGGGACGGTGGGTCTGGTCGCCCCGCTGCCGGACAGCACGGGCATGTTCCTGAACCCCGATCTGAAGGTCTTCAACACGCAAATCTACCTGGATACGGACGATCCGGCCCTTCGATCCGGGATGACGTGCAGGGCGGAGATTATCGTCGAGCAATATGAGGATGCGGTCTACGTGCCCATGCAGGCGGTGACGCGCGCCGCGGGAGACCCGATGGTCTACGTCCAGGAGGGCAAATCGGTCGTGCCGCGCAAGGTCGAGATCGGCCTGGACAACAACCGGATGATCCGGATCGTCAGCGGACTGAAGGAAGGCGAAGCCGTCGTGCTCGATCCGCCGCTGACATTCTCCTCCGTTGACACCGTGGTGGCCGGCGGTGCGGAGCCGAATGCCGCTGGTGAGAGGCGCGACGGGATTGACCAGGGGATTCGCGACCGGCTCGACGCTTCTCGCTCCCCCGCCGGCATGCCGGCGGGGACAGCGCCGGCGTCCGGCAGTGTCGCTGCGAGCAGGAAAGAAACGACTGACGACGTCACTACAAGCGCGCCCGCCGTCCCCCAGGCAACGCCGGGCCAGACACCCCAGGGCTTCCCGCCGCCCGGCCAGATGTCGCCGGGCATGGCGAACCTGACCCCGGAACAGCAGAAGCAAATGCAAAAGCAGATGCAGAAGGCGATGGAAATCATGAAGAACCTGTCCGAGGAAGAGAAGGAGAAGCTCAAGAACATGTCCATGGAAGAGAGGATCGAGTTCTTCAAGGAGAAAATGGGGACAGAGGAACAGCAATGATGTGGCATGGGGTCAAGATCGCCAGGAATATCCGGTCGGGCCTGGAGAACCTTTTGCTCCACAAGCTGCGCTCGTTTCTGACCATGCTGGGCGTTGTGTTCGGCGTCGGCAGTGTGGTGGCCATGCTCTCCGTCGGCGAGGGGGCCGGCCGGGAGGCTCTGGAGCAGATCCGCAAGCTTGGCAGCAACAACATCATCGTCTCGTCCGTCAAGCCCGCGGAGGATCAGTCCGCGAGCATGAACCGCGCCTCGGCGGGCATGAGCATGTACGGCCTTACCTATGAGGACCAACTGCGAATGGCCGAGAGCCTCGAGCACGTGGAGCGGACTGCCCCCGTGAAGCTGTTGCGCCAGGATGCCCGGCTCGGCGAGCAAACCCTGGAAGTCCGGGTCGTAGGGACCACGCCGGACTGGTTCGAACTCGTCAGTCGCGATGTTCTGGCTGGGCGAGTCCTTCTCTCGATGAACCAGGGGGCCCCGGCCCCCGCCGCCGTCCTGACCGAGTTCGGCGCCAGGAAACTGCTGGCCACGAAGCACAGCATCGGCGAATGGATTCGAATCGGCGGCAACTGCTTCCAGATCGTGGGCATCGTCAAGAGCGAGGGCGGCAAGGCGGGCGAACTCCAGATGCCTGATGACGAAGTGGATGCCTACGTCCCCATCGCCATCGCCCGCCAGTACTTCGGCGACGTGAGCACGCGCTCCGCCTCCGGGTCGCGGGCCCTCGAGCGGGTCGAGCTGCACCAGGCGATCGTGCAGGTTGACGGGATCGAGAACGTGGAATCGACCGCCCGGGCAATCGAGCGGATGCTCGGGCAATTCCACAAAAAGAAGGATTACTCCGTCAGCGTCCCGCTGGCCCTGCTGCGCCAGGCGGAGGCCTCCAAGCGCCGGTCGAGCATCGTTTTGGGCTCCATCGCGGGCATCAGCCTGCTCGTCGGCGGCATCGGGATTATGAACATCATGCTGGCCTCGGTCACCGAGCGGACCCGCGAGATCGGCATCCGCCGGGCCATCGGCGCCAAGCGGCGCCAGATCATTTATCAATTCCTCGTGGAGACGGTCGTGCTTTCCACCACCGGCGGACTCATCGGCCTGGGAATCGGCGCCCTGATCCCACGACTCATCACCCACTTCTCCGGCATGACCACGATCCTCACCTGGAAGGGCATCCTGCTGCCCCTGCTGATCAGCATGAGCATCGGCATCCTCTTCGGTCTGTACCCGGCCGTCCACGCCGCCCAGGTGGACCCGATCATCGCCTTGCGACACGAATAGCCCGGGCGGTGACGGCCCGGGAACTTCGAAATTCGAATCTCGAAATCCGAAACAAATCCAAAGCACCAAATCCAAATGACCGAAACGCTGTCGCCGCTCCCGGGGCCCGTTTTGGGCCGTTAGCCCGACTTCGCGGATTCGGG
>DCUI01000154.1 GCA_002327785.1 Phycisphaerales bacterium UBA2218
CGGCGTGAGCCAGGTCGGTCCCTATGTGCTGTGGGCGCAGGAATCTTGAGGGGCCATTTCCTTAGTACGAGAGGATTAGGAAGTACTGACCGCTGGTGAACCGATTGTTCCGCTAGGGGCATCGTCGGGTAGCTACGTCGGGAAAGGATAACCGCTGAAAGCATCTAANNCCCTGGTAGACCACCAGGTTGATAGGCCGGAGGTGTAAGCGCAGAAATGCGTTCAGCTCACCGGTACTAACGCCCGAAGACTTGACCATATCAATCCTTGATTGCATGGGTCAAGATGCCATAAGTGCTCATTGACCGCATCCGCATCGAATACTTGCAGGTGAGAGGTGATGAGTGATAAGCAGGACGACGGTCCGGCGAGGCCGAAGGCTGATGCCGAGGTCCGAGCTTGTCGCTTGTCACCTCTTGCCGAGGACTTGATCAGCCGAAAGGCTGATATACGAATTTCCTGGTGACCTTACGTGCGGGGAAACGCCTGTTCCCATTCCGAACACAGAAGCTAAGCCCGTCACGGCCGATGGTAGTCCTTCGGGGTGAGAGTAGGTGATCGCCAGGAATTTACAAAGGCCGGTGTCCCTAAAGGACGCCGGCCTTTGCCGTTTGTGACGAGGACATCCCGCCCTTGTATCGAGCTCGCCTGGAACTGGGTTTCGGTGTCCACGCGAAGCTGCCTGCCCACGTCTCGCCAGCCGAAGCCCTGTGCCCACACGGTCTGAGCGCCATCGACCACTGCGAACGAGACGCCCGGGATGCCTTCTTTGCGCATCGTGTCTCGGATGACATGGCCGATTCGCTCAGTCCGCTCGCCCTGGATGCCGACCGGCTGCGACGCCGGGATTGGCTGTTTCAACGTCCGGCTGACCTGACAGCCGGAGTTCAGGACGATCAAGGCGCCAAAGAAGACTGTGAGGCGGTCCCTCATTTCTTCCCTCCGCTTCGCTACGACGTTTCTCATTCAGATTCCTGATTGTTCGGCGAGCGAGCCTGCCCATTCTTGGGCCCGTTCGAGTTCACCGTCAAGGAGCAGGTTGATCTCACCGGTCTTCTGTGGGTACTTTGTCTGGACGAAGAAAGTTTGCGGCCGGGCGACGGGGTTGCCTCCCAATCGGCTCAGGTGGCCGAGCAGCTTGGGCGAGGCCCTCAGATGTCTCAGGGGCCAGGGCTTCACCGTGGTGTCGAATGCGGCCACGGATTTGCCGCCCAGAATCGCCAGGGGCAGCGTCTCCAGGACAGACCGGACGGCTGGCGGCAGCGAAAAGGCGTGCGTGGGGCTGCCCATCACGACCAGGTCGATTCCCTCGAAGTCGGAGGATGCGAGTTGTTCAACGCCGACTGCGTGAGCGTCGCCGGCCCGGCTCAGTGCCTCCGCCATCGCTTCGGCGAGCCTTCGGGTGTTCCCGAATTGGGAGAAGTACACGATCAAGGTTTTCATGCTTAGTACCTTCACAATGCGCACGCCGTCCTTGGGTGTGCCGACTATGTACCGGACGTGGTATCGGGGTAGCGGGCGAGCAGCTCGAGGAGCGGGTCCGGGATCAAGGCGAGCATGGGCGTGTGCCGGACGCAGTAATAGATCAGCCACTGGTTCAGATCGGCATCGTAATCGGTGAAATGCGGGGTCAGCACACCCGCGTGCGGCGTGTTGATACTGACCATCCGGATCGGGGTCTGCGAGCCGAAGTCGAGGTCCCTTAGCCGAACGGTCCGGGTTTCCGAGCATCGTTGGGTCCTGTAGTGAATCTCGAGTTTGTTGAGATCGTAGACGATGCTCCACTTCGTCGCGTCTCCCTGGCGGACAGCGGCCAGCGTGTCGAAGGCATATCGGACCGGGGATTGCTTCGAGTCATCCGGGCGGTGCGCCTTGAGCCGATCTGCGGCGACGACGAAACGGTCGAGGGAATCGTGCGAGCCTTTGCGGATCGGCTTGGTCCCGCCGAAGCCGTTGTGCTGGGCGAGGTACGCAAGCGAGCTGTCGCAGGTGTTGTTGGTGATGAGCTTGTGAGGAAGTTGTTCGCCCGTGTGGGAGACCAGCTTGCCGTCGAGGAACTCCACGACCGCCGCACTGCCTTCGGCATCGCAGACGAAGAAATGTATCGGGATGGGCATCGCAGGCGATATCCGAACCGCCTTGTCACTGGCGATTGTCTCGCCGACTGTCCTGCTGTTGTCGAGCTGGTACTGGACCCAGGCCGTGACGGCGGGGCGGTCGTCCGGGGCGGGATTCCGCGTACTCGGCAGCATGAGGGTCTCCACGACCAGGCCGACCTCGTTGATTCCGCCGTTGGGCATCTCGCGGCCGTATTGGTTGAAGGTGACGCTGCCGTACCTGGAGATCCATTCGGCAGCCTTCTCCGTGGGGTCGAGAAGCAGCGCCCGCTTGGCGATCCCCTTTTTATTGACGATGAGCAGGCCGTAATCGAGGTGCCAATCGTAGTTTTTGCCCGCGAATAGCCCCTCCTGCAGAAAGGCCGTGCAGGCCCGGAGACTCTGCGTTGAGACGAGGGCGGTGAGTACGAAGACACCAGCCAGGACGAGACGAGATCGATGTGATACCGGGCGACTGCCTGCTCTCATGGGGATTTCTCCTTATCTCTCCGTTGACGACGCATCCGGGGCCGCCTCGCGGCCGCACCCAAATCGTCGTGGTATTGCACTCCGTTTCACGGGTTCTCCGTGTTGTGCCTCCTCAGTCCGGGTGTAAGCGGTCAACTATTGAGGATCTTGATGGCGTCCTGGACGGCGGCGTCCTCGTGGACCATCTTGCTCAGGGCTCGGACCATTCTATCGGGCTTTGCGTGCTGCCATGCGTTGCGACCGACGGAAAGGCCGGCTGCCCCCGCCTCCAGGGCGCCCTCGACCATCCTGAAGATGTCCTCGTCGCTGCCCATCTTGGGCCCGCCTGCGATGACGACCGGAATGGGACAGCCGTCGACGACCTCCTTGAAGGTCTCGGAACTGCCCGTATAGGCCACCTTGACGATATCCGCTCCCAGTTCGGCCCCGACTCGGGCGGCGAGCTTGACGTTGTGGACGTCGTATTCATTCTTGATCTTGGAGCCGCGGGTATAGATCATGGCCACAAGGGGCATCTGCCATTCCGTGCAGCGCTCGCTGACGAGGCCGAACTGGCGAAGCATTTCTTTATCGGTCTCCGCGCCGAGGTTGATGTGGATCGAGACGGCATCGGCCCCGAGCTTGATGGCCTCCTCGACCGTGCAGACGAGTTCCTTCGCGTTGGGATCGGGGCTCAGGGATGTCCCCGCCGAAAGGTGGATGATCAGGCCGACATCCTGTCCGGAGCCACGATGCCCCGCGCGGACCATGCCCTTGTGCATCAGGATGGCGTTGGCCCCGCCGGCGACCATGTGGCTGATTGCTGCCCGCATGTCGGTAAGCCCCTCGATCGGGCCGACCGTGACACCGTGGTCCATGGGGATGATGACCGTCCGCTGCGAGTTGCGGTCGATGATTCGCTCCAGTCGTATTGCTTTGCCTATCATGGCCAAACCTCCATAACAATCGGTCTTTGGGTTTGAGGGGGTCCCCTTGACCAGCTTGGGGCCACCGTATGAGGCCGTATGATGTGCATTTGTTGTGATGTAAGCAAGAAAAAAAGCCTCAACCTCGGCTGGAAAAGGGGGATGTCGGCGGAGACCTTCAGACGGACCATGAATGCTGTTTGGCTGCCCTCCAAAGGCTGTTTCAAGGTCCCCAACACCAGCCGGATTCAATTTTTTTGCCATCCACCGGATGATCAAACGAGCTTGATGTCGCCACCCGCCGACCGGCGACGAGGTTACCCTGCCTCGAACCAGGTCCGAGAATGGACCCTCAGGCGGGCCACACGGTGGCGTTATGGCCACAAAAGTGGCCCTGGGAGTGTGCAAATGCCGCATAGTGGCAGTATCGGATTCTTCCGAGCACCGTTGTCGGCGAGGGGTACGAATCTGCGATTTGACCAAAAATACGTAATTATACGTATTGCTTTTGACCCCGCAGGGGGGTAAAATCGGATTCATTGGATGCGTCTCCTGAGCAGTAAGTGCGATTGTGTGCGCTCCTGTGAAGGATTGTGGGTCTGGGGACGGAGAATAGCCATGATGGCGAGCAAGTCCTGCCGGTGGGATCGGCGGGCAGCTTGTGGGCATTCGTTCTACCTTGCTTGCGTCATGTTGCGCTCGGGCGACATGGTGCGGCAGATGATTCAAGGCAGGCAAACGAGTTTATCGGTGGGTGAGATAGGGGAATCGAATCACTGTCATGCCAGAATGCGGGTGGTGATCCTACTGTCGTTGCACGGTTTTCCGACGGTAGTCAAGCGGTAGTGAATCTTGAGAGCTCCCAGATTGTGAAGGCTGGGAGCTTGAGGTGTGCACGGGAGGAATATATAGAGAGTCCCGGACGCTGAGCGAAAGCATGAACGCGAATGTCGCGTCAATCGCCTGACGGTTTCCGTCCATGACTCGGGAGAAGACGGCAGGCCGACAGCCCGGCTTTGTCAACCGCTCAGTCCCATGGGAAGGTAGTGTCTGTACCTTGGGCACGCGACTTCTATCGCGGCCTTTGGGCCATGAACGGTCAGGCGAGCCTCGGCGCGTTCGCTTGGCGATGCCTGGGGGACGCGAGTCGCTGCGCCGGTGTTTTCAGATGTTCCGAACTGCACGCTGCACAGTATAGTACAGGAGTGACGGATAGCCTGGATTCTGGGATATCTTGGGTTGTCTGGTGTTGTTGGTGGGATGTAGGTCATGGTGAACTTCGCGCAGAAGGGGTGTTTTTCCTCCGATGTGCATCTGTGTCGTGAACACGTGGCTTCGTGCTGTCCGTGCATCTACTTCGCCACCCGCGATGATAAGATGGAGAGTATCTTCGCTGAGGCGTGAGACCTGTGCCGTTTGCCGGTGTGCGACGACCGGAGCATGGAATCCGCATGCGAGGCGAAGTCCTATATATCCGTCTGTGTTGACTCGAGCTGCTGCAAGGATGCTGGCTGCGGCGACGTGGGTGACCGTCGAGGCGGATCGGCTGTCACCGACGAGGACGGAGTCTGCCTTGGTTTCGGTGGGAACTGGCATGTCCGGGTGTGCGAACGGCGGCGTGCCTCGACGGTAGGGGGCGGTTATGAACAGCATCTATGGACAGAACGACAACCTGGGCGTGCAGAATGGCATGATCCCATACGCTGCACCGATGGTAGGCATGGCGGCCGGCGGCGACAGCCTGGGCCAAATCGCCTGGCGGGGGAAGTGGTTGATCCTGCTGTCAACCATCCTGGGGTTGGGGGGGGCGTACGGGTATTACCGGACAATCGGGAAGGAATACACGGGCACGTCGCGAGTCCTGGTCGAGAAACCTTCTGCGCAACGCCCTATCGACTTTCTGCAACCGGGCACGACGGCGGCCAATTACCTTCAGCAGCAAGCCAGCATCATTTTGAGCCGGGACATCATCGAGAAGGCCTTGACCGACCCCAATCTCCTGTTGCTTCCTGCCTTGAATGTGGGCAATCGTGTGCAGGATGCACTTCGCACTCTCTCGGCCAAGGTCGGCAAAGACGACATCATCAATGTGACCGTGAGTTCCGAGCAGCCGGAGGAACCGGCAGCGATCGTGAACGCCGTGGTGGGGGCCTATATCAAGTGGCATGAGGCGAACAGGAGGCTCGGCACGGCGGATTTGTACAGGAGTCTCAGCACCAAATTAGAGGATACGAAGAAGGAACTGCTGAGCAAACGCCAGACCCTGCAGACCTTTGCAGAGAGAAGTAGTGCACAGGGGGGAGCGCAGGGTAGTCTCAACTCTAAAATGCTCGATACCTTCAGGCAGGAGCTTACGGCCGCCCGTTTGCGAGCAATACAGCAGAAATCCTATTACGACCGGCTTGTGAGCCTTGAATCGGACCCCAACGGACTCCGGCAGTATATCCTGGGTCAAGGATTCAGTGCACAGGACGGGGAACGGGCTCGCCTCGCGGACGCTCTCTACAAGACACGGCTGCAGCTTGAGGAGATCACGGCAAAGGGGACCGTGCAGAAATCGCAGATCACCCTGTTGGAGAACAGAGAAAAGGAACTGGTTCAGGAAATCGCGGAATCCGACAAGAAGTTTACGCAAGAACGGATTGCGATTGCGAAAGCCCTCTCGGAGGACGCCAGTGCGCGGGAGCTGCGATTGGAGAACCTGTGCAAGGAAGAACTGGACAAGCTCCAGAAGGCCAGTGGGCAGGATTCCGCCTATGAGTTGCGCAGGTTGGAGTGTCAGATGCTCGAGGATCTATACAACACCCTGCTGAGCAAGATCGCGAGCCTGGATCTCAATAATGCACAAATGGAGGGGTTGAGCATTCATGTCCTCGAAAAGGCCTTGCCGGGGGTGGAGGCGCCCTCGCAGATGGCCAGGGTCATGGGAATCGGGCTCGTGCTGGGATTGATGGTGGGGGGAGGGTTGGCTTTTGTGCGGGACTGGCGAGACCAGAGAGTGCGCTCGGCCGATGAGATTACGGCAATCCTGGGGGTTCCGATCCTGGGGGCGGTGCCGACGATTCCCAGGCGCGGCATTATCCGTCGCGGGCCCAGGGTGCGGCTTGCTTCCCACACTCGGGAGTTCGAGGCCTACCGCTCGATCCGCACGGCCCTGTTCTTTGGCACGGTTCGTGACGAAGCCAAGACGCTCCTGGTCACTTCGCCGGGACCGCTGGAGGGCAAGACGACCCTGGTGAGCAATCTCGGTATCGCCATGGCGCGTGCGGGACAGAAGACGCTGATCATCGACGCCGACCTGCGAAAGCCCATGCAGCACCGGGTTTTCGCCAAGAAAGGGCATGGCAAGGGCCTGGTTGACGTGCTGGCCGGCACGGCTGCTCTGGAAGAGGCGATCCGGCCGACGGAGGTCCAGGGGCTGGACGTACTGGAGAGCGGCCAGATCGTCCCGAATCCATCGGAGTTGCTCGGAGGCGATACGTTCCGAGTCGTGTTCGAGCAGCTCAAGAGCCGGTACGATCGGATCCTGGTCGACTCGCCGCCCGTGGGGATCGTGGCCGATGCCCAGATCCTTGCGACTCGCTGCGGCTTGACTCTGCTCGTGCTCAGGGCCCAGAAATCGTCGCGGGTGGTCACGCAGCGGGCGAGGGACGCCTTGTCGACCGTCAGTGCCAGAGTCGTGGGAGCGATCGTGAACGATGTGCCCAAGGGGGACACTCGCTACAGTCATCATGCTTCCGGCGCATACAGCTACTACCATGGTAATCACGCCTCGGATGGCCGGGCTGCACCTAAGGAACTGCCGGCAAACGTCGGCCCTCGATCTGAGAGCGACGAGTCGATTCCGGAGGAGAGGAATTGAGGTGAGCAGAGCAGACGCCACGTATCCGGGCGCGTTTGTGAGAGATGCGTCGGCGGATGCCGACGCGGGCACAGACCGTTCGAGGAGATATAGGAGTTCCACCCTCTGGCGGGGAGTTGCTCCCCAGGACGGAGTGGCCGGGAGGGACGGGTACGGAGGGGAAGTATGTTGACATATATTTGTGTCTTCTTCGGTTCGGCGTATCTGGCCGTGTTCATCACGCCCGTCGTGATTCGGCTGGCGAAGCGGATCGGCGTGGTGGATCGCCCAGGCATCCGCAGCGTCCACACCCTGCCGATCCCGAGGATCGGCGGCGTGGCGATCTATGGGTCCTCGATCTGCCTCATCGTCTCTCTGCTGTTTCTCAACAACCGAATCGGCGATACGTTTTCGAACGTCAGGGTTCAGGTCATCACGCTGCTTTGCGCCGCCACGGCCGTCTTCGTGATTGGCTTGATCGATGATCTGCGGGGCCTCCCGGTCCGATTCAAATTCATGGTCGAGCTGCTTGGGGCCGCGGCGCTGTGTCTTGTGGGCGTGCGGATCGGCAACATTGGGATTGGGGGGCACACGATCCACTTGGGCTGGCTGGGCGTTCCGGTTACCCTGCTTTGGATCGTGGGAGTCACGAACGCCGTCAATATGAGCGATGGCCTGGACGGCTTGGCCGCCGGCGTGGCGGCGATCGCCTGTGGCGTGATTGCGGTCTTCGCCATCCACAGCAGCTCGGTGCACACCGGCCCCGCCCGGGATAATGATATCATAATGGCTCTTTTTGCCCTGGCGCTGCTGGGCAGCTTGACGGGTTTTCTGTTCTTCAACTTCAATCCGGCCAAGGTCTTCATGGGCGATTGCGGTAGCCTGTTCATCGGCTTCACGATCGCCGCGGCCAGTGTGATGTGCGTCTCGAAGTCGGCGGCACTGATCGGCTTGGCCCTGCCGGCCCTGGCTCTGGGCATCCCGATCTTCGACACGATGTGCTCCATGACCCGGCGGTTCCTGGAACGCCGTTCCCCATTCGCCGCCGACCGGAGCCATTTCCACCATCGTCTGATTGAGATGGGCTTGGACCAGCGGCGGGCGGTCATGGTCATCTACGGGGCCACCTTGTTGGCGACCGGCCTGGGCCTGCTGTCGCTGGTCGGCAACAGCATATTCTCACTGGTCATCTTCGCGGGCCTCCTGTTTGCGATCTTGTTCCTGTTTCGACTGGCGGGCTTCATGCATCTGCACGCCGCGATGGCCCGTCTGCAGGAGAAGTACCAACGCTCGTGCACCAGGAGGGACGAACGAATCGCCTTTGACCAACTCCAATTGCAGTTCCGCCAGGCCCAAGACCCACACCAGTGGCGAACAGCCGTCTGCGAAGCGGCGAAGAAGATGGAGTTCGCCTGGATCGCCGTCAAGACGACCTTTGAGGACGGCCGGGTCGAAGAGGAACTCTGGCGCCCGCCGGAAGGCAAGCCGGACCTCTCGCGGATCGTCACGATGACGATCCCACTGGCCAACGGCCACGAGCCGGGTATTTCCCAGCAACTCGAAATCGCGATCTGTGTCAACGGCTCCCTGGAGGCGGCCGGCCGCCGGGCGACGCTCTTCGGCCGATTGATGGATGAGAACCCCTCCGGTCTGATGGGCCGCGACCGGCTCGGCACGATGCGTGTCAAGTAGTTGCTGCGCGTCAATGCGAAGTACGAAGGGTCCATCGAAAGACAGTTCTACAAGGCCATCGACCAGCTCGAGCGGCTCCAGAGAATCCGCGCCGGGGACCAGGTCCCCGCCCCCGTGAACATCGACTTGGCCGTCGATACTGAAAATCCCGGCTGACCAGCCGAAGCAACATACCAGAAACGAGCGACGAGAGACGTCGATGTTACCGCGAACCACGCGAGCCGAGCGGCGAGACACGAATGCAAAATGATCCGCCAGGGAGATTGCGAAGCTGAGTGCGACGTGGTTTCTGTAGCAGGCGATCAGTGGTGAGAAGGAGTAATTCCAGTGAAATCTGTGGATAGGTTCTTACCCATGAAGTGGCAGGCCAGCCGGGCATAATGTCGGATCTTCATTCCTCGATTCGCAAGAGCAGCGTATGGATGATTGCTCGCTTGGGTATCTCTTTGACGGTAGGGGCGTTCGTCACCACCTACATCATCCGCAGCCTTACGGTCAAGGACTATGGCATTTACGCCGTGTTATACTCGTTGATCGGCTACGTCAGTGTGATCGGATCTCTGGGCATTCCCGCAGTGTGTCAGCGGTTCGTCCCCGAGGCGCTGCAGCAGAAAGAGTACTCGCTGATCAAGCAATTGGTATTTCGGGGGTTGATCCTGCGCGTCGTTCTCTCGGTTGCCACAGTCTGCATGATCCTGTTGTTTCATGGTCCTATCGGCCGTCTACTGAAGGTTGACGGGTTTGTCGGATACTTTTCGATCTTCGCTTGGGGAATCGTTCTCTCGCTGGAGGCCAGCCTCCTGACCAGCGTGCTGCACTCGCTGTTCCTGCACAAGTACTCGGTGATTGCCAGCACGCTGTACACAATCTTTCGCGGGGGTTGCGTCTGTGTGCTCCTGACAATGGGATTGGGTATTCGTGGTGTTCTCTGGGCTGAGGTAGCCGCGTGGGGTCTGTGGGCTCTTCTCCAATACTTGGCCTACTATTTCCAATTCGCCCGGCTACACACTGGTGGTGAAGAGACAGCCCTTCCCTTGTATCGGTATGTCCGATATGGCGGCCTGTCGTCACTCAACGATATTGGCGGGTCCATACTTGGTGTCTCTACGGACTTCTTCATCATCACCGTATTCCTTGGACCGGAAGCGGTTGCCCTCTACGCCTTCGCTGATCGCGTTATCAGGATATTCGCTCACGTTCTGCCCCACGTTGTGTTGATCGATGTGATCCGGCCAACCTTCTTCACGAAGTACGCGGAAAGCCGCAATAAGCAGCATCTGGCGGCCATGTTCAACCTGTTGGTGAAGATCGGTGCATTCTGCGTCATTCCACTGGCAGCCGGCATGTTGGTGCTGGGCGACAAGATGATCGCGATCGTCTTCAAGCCGGAGTACCTGACGGCCAAGTGGATTCTTTGGCTGCTTATGGCCTTCACCACGATCAACATTTTCGCACAACCGACCGGCTTGGTTCTGCAGGCGGTCGAGCAGGTGCAGATCAATCTCTACAGTAAGATATTCGCGATTTATAACCTGGTTGTGGAACTGCTGGTGATTCAGTGGTTTGGCGTCACAGGGGTTGTGCTGGTGACCTGTTCGGCCGTGCTGTTCAAGAACCTATTCTGCTACTATTATGCAAAGAAGTATGCTGGTCTGCGGATCGACTGGCGATCACTGGGGACGATTGCAGCCAATGCGGTCATAATGATGCTGGTCCTCTGGCCCCTGCGCCAATTTGTGGATACTTTCGTGTCACTGTCCGCTGTGGTTGTCGTCGGCATGCTCGTCTATCTGGTGTCATCTTGGTACAATAAGGCGTTCAACTCACAGGAACGTGGGTATATCAACCGAATTGTAGGCTGGCCTGTATGCGGTTTTTGAAGCTGTGCAGAGTGTTTCCGGTTCGCCTGAGGAGTTCACGGGGCCATGTGTGTTGTCACAGGACGACACAACGCTTAGGCTGGTCATACGAGGAGAAAAGGTCATATGCCCAAGTGGGAACAAATCTGTTGGGTGGCTCGTCTGCCTGGCGGGAAGTGGTTTCTTGGGCTTCTCGGCTCGTGGTGGGCATCACGTGTGGCTAAGACTGGCACCAGGGTGTTCTTTGATCAGGTATGGGTTCACGGGACGCCTGAGGGTTATGTTGCGCACCGGAAAATAAAACCCGGTACTTCCATTGCCGAGTTGTGCGCAGTGACCAGGGATTACTACCTGTACCTCTATGACCCTAAGCCTGGTGACATCGTTGTCGATATCGGCGCCGGCATCGGTGCCGAGACTCTGACGCTTGCTCGGGCAGTAGGCCCCACGGGTCTGGTCGTATCGATAGAGGCTCATCCGGAGACGTTCACGTGTTTACGGAAGCTGTGTGAGTACAACGGCCTGGACAATGTGGTGCCAATCAAATGCGCGGTTGCCGAAAGAGAAGGCGCGCACTTATGCATTGAAGACCACAAGAGGCACATATCGAACCGTGTTGTGGAGGATGACACGGGAATCCAGGTGAGAGTCACCACTGTGGATGCTGTGATCAGAGAAATAAAGCTCAGCAGAATCGATTTTCTGAAGATGAACATTGAGGGAGCGGAGAAGCGGGCGATTATTGGAATGACCAATGCGATACGGATCACTCGCAACATTGTGATTGCATGTCATGATTTCAGGGCAGATAGAGATGGCCTTCCTGAAATGTGCACCAAACAGTGCATAGTTGACTTCCTGCAGGCGAATGATTTCGAGATCACGACAAGGATGAATGACAGCAGACCTTGGGTGCGGAATCATGTTTACGGAACGAATAGACGGTACGTTGGTTACTGCCCGTAGGACTTCACAGCTCGTTGAATCTACGCCCGCGGGTGTCAAACAGTATTTGCACGGTACTCTTGCATACCCATGACAAGATTCGCCTTCGTCATGCCATATCACATTTCGCAGAACCGTGGAGGCGGTGCGGAGGTACAGGCATGGTTTCTGGCCGCTGAACTTGCGAGGCGAGGTTACGATGTCCATTATATCTGCCAGAGTGTTGTGCCTGAGAAGAGCGGACAAACGGAACATCTTTTGGGGGTGGATGTACATTGGCTTCCTCAGTCTGGACGCTTCCTCTGGGTGGATGCGGGCAAGTACTACCGATCTCTGACCGCGATCATGCCGGATATCGTCGTTCAACGCATGTCTTCCTGCATCACGGGGATGATCGGGAAGTTCTGTCGGAGGTACGGGCGGAGTTTCGTCTGGATTTGTACCGACAATGCCTCACCCGATCCCTGGATGCACGTGTCGAGGCAACGACAGATCTATCGCCATATGGAGGTGACTTGGCCGAAACGATTGCTGTTCTCTGGCAATGCCATCATCTGCGACATCATGCGACAGAGGGGGCTGCGCTGCGTTAACCAGGCATTCACACAGAATGACATCCAACAGGAAGAACTCAGACGCAGTTGCGGCGTGAATTCGCAGCGCATAATCTCAGGCCACCCGAGACCCCAGAATGTTCTGCCTGCTTGTGACAAGCTTGCCAATGCGATGGTGCTGTGGGCGGGTAATCTCGGGTACAATAAGCGCCCAGAGCTCTTCCTGGAACTTGCACGCAGTTGTCTCGCCACCAACCTACGTTTTGTCATGGTTGGCGGCGGAGTCTCGGAGCAGCGTGTTCGTGGTCTTTTCCGAGACATGCCTGCCAATCTGGAGTGGAAGCACAGATTACCTCTTGATGAAACGACGAGCTATTTTGACAGGGCAACATTCTTCACGAACACTTCGGTGAAGGAGGGGTTTCCGAACACCTTCATCCAAGCGTGGCTGCGAGGCGTGCCTACGTTTTCCCTTGGCGTTGATCCAGATCGGGTGATCATCAAGAATCGTCTGGGGTATGTAGCGACGGATCTCAATGACCTCAGGCAGAGACTCCTACATCTCGCCAGCTCGCCGCAGGAATATGCTGAACTGTCGAACAATGCACAACGCTATGCCATCGCGAATCACACGATAGCAGCAATGACAGAGCATTTTCTGAGGGTCCTGCAGTCTGTTGGCATTATGGCGCACCAAGGGAGTCAGTGAGATGTTGCGAGTGATCCACGTAGCCCACCAGCCTGCCCCCTATGGAATAGGGACATTGCTCATCGACCTGTTACGGTGTCAGAAGAGCGGATATCGAGATATTGAGGTCGCTGTCGCGTTTCATGCCGATGGTCCTACGATGGCTACGTATCGGGGCATAGGAGTTCCAGTCCACTGCCTGGAGCTGTCAAGCGGCCGCGACCCACGCATATTCACTCGGCTACGGAAGCTCTTCCGGGACTGTGACATTGTGAATCTGCACTCGCATTCGCCTTGGGCTCTGCTGGCGGCCAAGGCCGCGAGAAAGAAGGTGGTCTTCACCTTTCACGGTGCCCTCGGTCTCCGAAAGGGCCGTCTGGGACGGCTGCAGAAGGCCTATCTGCGTCGTCTGCTGGTCCGGTACTGTGACAAGGTGACGTTTGCGTCTGCGAGTTCGCTCTCCAAGTATGAGAACGCAGTTGGCTGCAAGGGTGAACACGAGGGAGTGGAAGTGTTTCCGTACGGCTTGAGTG
This sequence comes from Phycisphaerales bacterium UBA2218, assembly GCA_002327785.1. Classification (GTDB taxonomy): domain Bacteria; phylum Planctomycetota; class Phycisphaerae; order Sedimentisphaerales; family Anaerobacaceae; genus PLanc-01. Next base: position 13,603 of record DCUI01000154.1, read on the forward strand.
TGCATGAGGTTGTTCCTACAAAGGATAGAGAGGTAGTCCGCCGAGAGTTGGGTCTGCTCGGCTGCTTTGTTGTGGGGACAGCTGCGCGGATGTGCCCTATCAAGAGGATTGACAGGCTTATAGATGCCTTTGCGATGTTGCCAAGGGAGAACGCAGCCAGGCTACTGATTATGGGTGATGGTGACAGTGCCTACGAGGCTATGCTCCACGACCGGGTCCGCGATCATGTACTGAATAGTCGAGTGTTGCTCTTGGGATACCGGGCCGATGCAATAGATTTGATCGCTGCCTTGGATGTGTTTGTTCTCCCGACCGGCGCTCCTGGCGAGACGTTTGGCCTCGCTTTGCTGGAGGCTATGTCTTTGGGTATTCCGTCGATTGTGTTTGAAGATGGTGGGGGTGCCGTGGAAGTTCTTGGCGACAGTGGCTTTGTTGTCAAAAATCCCGGCGAGTTATGTGATCTAATAATCAAGCTCCAGGCGGATGCACCTATGAGGCACTCCGTTGGTTGCCGCGGGCGGACGCGAGCGGAGTTGTTTGATATCAGCCATACGGCAGATCAGTTCTACAGAGTCTACAAGTCATTAGTGCAATGTCGACCTGGGATGGCCGGACAGTGAGAAATGGCATACGCCCGTCAGGTTGAAGGGGCCTTGCTCCCCTGAGAGCGCATAGCACGGGGAACGTGTGTTGGATCAGTCGAGACTGGTATGACGTACAGCCTTCATATTCCACATCTTCAAGCGACGGTCAGCGGGATCGCCAGCCTGAGAAAGCAGAGTTTTGCTCGGGCTGTGGGCCCGGAAGACACCGTGTTGTTTCAGACCGCACACTGCGTTATTGTTGCGACGGGAGCAGTCCCTGGGGTCGAGAACTGCCCCACGGATGATGTGTGTGCATTGCTTGTGGGTCGCGTGTATACGCCATGTTTTTCGATGAGAGCTCTGGCGGATGAGGCCACGCGGGACATATTAACCACACCGGCACTGCTGAGGGATTTGGAAGGGAGCTTCCGCTTCGTTCAGTTCTCCTCAAGGAATGGAGATGCAACACTTCTCCTTGCAACTGACCGATTTGGCAGCCGCCGGCTGCTGTACACAGTCAGAAATGATACACTGTATTTCTCCACTCACTTGAACGCTCTTAGCCGATTGCTGCCGGAAGGTACCTTTAACGTATCGCGGAGGGCCCTCCTTCATTACTACAATTTTGGCTTCACGCCTAATGATGCTACCCTTATCGAGGGTATAGGCAAAGTGCCCCCCGGCTCGTGCCTTGAGTTCTCGCGCGAGGGACTGGCTGTGACGTCCTATGCGAGACTTGGAGGATTGTTTAGGCCCGAGGAGTATGCTTCACAAAGTATCGAGGAAGCCACCAAGTATTTGGATTGTACCGTTCATCGGGCAGTGCGTGCTCACTATGATGATGGTGAGACAATTGGATGTCTCCTGAGCGGAGGAGTAGATAGTGGCTATATTGCGTGCGCGCTGCGAGATCTTGGAGCGCAGGTACATGCGTACAACATAGCATATGGAGATGTATACAACGAACATGATCGAGTGGACCGGTTGGTGAGTCATTTGGACCTCGCGGTGCACAAGATAAGGCTCACACCGCGGCCGATCATTGAGAATTACCACTACTCGAATTCCATCTGTAGTGAACCTGTTAGCTTCAACAACGCAACAATCCGTTTGGCTGCTGATGTGGCGAGTCGAGACGGGGTAACATGTCTCTTTGATGGAGATGGAGCCGACCGCTTGTTTCTGGGTATGGTTAGATCTGCTGCTCTGCTGCGAGCCATCCGGATGTACAAGCGACTCGACCACATCGGCTTGGCTCGTATCTCTGGGTACGTAGCACGATGGCTTCCTGGCCCGGAGTTCCGAAAACTGTCAAATCACTTTCTAAACTGGAGTTCTGGAATCCCACCCTATGCTGAAAGAAGACTGAGTCCCGATGGGCCATATGATCGTGAGTACGAACGACACGTGTTCCAAATGGCGATCAAATGCATTTGGGATGAATTCTGTACGGAGTTTCCGGGGCGCATCGATTCCCATGGGCTGTTCTTCACATTTCAGGGGATCAAAATGTGCCCTGAAATGTTTTTTTGCGATCTCAGTGAACTGGAGTCTGATCTCGGCATCGCCCGAGCGGCAGCTTATTGGACGAACGATCTCGTGTCGTTAGCCCTGAGCACTCCTGTGGAGTGGAAGGTACATGCGAATACCACCAAGTACCTGCTGCGTTTGGCTGCCGGCTATCGTTTTGATCCATCATACTGGATGCTGCCGAAGATCGGGTTCCAGGATTCACTATGTTTCTGTACACAGTCGGAGGAAGGGCGGAAGTGGCGGGATCAGATGCGCAGAGAAATCCTTGTGTCTGAGGAATACTCTCTGCTAAGAGATATGCTTCCACATGGACATGTTGAGCATGATCGACTTCTCGCCGTCAATGCCTGGAGAAGACAAAACGCTTCAGCACGATGGCTGTTGGGAACGTGAAATCGACTGTCGATGACAGACACCCTGGTTGAGCAAATGGGTGTTTGCATTGGCTTTGGACTGAATTGATGGTACCTGATGTATTCTGGATTGCTCCGAACCTCAATCATTATAAGGCTCGATTCCTCAATCGTCTGGGGGAGCGTGGTAATGTGCGTCTGACCGTCCTGGCGGGCAGGGAGCAACGTGATATGGGGCACAGGCGCCTGGAAGACACGCACAGTTTTCGCTGCATTGATGTCGCGGTGACCAAGAACTGGTTTGCCTTCTCGCCGGCTGTATACTGGTCCATTCTGAGGATGCTCAGAGAAACGCATTACGCCGTTGTCCTCATGCCGGCGGAGAAGAAACACATTTTGCTCATAGCCTTCCTCAGACTGCTCCGTCTGACGAGTGCTTTTCGCCTCGTGAGCTACAATCACCCTATTATGAAGTCAGAACACGCGCGCATTCGACAACGTGACCTTTGGGTCAGCCGGGCCATTTTTGCATTGTACGATCGAGTAATTTTCTATACTGTCCAGAGCCGGGACTTTGCCCTGGCTCGGCGGCTGCTACCGAGCGAGAAGGCGGACTACGCCAACAACACTTTGGACACAGCCACAATCTGGCAGTGGTATGACCCCGAGCATAACTTCCCTCCTGAGCCGCATATTCTCTTTATCGGTCGGCTCGTGAAATCCAAGAGGCTCGAGGATCTCTTGCGTTACTGTACCCATATCAAACAGAAGATCCCACGGTTGAAGCTCACCATCATTGGTGACGGCCCGCTCCGCGATCTTGTCCGTGGCGCTGCGCAAGTCGATCAGAACATTAGATGGTTAGGGGCAATCTCCGACGAGCAGGTGATCGCCTCGGTAATGCGAGAAGTGAGTTTGGTCTTTGTACCAGGCCTGTCAGGTCTATCGATTGTTCACGCCTTTGCATACGGCAAGCCATATGTTACGATCAAAGCGACGTTCCATGGGCCCGAAATCAACTACCTAATCCCGGGCTACAATGGTCAAATCTTGTCGGGCGACTGTGACTCGGACTGTGACGAACTGGCGGCAATTCTGCTGGATGAACAACGATATCTCGGCATGTCTCGGGCCGCATTTGAGACGGCGAACCGACTGTCAATTGAGAAATGGACCTCGCAGATGGAGGAAGCGCTACTCAAGGCGGCAGGACGCAAGCCGTTTCCCTCCGGCTCTCAGCAGGACAGAGGTCCGTAAATCCGCAAATGGCAGCAACAGGTAGAACCAGAATCCTTCTTGTGGCTCCGTATCCGCCCCCGTATTCTGGACCCGAAATCGCATGCCAGATGCTTCTCGAGTCCAGGTTTGCGGAGGTGTTCGAGGTTCGGCTCCTCAAGACAAATGTAAGGGCGTCCAACTGCGAGAAGGGGCGTTGCGACGTGGTCATGATGTTTGCCTTCCTGAGGTTTCTCTGGCAACTGTGCGTCCGCCTTGTGTTCTTCCGACCTGACGTTGTGTACCATTATGCTACGGCCACACGTCTTGGCTGGTTGGGGAGAGACTTGTGGTGCATACATATTTCTCGCCGATGTGGCGCCAAAGTGGTGGTTCACATGCGCGCTGGGCATTTCATTCTCAATTATCGTGACATGGCCAGGTGGGAGCGATTCCTCATTGGCAGAGGTTTCCGAAGAAGCAACCTGGTGCTGTGGCAGTCGAGAGGATTGCTGGAGGCCGCAAGTTCCTGTCTGCCGCGTGGAAACGCGCGATGGATCTACAATATGGTGGATACCGGGAAATTCGCGAACGACGATGTAACCGCGTGTGACAGAGACGCGATTCTGTTTCTGGGTCATCTTTCGTACAGCAAGGGGTATTGTGACTTGCTGGAGGCGATGCCGAAGGTCATACAGGCATTTCCAAACGCGCGATTCTACTTCGCCGGGACAAAAATAAGGACGGAACGCAACGTATTGCATAATCAGTTGACCGGCGCTCGGCTGCAACCTTTCGATCCGGAGGTGTGCTATGATCGGTACGTGCGCGGGCGGATGGAGGACCACTACGTCTACCTTGGAGTCCTGGGTGAGGCCGAGAAGATCGCCTGGCTCAAGCGATCCAATATGCTGGTCCTCCCATCGTATTCTGAGGGCTTTTCCATGGCAGTGCTTGAAGCACTTGCCGTCGGAAAGCCTGTCGTGTGCGCGCCAGTAGGCGCACTGGGCGAGATCGTCAGGGATGGGGAGAATGGTTTTCTGGTTCAGCCCGGCGACGCGGAGGGGCTTGCCGAAGCGATCAAAGCCATATTGGCTGATTCGCCGATGCGAGATCGAATGGCTGCCACGAACTACCACTATGCGAGATCGCATTTCTCAAGGGAACTCATTGTGGGCCGGTTGATCGACTATATGCAGGAAGTCGCGAGTCTGAAGTCGCAGGGGTCTCATCTGTGCCGGCCGGATTTCGATCAATCGTGACATGCCGACAGATGTTTGCCTATCCGTATAGCCTGTCATGTCTCTTCCGTGTGCCTATGCGGCGGGGATGACGTATCTCAATGCATCAGCTTCGTACCGAGCCGTTTATTGTGTCAGTCTGGCATGGCACGGCGTCTTACCCCGCGCGCCTGTTGTATCACCCTTCGCGGCGGTATCCTGAGTATCCATTTGGAGACGTGAGTGCAGAGGAAAACGCAGCCTATGAGGGTACCAGGCAGACTTTCAGATTGCTGCGCCTGGATGAATCGAACTATGGGACGACATCGTGGAATCCTCTGGGTTTTCTGATAGGGCCCGGCGATCGTGTTCTGGTCAAGCCCAATCTGATCAGGGAGGGGCACGGCAGTCGCCCCATGGAGTGGGAGCAGATCATCACACATCCCTCGATCATTCGTGCCGTGCTGGACTACGTCTACATCGCCCTTCAGGGAAAAGGCCGAGTGGTCATTGCAGATGGGCCGCAGACGGATTCCGATTTTGTGGAGATCTGCCGCCGCACTTCGCTCCCGGAGCTTGCCTTGTTCTTCCGCGAAAGGGGTTTGGATGTATCGATTCTCGATCTGCGGAGAGAGCACTGGCTCCAGAAGGGCGGAGTAACCTACCGGCGGCGCGCCCTTGCCGGGGACCCGCTCGGGTATACGACCATTGATCTCGGTGAAGCGAGTGAATTCCGAGACTACAGCCTCAACGGTCGATTCTATGGTGCGGACTATGACATCCGTGAGACAGCTCAATACCATAGTGGTGGTCGTCACGCCTACGTCCTGTGCCGGACCGCGTTGGAAGCGGACGTGATCATCAATCTTCCGAAGATGAAAACGCACAAGAAGGCAGGCGTTACGCTGAGTCTGAAGAACATGGTCGGCGTGAATGGCCATCGGAACTGCCTTCCGCATCACACGCTTGGCACACCTGCCGACGGCGGCGACGAGTTCCCCGGGAACAACTGCATGAGCACGATCCAAAGCCGGGCAATTGCGGGTTTCAAACGGTGCCTGACTCTGGCGGGAGGTCGCGGCGGACTGCTTTCTCGTCTGGCCGTGCGGTCGGGAAGGGCCGCATTTGGCGACACGAGCAAGGTCATTCGATCGGGCAATTGGTATGGAAACGATACGCTTTGGCGGACCGTAGTCGATCTCAACAAAGTTCTGTTCCATTTTGACGGGGAGGGTAGGGAGCGCCGCGGGCCGCGCCGATATTTGACACTGGTTGATGGCATCGTCGCCGGAGAGGGCGATGGTCCCTCCTCATCGGACAGAAAGGAGGCGGGAGTCATCGTTGCGGGGCTCAACCCGGTCGCGGTGGACACGGTATGTGCGGTAATCATGGGCTTCGATTTCACGAAGGTCCCATTGCTGAGGAATGCCTGGGCCGTCACACGTTATCCGCTTGTGTGTTTCGGGCCTCGGGAGGTTCTCTGCCGGTCAAATAGGCCGGAGTGGTCCGATGACCTGGCTGGTGTGCAAAATGCCGCCCACCTTGCATTCAGACCTCATAAGGGTTGGATGGGCCATATTGAGAGATAGTTTCGATCATGTGCTCTCCGCGCGCTAAACCCACAGTGTTGTTCATTGGCCCTTGCCCTCCTCCGTATTCCGGTCCGGAGATGAGTATGAAGCTCTTCCTCGATTCAGAACTGAGGGAGAGATACCAGATCGTATTCCTGAAGACGAACTTCCGAAAGACGAACAGAAACAAAGGGAAAATTACCCCTATCTCCGCCATTGCTGTCTTCTGGTTCTTCGCTCGTCTGGTCCATCGCATAGTCCATTGCAGGCCGGCCCTGGCCTACTATCCAGTGACCCCTACTCAGTGGGGATGGATAGGACGTGATGTCTGGTGTCTTGGCATCTGCAGATTGTTCCACGTGAAGACCGTCATCCATTTTCGCGGCAGCCACCTCAGGCTGAACTTCGACCAGTTTCATCCGTTGGCAAAGAGGCTTGTGCGGCAGGCCTGCAGAGAAGTCTCTGCTGCCATTGTGCAGGCGGACTGCCTGAGAGACCAGTTCGACGGGCTTGTGCCGGCGGATAGAGTCCAACGGTTGTACCAGGCGATTGACACAGGGAAGTATGCGAACCCCGACCTGTCCGAGTTCGTGCGGGGCAAGATCCTCTTTGTCGGGCATATGACGAAGGCCAAAGGATACTGTGACCTCCTGCGTGCCATGGGGCCTGTCGTGGAGAAGCATCCCTATGCACAGTTCTACTTCGCTGGGACCCTCCGGAAAGGAGAAAGAGGAGTCTTCTTTGATCAGAGCACGGGGCAACGGATCGCCTACGAAGATCCGTTTCAATCGCAGCTCAGGGTGAAGGCCACTCCAGCAGGCGGGCATTATCATAACCTGGGTATTGTCGTGGGGACTGATATGCTGCGGCACCTGCGAGAATGCGATATCTTCGTACTTCCGTCCTATTCGGAAGGATTCTCGAGGGCGTTGCTCGAGGCGATGTGTGTGGGCAAGCCCATCGTGTACACGCCCGTGGGGGCGCACAGGGAGATCCTGCGGGACGGAATCCACGGGTTGACCGTTGCTCCGGGAGACTGCCAGTCCCTGGCAAAATGTATTTGCCGATTGCTTGAGGACCGCTCATTGCGTGACCGGATAGCCTACACAAACTACGAGCGAGTGCGGCGGGACTTCGACATTTCGATGATATCGCAAGGACTGTCGGACATTTTTGAATTCGCGATGCACCGCAATGGGGCCCGAGCATGAAGATCATACTTCGATATCTTGTGCATCATGTTGAGAACGTTATGAGGTTCGTACAGACCCTCTATTATCGGTTATACGGTATCCATATCGGACGCCGCACGATGATCAGCCTGGGCGCCAAGCTCGACGTGCATCGTGGCCGCATCAGTATCGGAGACGATTGCCTCATCACACACGGCTGTGTCATCGTCTCTCATGATGGAGCCGCGAAGATGATTTGGCACGGGGCGACTGGCGAAGGCCGCGTTGTTATTGGTGACAACGTGTTCCTGGGTGTCAATACCATTGTGTTGCCAAATGTCACGATTGGGAGCAACACGGTGATCGGCGCCGGATCGTTGGTCGTCCATGACATTCCGTCCGGGGTCCTGGCCTTCGGCAGCCCGGCACGTGTGGTCAGGCAACTCCCGGTGCCCTATCCCAGACTGACAGCAAACGACCACCCCAAAACCGAGTGGGGAAGTCCCTCCTCATGTTGATACCACTTGCCGCAGTTCTTGTTCTTGCGTCGAGCATTGCCTTGCTCTTGTCCCCGTTGTGGGGGATGGTTCTCACGTTCGTATCGAAGCCGGTGATAGACACCACGTGGGATTACGGCGTCAGTGGCACGGGTATCAAGCTTCTCTATATCGTTTCTCTCGTTGTCCCGGCTCTTATGCTGCCCCGTATACTGGGGACGGACTTCCGCGTGCGACAGCGCAGATCGGCTCAGCTTATCGCTGTGGTGTATCTTGTCTCCCAAGTGTTCGGCTCGCACGCACTCCTTGTCCACGGGGACTATATGAGCTTTGCGGAGGTATGGCTCCGCGCCCTGAACGGCTACGTGGGTTTCTTCCTTTTTGTGTACTGTTGTCGAGAGACAAGAACGCTCAGAATTCTGCTGTTGGCGATTATTATTGCCGGCCTCTTTCCTTTGGCGATGGGGCTCTATCAGAACCTGGCGGGAGTTGGCTTACGAGAGTCGCAGACTGTCGGACTTGTCAGGAAAATCGGCGTATATCACGATGCGGTCAGCTTCCGTTTCTATGGTTTTCAGTCGATCGCTGCGGTCATCCTCTTCTTGAGTTACTTTCGATCGTCCCGGAAGACAGTTGATTATGCATTGCTCGGGTATATGGCCGCATGGACGTATGTGCTATACTTTATATACTCCAAGGCGGCCGTGATGACTGGAATCCTGTGGTTCTTGACGTGGCCCTTGTTGACTCGAAGATACAGGTACCTTCTTGGGGGGCTCGTCGTCGGGATAGTACTGGTGGCTACGTCCCTGGCCGTTAGGCCATTGGACGAACTGCAACAGCTCTTCTCCAAGGAGATTGCGTTCCAGTCTGGAGAAGCCCACGATGCGCGCCGCATGCTCGCCGGAAGAGGGTTCATATGGGAGTCTTCTATGGACGACTGGTGGAGCTTGCCCTTTATCACCAAGTTGGCGGGCGACGGCGAGATGCGACCCGTCCACAATGAGTTTCTGCGAGTGCTCTTTATGAGTGGCCTCGTGGGCTTGTGCTGTCATGTATGTGTGATCTGCGCCATCGCGTGGATATTGGGTCGTCGGGCGATTCGAAATAGGTCTGCATTGGACATCGGTGCGCTGATGGTGTTCGAGATGTACCTGGTGGATTGCATTGGATTACACCCGGGCTGGTACCCTTCTTATCAGTGGTTCGTCTGGGGGATTATTGGCATGGCTCTCCAGTCTGGGTATGGGCAAAGATGGCAGGTGTGCCCTCGGACATTGTCGAATATGATGACGATTGCATCGGATCGCGCCTGCTTTGGGAGTGTTGTGACGCCAGGAGGAGGCCGTCCGCCCGTGCGGTGTGACGGGCTCACATGAGATGCGATGTGGGGCGGCCGAAGGGGCGCCCCGGGCAAATCGTGTTCTCATTTCACAGGATGTTGTCTGCGCCCTTATGTACAGTGCACTGAAGAGAAGATACGAGCGTGCCCCCCTTGCGATCAAGAGATGCATTGGCCTGCTCCCGTATGCGCTCCTTGCGGGCGGTGTCTATCGAAGGACACTACGCATGTGCAGGGCATCTGAGGTGATGACGCGATCAGAGGTTCTATCCCATCAGGAAGGTATGCTTGGGCGACTGTTGTGGCATGCCGTCAGGCACGTGCCGTTCTACCGTCGGTACACCGCCCCTGTAATGCGTTTTGCCCCGTATGACGCCTTGCGGGAGTTCCCACTGCTCGAAAAAAAAGATGTCCGGGCGAACTTCGAGGAACTCAGTGCAAGCCTGCCTTGGGGGGCGCGCTGCCATGAGAGCAGTACGGGAGGGTCATCAGGTGATCATCTCACATTTCTCGAAGACGATGCAACCTATGCCCGCGAGATGGCTTTCATGCACTCGCAGTGGAAGCGTGTCGGGTACACACCGACGTGTAGGAAGGCCACGTTCAGGGGTGTGGCATTTCGCGAGATTACGGACACGTGTTTCTGGGAGGAGAATCCCATACACAACGAGTTGCTGTTTTCTCCATTCCATATGAGTGAGAGGAACCTCGAACTCTATATCCAGAAACTGATCGAATACCAGCCGCAATATCTGCACGGTTATCCCTCAGCCATTGATATTCTTGCGGCGTACGTTCTTCATCATGAAAAGACGCTCCAGTTGCCGCCTGTTGATGGCGTTCTTCTTGGTTCGGAAGACTGTAGTGTCGAACAGCGGGCTCGTATCGAGAACGCATTCACTACCAGGGTCTACACCTGGTATGGGCACAGCGAGCGAACAGTCCTTGGCGGTGAATGTGAGAAGACGCGGTGTTACCACGCATTTCCTGGGTATGGCATCCTCGAGATCTTGAATAAAGACGGAGAATCCTGCCATGTCGGGGAACAGGGTGAGATTGTTGGAACCGGATTTCTCAATCGATCCATGCCCCTCATCCGTTACCGGACGGATGACTATGCAACAAGGGAATCATACGAATGCGAGTGTGGCCGTTCCTGGGATCGGTTTTCCGCTGTGGTGAGCCGACGGATGTACGAGGGATTCGTGTTTGGCAGGAACGGATCGAAGATCTCGGCCACCGCTCTGAACATCCACAGCGATTGTTTCCGGAATGTACTCAGATATCAGTACTATCAAACAGTCGTAGGACAACTCGTCATCAGAGTCATCCCGATGGCTCAATACTCGTCCGTGGACGAAGCGAGGATTGTGGCGGAGCATGAGATGAAATTGCAAGGGGAGATGGAGATCGTTGTGCGGAAAATCGATGACATTCCACTGACGAAGTCAGGCAAGCAGCAGCGGCTTGTCTGTGATGTGAAATAACCGCCTGACCATGGAACAACTTACTCAACAACTCAAGTCCGGTGAATTGACAATCCAGGAACTGCCCTGGCCGCAGGTGGGGCGGGGTATGGTGCTTGTCCGCAATCACTACTCTGTTGTGAGTGCCGGGACGGAGGGTTCGACCGTCCTGACCGCCAGGAAGAGTCTCATCGGCAAGGCGAAGGAACGACCCCAGCAGGCCAGGCAGGTCCTGGATGTTCTCAGGAAGCAGGGACCGGTCCAGACGTATCGGGCCGTGATGAAGAAACTCGATGCCTATTCGCCCATGGGGTATAGCTGTGCCGGGGAGGTGCTTGAAGCGGACTCTGAGGTTGCCGGGATCCGTCCTGGGGACCGGGTCGCCTGCGCGGGCGCCGGATACGCCAGTCACGCCGAGATCGTCTGCGTGCCGGAGAACCTCTGCGTGAGACTCCCGCCCGATGCGGATCTGAAGGCCGCCAGCTACAATACGCTTGGCGCGATCGCGTTGCAGGGCGTTCGCCAGGCGGATTTGAGGATTGGCGAGAGCTGCGCCGTGATCGGGCTGGGTCTGCTCGGTCAGCTTGCTTGTCTCATGCTGCGAGCCGGCGGCGTTAAGACATTTGGCATCGACGTCGAAAGCTATGTCGTCGAGCTTGCCCGCAAGCACGCCTGCGACCATGCTTGGCTTCGTGGCGACGCCGGCATCCCCAGCCATATCCTTAGCCTCACGGGTGGGTTAGGGGTAGACGCCGTGATTATCGCTGCGGGGACGGCGAGCCTCGATCCGATCAACTTCGCTGGGGAGATTGTCCGCAAGAAAGGTCGCATTGTCGTTGTTGGCGCTGTGCCGACCGGCTTTGACCGCGACCCCCACTGGTACCGGAAGGAACTTGAGCTGCGGATGTCCTGCTCTTACGGCCCAGGTCGGTACGATCCGGACTATGAAGAGAAGGGGATCGATTACCCGGCTGCCTACGTCCGCTGGACGGAGAACCGCAACATGGAGGCATTCCAGGAGCTTGCCCACTCCGGCCGGATCGATCTGGGGTATCTCACAACGCACGAATTGCCGCTCGAAGAGGCGCCGAAGGCATACGATATGATCCTCAGCCGGAGCGAGCCGTTCCTCGGCATCGTTCTGAAGTATGATGTGCACAAACCGCTTGCCCGAGCGAAGGTCGATATCCGCCCTGCAAGGCCAGAGGCGAAGGTCAATATTGCGTTTGTCGGCGCGGGGAGCTACGCCCAGGGCAATCTCCTGCCGAACCTTCCGAGACAGGACGGCGAGGTCTCGCTCGTAGGGGTCATGACGAATTCGGGCACAACGTCCAAACGGGTCGCGGAGCGGTTCGGATTCGGCTTCTGCACGTCCGACCCGAAGGACATCTTCGAGAACGACGAAATCAACACGGTTTTCATCGCCACCCGGCATGACAGCCATGCCCAGTATGTCAGGCAGGCCCTGTCGGCAGGCAAGCACGTCTTCGTCGAAAAGCCGCTGTGTCTGACTTCCGATGACCTCGCGGAAATCGAAGACGTGTATGGCAAATCGGAAGGCCTGCGTCTGATGGTGGGTTTCAACCGGCGATTTGCGCCCCATGCTCTTGAGCTCAAGAGCCGGTTGGGCGCTGGACCCAAGTCCATGATCTACCGAATCAACGCAGGTGCGATCCCGAAGGAAAGCTGGATTCAGGATAGAGAGCTTGGAGGCGGCCGGATCGTCGGCGAGGTGTGCCATTTCATCGACTTCCTGACGTGGCTGTGCGGCTCGCTCCCGAGATCCATCCATGCGGTTGCGTTGCCCGACCCAGAAAGCCTGAACGATACGGTCAGCATCAACCTGGAATTCGCCAACGGTTCCATCGGCAGTATCAGTTACTTCGCCAATGGGTCGAAGGAACTCCCCAAGGAGTATATCGAGGTCTACGCGACCGGCCGGACGGGCATTATTAAGGATTTCAAGGAGCTGGAGATCCATTCCTCCGGTAAGCCCCATCGCAAGAGGTCCCTTTCCCAGAATAAGGGGCAGGCGAATATGGTGAGGGCATTTATCGAAAGCATCCGGGATGGTGGCGCATCGATCATCCCCGTCGCCGAGAGTTTCGCGGTGGCTCGAGCGACCTTCGCCGTGCTGGAGTCGCTCCGGACTCGCCGGGCAATGGCGCTTTGACTGATGACGCTTCGTGAGAGAGTCGAGAATTGCATTCAGGAGATGCTCTCCCACATCGAATCGGAGGACTACGCAGGATACGATCCATATGACGCCCTCAATAGTCCGTTTGTTCGACGTATCGGCGCGAGGAGCAGATGGGTACGAATCGCGGTGACCCAACTGTTCAGGCGGTCCCCTGTGAACTTGCGGCCCTTGTTCGGGATTCGCAAGGGCCATAATCCCAAAGGGATCGGCCTTTTCTTATGGGGTTACTCCAAACTGTATGCCCTTTATAGGGAGGATCGCTATCTGGAGAGAGTCGATTACCTCCTCGATCTCCTGGAGCGGCTGAGAAGCGAAGGGTATTCAGGGAGTTGTTGGGGTTATAATTTCGATTGGCAGTCGCGGACGTTTCTCCGGCCGGCGGGCACGCCGACGATTGTGAATACCTCCTTCATCGGCCATGCCCTGCTGGACTGCTACGAGTACACGGGTTTGCAGCGGGCGCTGGATCTGGCGGTCCCCATCAAGGACTTCATCCTGAATGACCTGCACCGTACCCCGCGTGGCGATACGTTCTGCTTCAGCTATGCCCCGATCGACACCGAGGCTGTGCATAACGCCAACCTGCTCGGGGCGTCGATTCTGGCCCGCCTGACGCGGTACTGCGACGATGAGAGGCTGGTGCCCAACGTCTTGGCCAGCCTGAAATACTCTGTGCGGGGCCAGCGCCCGGACGGTTCCTGGTTCTATGCGGAGACAGGTTTGCAGGCATGGATCGATTCCTTTCACACCGGCTTCAACCTCCAGGCGATTCGGTACATCCTCGATGCCGGTCTGGCGCAGGAGCATAAGGATGCGTATCGTCAGGGCGTGGAATTCTACGCCAGGAATTTCTTCCTCGAGGACGGAATGCCCAAGTACTACCATGACCGGGTCTATCCGATCGATATCCACGCGCCTGCCCAGGCCATCTGTTTCTTCTCCGGAGAGGGCGAACAATATCGGCCCCTGACTGATAAAATCCTCGATTGGATGCTGAATCATCTGTACAGCGGAAAAGGACTCTTCTGTTTCCGCAAGGGCAGATGGCTTGTTAATCGCACTCCATACATGCGCTGGTCCCAGGCGTGGGCATTTCATGCGCTCACTGAGTATCTCTCGGTACAAATGGAGGATAATTCTCATGATGCCACCGACGCATAGATCAGACCCGGGAATAGCGATGAAGCGCTGTGTCCGATGTATTCTGCCGGAGAATTATCCGGGCGTCACCTTTGATGATGAGGGCACGTGTAGCCTATGTGCTGGATACCGTGCGAGAAGCTATCTCGGAGAAGATGCCATGCGTGAGCGCATACTGTCTTTTCTCAGAACGAGGAGTGATCGTAACGTGGACTACGACTGTGTGCTTGGGTTCAGTGGAGGAAGAGATAGCACATTCTTGTTATATTACCTTGTCAAACGCATGCGTCTTCGGACACTAGCGTGTTTTGTAGACAATGGTCTGATTCCTGACACGACTTTCAGGAACATAGAGATGGCGACGGAAACGTTGGGCGTGAGGCTGGCCATTGAACGTCATGATTATCTGAAGAGATGCCTGAGACAACATCTTTTGAGTTGGATGCGGAGACCCTCGGCATCGCTGGTTACCCTCCTCTGTACGGGCTGCAGACTTGGCATGTGGCGGGGGCTCTATAAGACGGCCCTAAGCAATCAGGTGCCTGTCGTTGTTGTAGGTACCGTTCCGTTTGAAGCTGGTGCCTACAAGAAGGAATTGGTGAGAAGGTACCGACGTGATGGTGATCGGCATTCCCTTCTGCGTGGATATCTGCATCGGGTGTTGAGGAACCCTCGATGGATAGCGGATTTCGGCTGTCTGTCCACGCAGGTGAGAGAATTCCTCTGCTATACAGGTCGAGCACGGTGGCTTCAGAATCATGATGTCCTGCAGATTACACCCTTCCTCAGGTATTTTCACTGGAAGGAGAGCGACATTATCTCAACGATTACTCAGGAATTGGGGTGGCGGCCGCATTCCGAAGGGGAGGCTACCTGGAGGCGGGATTGTGGAGTCGCCATGCTCAAATCATACATGTACAAGACGATATTAGGATTCAACGACGTAGACGATAATCTGAGTTGTCTTGTGCGCGATGGCCAGATAGACCGAGAGGAAGCCTTGGCGAGGCTGCGGGCAGAAGGAGACGTCTCTGAAGAGCCGGTCGAGCGATTGTTAGGGCAATCAGGCATCGAATACCGCGAATTCAAGAGAGCTCTGGAGAGAGCTACGGTGTATTAACCGCTCGTGTCAAGAGTGTTCGAAACGGTAGACCGGGGTCCATCTGATACATTCTCTCAGCCATGTTTCGGGTCTGCGCGGAGATCAGGGAAACATCAGACGGTTTGCGATGAAGTCGCCGAGCGTTGCGTGATCGTTTCTTGGTACTTTAGAGAGGCCGAGCCAGCGGAACCTATTTCCGACTTTATGGGGTATATCGGACTTTCTTAAGGCATATCCAAGGCTTTGTTTTGCATTGCGTGTAGTTTCTTCCAATTCTTTATCTTAGATGGATACTGTACGTATTTGAATATAGGCCCATTGAGAGCACGGGGATTGTGCCCTCATGTGACATTCGGGGATTGCGCGGTGATTCATATGAGGAGCGTGTCTTTGTTCCTGTGCTTGGTGGCAGCCCTGCCGCTCCAGGCGGCGACGTGGTATGTCCGGCCGGCATCGGGGGAGTATGGGGCCGAGGACGGCACGAGCTATGATGCGGCTTGGGACGGCTTCGAAGACGTTACTTGGAATTCCGTACAGCCGGGAGATACCGTCTATGTCTGCGGCCAGCACCTTCGGGTATGGAGTGCGTACCCATGGAATTGGGAAGTGAGCCCTACGAACGGTACGGATGAGGATCATCGTGTCACAGTTCGCGGTGATTATCCCGAAGACCCAGGAACCATCTGGGGATACGCCACGCCTTCTTCATGGACGGAATTCGATGATGTCAATCATGTGTGGAGTTGGGGACTAAGGGCCAGTACATCGAGTTCCGTCATCGCGGATATCACGGAATCCAATACTTGGACATCCATGTCGCTGGTGGAATCCTTGGAGGATTGCCAATTAACACCGGGAACATATTATGCGACAGAATGGACTAAGAACGGCACGCTTTACGTTCACTTGGCGGATGAAGGGGACCCCACAGGTCGAGTCTACATCAACCAGATGGGATATAGGCCCTATCTATATGGCAGGCAATACATCACCTGGAAGAATTTGAAGTTCTATTATTGCTACCGCTGGGCGGAATTGTCGAACGACCCTACTCCCGAAGAAGCCCCACGGTACATCACGTGGGATGGCTGCTATATTCGTGGGTGTTATCCATACTGGGGCAACTACGCGCATCATTTGACCTGGACGGGATGCGAAATTTGCTATCAAGGCATGGGGGGCATCTATGCCATCGAATGGCCGAGAGACGGCCGGGGCCACGGCCCAAGCCATTTCACCATCACCGGCTGTCGCATCCATGATATCTCCGGCACCAAGGACTCGCACGCGATAGGGGCACAGGGCGTCTCGAACTTCCTGATCGAGAAGAACGAGTTCTACAACTGCGGGTCCGGCCCCAACATCAACATGCAAACCGCCGAAAATGGTCCGAACACGAATGTCATTATCCGCTGGAATTACATCCACGACATGCACACGGACTACGAGGCCAACGGCGAGGGCATCAAGTTCGGAGCCCTCTGGGCCGCCAGTCAGGCAGTCTGGACCGGCTGTCAGGTATACGGGAATGTCATCTCGGGCTGTACCGATGGGATCAACATTGGCTGGGGGTGCGTGGAGGTTCCCGTCTACAACAATACCGTCTATAACTGCGGCACCAATTTCAAGTTCTTGCACTCTTTAACTCCTGTCATCCGGTTCAAGAACAATATCTCATTGTCCCCGACAACTTATCATCTGTACTACAATTCCGGCGAAAGCGAGCCGAATGTGAGCAGTGATTACAACTGCTTCTACCCGATAGCCGGAAACCAGTTCTTTCGGAACTGGCCCGGCATCTCCGCCGGGGCCTGTTCCTGGGCTACATGGCAAGGGTCCTCCGAGGAGGGATGCGACTTCGATCCGCATTCAAAAACGGACGATCCTCTGCTTGTTAGTGCCGAAACCGGCTTTCTTAGCCTCACCTCTGACTCACCAGCCATAGACACAGGGGCTGACGTTGGTTTGACCGAAGATCGAGATGGAAACCCTATTCCACAAGGTCTTGCGCCGGATATTGGCTCATACGAATATGTGGGCACTCCAACGACTTATGCCCTGAGTGTTACTGTGGCCAATGGTTCGGTCACCAAGTCTCCGGACAAGAGTGCGTACGAATCTGGCGAGATTGTGACACTGCAGGCGGTTGCGAACTCCGGCTACGCCTTCACGAGTTGGTCCGGGGACCTGACCGGCAGCGAGAACCCGGCGACTGTTGTCATGGACCGGAACAAGTCCGTGACGGCGAATTTCGCTGCGAATGTGTATACGCTGAGCGTGACGGCCAGCGGCGGCTCCGTGAGCCGGAGCCCCAATCAGGCAAGCTATGAGTACGGCACCGAGGTGACTTTGCAGGCAACGGCCGATGCCGGATATACGTTCTCCGGCTGGTCCGGAGATGCTTCGGGCACGAACAACCCGGCGACCGTCATCATGAACGCGGACAGGTCGGTCACGGCGAACTTCACCGCGAATGCGTACACCCTGGCCGTCGCGGCGACGAATGGCGCCGTTGTGGCGGTCCCTCAGAAGGCCAGTTACTCGTATGGCGAGACGGTGAGCCTCCAGGCCGTGGCGAGCACCGGGTATCATTTTGCCGGCTGGTCGGGCGATCTTTCGGGGAGTGCCAATCCGTCGAGCATCGTCATGAACGCCAACAAATCGGTGACGGCCGGCTTCGCCATCAACACATACACGCTGAATGCGACCGCCGTCAATGGCTCTGTTGCGAAGAGTCCCGACCGGGCAAGTTACAACTATGGTGAGACCGTGAGCCTCCAGGCCGTCGCGGCCGCCGGGTATGAGTTCGCCGGCTGGTCCGGGGCCCTCAGCGGAACCACGAACCCTGCCTCGCTGCTCATGGACAGTAACAAGTCCGTCACCGCGACGTTCACCGCCCTGAGTTCGGATCAGGATGCGCCCGTGCTCTATGGCTCCTCTCCCGCGGCCGATGCGATCCAGGCGCCGCTCAATTCGCTTGTGCAGCTCCATATCTCGGATGCGGGCGAGGGCGTCGATGCGAATACCGTCCGTATCGCCGTCAACGGCGAGTCCGTCTACGTGGGCAACGTGGCCAGCTACACCGGCAGTTCAGGTGTGTGCCGCCGAGTGGGCGCGAAGGCCGACTACACCTATGCCTACCAGGCGACCGAGGATTTCGATTACGACGCGACGGTCACGGTCGTCGTGAACGCCGCGGATCTCGCAGGCAACGCGATGTCGCAGCAGTCGTATTCCTTCCGGACGCAGATGCGGGCATTCGGCGCCAACCGCTGCGTCACCTGGGGACCGGCCGATTTGGACAAGGGCGCGCCGGCGACCGTTCGTGACGCGAGCGGAAACGTCTGGGTGGTCTATCATGCCGGCGACAGCGGGGCGCGGGACATCTACGTGTCGCGATGGACCAGCGGCATGGAGCAGTTTGGCATGCCCGTCCGGGTGACGACCGATGCGGCCGATCAGTGCAATCCGGACGTTGCGCTCGGCACGGACGGCAGGCTCTACGTCGTCTGGCAGGACAACAGACGCGGCAACTGGGACGTCTACGCGAGCACGTCGGCCGATGGCGTCACGTGGTCGTCGGCCGTGCGTGTGGCGGAATCCGACTACGACGAAACCAGCCCGGCGATCACAGTCGATGCGCGGATGCCCAACTACGCATACGTAGCCTGGCAGGACAACCGTTCCGGGAACCAGGATATCTATGTGTCCATCTCGAGCAGCGGCTTCGCCGCCAAGACGGTCCAGGCCGTCACGTCGAACGCACAGAATCAGATCGCTCCCCGGATCGCCGTGAATGCCTCCAACACGGTCTACATTGTCTGGACCGACTATAGGAACGGGTCGGCGGATGTCTACGGGGCCGCCTCGAACGGCGGACCCTGGTCGAATGTTCCCGTCGTGACCGGCACGGGCAACCAGTCCTCCCCTGTGATTGCGGCCGAGCCGAGCGGCGATGGGCTTCACTTTGCGTGGGTGAGCGACCTCGCCGGAAACGACGACATTTGCTACGGGCTTTCATACGGTCTTCCGGCAAGCCCGTTGAGCGGAATCAATATCATCGACGACAGCTTGGGAGCCCGGCAGTGGGTTCCCGCCATCGTCGTGGCGGGCGGAGCCGGCGACCCGCGGATCTTCGTGTGCTGGCAGGACGCGAGAAACGCCACGGACGGTTGGGACATGGATATCTACGCGGTCGAGATCAAGGCCGGCGGCGAAACGAATCTCCTCGTCGGCGACGGCGGTAGCCGCATGAATCAGAGCGAGCCGGCCATCGGTGTCGATCGCAACGGGCGTCCCTACGTCGTCTGGACGGACGATCGCAATGCCACGAATGAAGTGTACTTCGCGGCCAGCACGTTTGTGGAGCCGACGCCGCTGGACGAGAGACTGGTCGGCAGCGCTGCCGGCGGCACGGTGGGCGTGGCTTCGCCGGCCACCGCGGGCGATGTCTCCGTGGTGATCCCGGCGGGGGCCTGTCCCTACGATGTGACCATCAGCGTCGCGAGGATTCAGGATCTGCAGCCCAGCTCGTTCGTGGAGGTCCTGCCGTACGAGTTCGGACCCAGTGGCTTGCAGTTCGACGCGCCGGTCACGATCACGATCGCCTATTGGATCGCCGACTACGGCAGCAATCCACCCCAGCCGTACTGGTACGATTCGCTGACCGGCACGCTGACGCAGCAGGGGATCACGAACATTCAGTATGTGGCCTTGTCTTCGACAACCCAGGCGTTGCGATTCCAGACGACGCACTTCACGCCCTATACGCTGGTTGCCGCCGCCGGTGACGACGACGGCGATGGGACGGACGATGTGCCCGCCGGAGGCAGCGGCGGGGGAGGGGGCGGCTGTGCTCTATCCCCGGTCACAGGGGAATCCGGCGTCGTCGAGTTCTTCGTCCCGTGTACCCTGCTCGCCGTCGTAATGATCTCCATTCGGTTGCGGGACCGCAGAACGCGCCGTTGTCTCTCGCGGCCGGAGCAAGGGAACGGGCCGTGACTCTGGTTCTCATCCTTGACTGATTCGACCGACGCAGGCATGTGAAGAACGTCTGGGTATTCACCTTGGTCTCCCCCCAGTCCCAGAACGCCGCCATATCACCAAAGCCCATGCACGAGATTGACATTCTGGGTGTGCCTGTCACGTGTTTTACCCTCTATCGCGAGGCCGTGGCCCACGTAGTTGATCGGGTAAAGACTCGTGACAAGTCGTGCTGTGTCGCCATCAATCCGCTGAAGGTGTGGTCTGCTGTGAAGGACCCCTCTTTTGCCGAGGTCTTGAAAGCTGCCGACGTGCACATCTGCGACGGGATCGGGGTGGCCCTGGCGGTCCGGCTCCTTCGTGGGCGTTCCATTCAGCGAATTACGGGAGTGCAGTTGTTCTTTCATCTGGTTGCGGCGGCCGAGAAGGAAGGCTTGAGCATCTTCCTGCTCGGTGCGACCGCTGAATCAAACGAAGATGCCTGCCACAACCTGCTGAAGCGGCATCCACGCCTGAAGATTGCCGGCAGGCATGATGGGTACTTCGACGGCGATGAAGCGATGATGGATGCCATCAATGCCGTCGAACCCGACATCTTGTTTGTTGCCATGGGTTCCCCCAAGCAGGAGTACTGGATGGCGAAGAATTGCGCCGGCCTCCGCGCTCCGTTCGTCATGGGCGTGGGCGGCACCTTTGACGTGGTCAGCGGCAGCGCCAAGTGGGCCCCGGCCCTCTTCCGCAAGACCGGCACGGAATTCGTGTATCGACTCTGCATGCAGCCTCGACGTCTTAAGATCGTGCCCACGTTGTGCAGGTTCACCGTGGCGGTAATCAAGGCATATATTCACCTGCGCTTGTCCGACGGAGAGTCAGGCAACGGCGAGGGCGCCCAGCCGGATGCGTCGGATTCGCCTGGAAGAATGGACTGACGGTCCTGTTGTGCTGCGCCGCCGCCGACAGGTCTGATAGGAGATGAATCACATGCCGACAAGAGGGATAGGGGGCGGCGCCAGCCGAAATCTGCGGCCCGTGATCATAGCCGCACTGGCGGCGGGTTTTCTGATGCTCGGTTCCAACCTCACCTATCGTGCTCTGGCGGCCCGCCTGGCCGCTCCCGCGAGTGCCAGACCCATTGCCCCTGAGGTGCTGAGCGGATTCCCGCTCCAGATAGGGGATTGGGTGGGGCAGGACGTGCCACTGGACCCGGCCATCGTGGTCCGAACGGATACGGACGCACACGTCAATCGCGGCTATTCCCGCGCCGGTGGCCTGGAGTCCGTGGGGTTGTATGTTGCGTGCGGCGTCAAGGTTCGCGATCTCGCCCCGCATCGTCCGGAGGTGTGCTACACCGGAAACGGCTGGACTCTTGCGGGACGCAGACTCCTGGAATGTCCTTCGAAAGACGGCCCCCCGCTGACGTGCAGACTCTTCACGTTTTCCCGCGGCACGCTTGGCGCAGAGAAGATTGTGGTGCTGTACTACTACATCGTGGACGGACGTACCTGCCACGACGTTTCGGTACTGCGATTCAACTTCTGGCGTATCGGCTACGTGGCCCAGGTCCAGATCGCCGCCCTCGTGACAGAGGCGATGACGACCGAGTCCGCGACCGCGCTCGTTTCAGACTTCGTGGTCGAGGCGGCGCCGCGGATAGCCGGGCTGTTCGAACGGATCGCAGACGATCGGGCTGCGGACTCATCACGTCCTGGGGACAAGGAGGAATGACCCGATGAAGGTCGTCAACCATCGCGTTCGCCGTGAATCCGGTTTGTCTGTCTCCGGTGGACGTCGATTGTGGTATGACCACGTGGGCCTTGGCGTATCTGTGCTGACCCTGCTCTTGATCGCGGGGTGGGCGTACAGGTCGGAATTGGCAAGCCTCTTTCGCGGATGGCGGAGCAGTGACGATTATTCGGCGGGCCAGCTCGTTCCGCTCGTTATCGTGGTCTTCCTCTGGCGGGACAAAAAGAGACTTGCGGAGTGTTTGCTGACGCCTTGCTGGTGGGGCGGAGTCCTGGTGCTTCTGGGCGCTCAAGCCGCGAGGATCTTTGGGCTGCTGTTCATGTTTCAGTCCATTGAACGGTATACCGTCGTTCTGACGGCTGCGGGCTTGGTCCTCATGGTGGCCGGATGGCAGGTGTTCCGACGTGTCTTCTGGGTCCTGTTGTTTTTGTTTCTCATGTTTCCTTTGCCCGGTCGCGTGCACAACATGATTGGCGGCCCTCTCCAGCGGCTGGCGACTACCGGCTCTGTGTTTTTGCTGGAGGCGTTCGGGGCGCGAGTGACCCAGCAGGGGAACGTC
Source organism: Phycisphaerales bacterium UBA2218 (assembly GCA_002327785.1). Taxonomy (GTDB): domain Bacteria; phylum Planctomycetota; class Phycisphaerae; order Sedimentisphaerales; family Anaerobacaceae; genus PLanc-01. Next base: position 36,283 of record DCUI01000154.1, read on the forward strand.
GTGGTGCTTGGCGAGAACACGCCCATGGCGGTGGCGGAGGCTTGCAGCGGCCTTCGTATGCTCACGGCGTTCATTATCGTCGCTGCGTTCATCGCCTACATGGTCAAGCGGCCGCGATGGCAGAAGGGCGTCCTGCTCGCGTCGAGCATCCCGGTCGCGGTGATCTGCAATATCGTTCGTATCTCCGCGACCGGCATGATCATGCTGCATGTGAGTGTCGAGCTGGGGGAGAAGTTCTTCCATGATTTCGCCGGTCTCGTGATGATGCCGATCGCCGTATCACTGATCTTCGGCGAGATCTGGCTCATGGACAAGCTCATCGTGCCGGACTCCGACGAGGGGCGGGCAGGCCGCGTGGCGATTCCGTCGAAATCCGCCGGTGGGACCGGGGGGGTGGTTGTGCGAAGACGTGCGAGCAGCCAGTGACCGCCTCGAAAAATATCCTATTCGTGGAAAACGGGCATAAAACGCTCCCGGCCTGTTCCTAACGGATTGTCTGAAAAGAACTTACAGGCGAACGCCCGTCGCGTGGCATCTCCTCCGTTCGTTTTTCTCGTTCCTCAGTGCTTGACTTGCAGAACTCGTTGTGGTCTAATGAGGTATATCAATGCGCGATGGCTATGGAGAGAATCGGTAACCCATAAGTCTTTGCCTGTGTGGATTGCAGGATGAGGTGGAGAAGGATTATCTTGGCCGTGGTCGCGGCGATGGCCGCTACGGGGTCCGTTCGCGCCGACATGGTCCCGGTTTCCGGGGCCGGTTTCGGTTGCGGGACGCCGTCTGCGGTCTGTGATGTCCCCCGCCCGCCTTCTCAACCCGCCCGCCACGAGCTGTACGGTATCGGGTTCGATGCGTTCGATTTTCCCCCGGTTCGGCTGGATGTTCGCCCACAGGCGGACTGGCCGCAATCAGCCGAGCAGCCGGTGCTTGTCCTGTCGGACAGGCAAAATAGCTTCAATCTGTGCCTGTACGCCCTGGTGGGCCTGGGACTGTGCAAATCGGCCCCCTGGGTGAAGAAGATAAGGTTCGGTATGATCCCGGCGTGGTATTGTGACGCCGGCCCGTTCCAGGTTGGGCACAGCCATGTGATCCCGCCCGATTGCCTTATCTCCGCGCCGGCCTGCTGTTTTGTCCCGCCGCGGTGCGGACCCGAGCCTCCTTTGCCTCGATACCGCCGGGAGGCGATAGTCTCCCTCTGGCGGAAGTCTCAATTCACCCCGACGATCCTCGCCTCCCGAGGTCCTCCTCCGGCTTGTCGGTGAACGCCTTCTCCCGCATACGGGAGGAGTCATCGCAGGAATGAACCCTCTGAACAGGGGGGGTATCATCTGACAAGGAAGAAAAGACCCCAAGTTCACAGATGAGAGAAGAGAGAAGAGAGAAGAGAGAATATGAGAAAGATTATCTTGGTTGCAGTGGTGTGTGCATTTGTCGCGGTGCCGGTGTTAGCAGATCCGCCCCATGGGGCATTCTCCGACTCGGCGACGATGGACTACACCCGTCTTACCAACTATTTCAGTGGCAATGGTGGCGAGTTCACGCTGAGCCAGTACATGAGTCAACCGTACTTGTCAAACGCAGCGTACGCCAGTGTGGCCAAGGCCCAGGATGGAGACTCGACCTCCTTCCAGACGTTTTGCATGGAACAGTACGAATACGTCGCTCAGCCGATGACTTTCTACGTCAGCGAGCAGAATGCGGCCTTGACAGCCGCCGGTTCGCACGCTTGGAAGGGCGGCACCGGCATCGGTGATGACCTTGATCCCAGGACCGCATACCTCTACACCAAGTTTGCGACGGGAACGCTAACCGGCTACGATTATAGCGTTGCTGGGCGTGCGACCTCCGCTGGCGCCCTCCAAAACGCCATTTGGTTCATTGAGGGCGAAGGCGGCGTGAGCAACAGCTTCGTTGCGCTAGCCGATACGGCCGTGGCCGTTGGTGGCGAATGGTACGGCAAGGGCATAGGCAACGTCCGTGTCATCCAGGCCTACAAGTTGGACGGGAGCATTGCGCAGGACCAGCTCTACTTCGTGCCGGTTCCGGGCGCGGTTCTGCTGGGCTTCCTTGGCTTGGGCTACGCCGGGACGAAACTTCGCCGGTTTGTGTGATCGCCCCGCAAGACGGGCAGTCAGAATGGGAATGTGTGGATTCGGTGAAGCCCCTCCCCAGGAGGGGCTTCGCCGCTCGTTGTCGAGCCGCGTTCCTTGGGGATGATCCCAGGACGGCACTGTGATTTGTCGTGGCGGGCGAAGCGAATCCATCGGGCCATCGAGTAAGAGGTTTTTCAAGTCCGCAGCCAGGGTCTTCAGTTCGGTTGGGATACACCCATCCTGAGGTAGGCTTTTGCCGGGCTGATGGGCCGGCTGGCCGGCTCCGGAGGGCAGAAATCTCGCCGGCCGCACGAATCAGTAGTAATAATCAAGATTTTTTCGGAATTTGTGCTTGACAGTGAGGGGGATGCTTCGGGATAGTAGTAAGCGTGTTCGTGCGTGGAGCGTTGAATCGAGTGGCAATGGAGAGAAGGTATGAAACGGGCAATGTTCATCCTGATGGTGTGTGTGGCCGTGCCGGTTGCCGCGATGGCGGATATTACATGGACTTTTGGCGGCGATCCTCATTCTGAAGGTGGACTCACGACGTCGCGTACAGACGCCGTCGTGGACACGTTCAGTGGCGTGCGGCCCGGTTGGACCTGGACATTCGAGGGCGGTGGCGGTGATGTCACATCCGGAAGCATCGAGGGCGTGAAGGCGGCTCCGTGGGGCCTCACGGACACCGCCATGTATTTCTGCGTACCTGAACCTGTGGATCCGCCAACAACTCATGCTGGGACTGCGACGGTCGATTTTGGCTCTTACCAGAGCTATCTCGGTATCTACTGGGGATCGATAGATGCCTACAACTCGATCACGTTCTACGACGGGGACCTTGAGCTTGCTTCCTTCACCGGAGCACAGATCATTGCGCCGGACGAGGCAAAGGGCGACTGGACGGGCGAGACCAACAACCGGTATGTGAACTTCACCGGCGTGGTGTTCGACAAGGTCAAGTTCTCCACCAGCGAAATCGCATTCGAGTTTGACAATCTTGCCGTTGTGCCCCTTCCGGGCGCGGTTCTGCTGGGCTTCCTGGGCCTGGGATACGCCGGCATGAAACTCCGCAAGATGGTGTGATGATTGCGTGGTCCGTTTTGTGAGGAGGAGAAAGATGTCGCGTCTCTCGTGTGGGTTGGCGGTGCTGTTGCTCGCTTGTATCTTTACGGCACAGGCGACAGCAGATTTTTTTACGATTCCAGAAGAGGTGCTGCTGAGCGCCGAGTTCGGCGCGAAGGCGTGGGGACCTGCCACCGTGACGAGGACGGATGTGCCCGGACACGGAGTCCAATTCAGTTACTCCGGTCTTATGGACAGCGGAACGGGAATCAAGGACGACTGGTCGGTACAAACGCTCTATGGTCAGATCCTTCCAAGCCATTGCAACGGCGATTTCAGCAACTTCGACGGCTATTCGCTTTGGGTCGAGAACGTCGGGACGACCACCGTGTCGGTCAGCGTCTTCATGAACACAGGTTACACGGGCCCTAGTGGCACGCCGACCAATACGCCGGCGAATGATACGTTCTGGCAGTCTGCCTGGCAGACCATGCTGCCGGGGGAGGCTTTTGTGATCACGCTGGATTTCGACGATGCGGTTCCCTGGAACATCGCGGACAACCCGTCTCCGCACACCCAGGGATCCAATGGTGTGTCTACCGCGATAAACCTCTTCGATCGAAAGGAAGTGAGTGCGATCGGCTTTGAGGTCACGGGCAGCGGCAGCGGTGCGATTCTGGTGAATGCTGTTCCGGAGCCCGTATCGGTCGTGCTCGGGGTTGTGGGGATGAGCACCGCCGCGGCGCTGTTACGACACCGCAGGGAACGCTCGGGCGTTCGCGAATAGGGATACAATCGGTTGGGGTGTGGATTCGCCTGGTTGTTGCCGGACGCATGAAAGGTGGTTCTTGAAGCTGCTAAGGCGGCTTTGACTTCTTGTGAACGATACTGTGGCGGTGAAATGGGCGTCCGCCCGGTGGGGGCAGACGCGGTGAAATGGAGTGTGAGGTTCGTGTACCGCTGCGGAAATAGTGTGGTGGTGATTGCTATCCTACTTGGCGTAGCAGCGGGTGGCTATGCCGACATGGTCCCTGTGTCCGGGCAGGGGGCCGCAGAACCGCAGCCCGCGCGGGTTCGAGGTGGCGCACCTGCCGCCGGCGGATGCCGTCGGCCTGTTCCCGGGTCCCGCGATGGACGACTTGGGCTGCATGGGGGTTGGATTGCCCCGTGAAGCGCGGGGCATTGTCGAGCCTTCCGGCGAGGCGCAACCGGTTCGCATCCTCTCGGATGAGCAGAGCAGTCTGGGGCTGTGCCTATACGCGCTCCTCGGCTTGGGTCTATGTCGATCAGTACCCTACGTCAAGAAGTTCTCGGTCGGGGTGATCCCCCAGTGGTACCATGACGGCGGCCCGTTCCAAGTCGGCCACAGCCATGCGATTTCGCACGATTGCCTCGGGTTTGCCTCGGTGCACTGCTTCGTGCAGCCCGATACGAGACCCGAGATGCCGATACTGCAGTACCGCCGGGAGGCCATCGTGGCCCTCTGGCGGAAAGCGCAGTTCGTCCCGACAATCCTGGCGTCCCGAGCCCCTCCGCTCTGTTCTTGCTGAGCCGCCCTGACCCATGCCGGGTGGGGTGCGCTTCAGGTTTCCGAGTCTGGCCTTGCGCAAGCGAGCCAGCGACAAAGTGAAACGCTTAAGAACAGGATGGAGAAAGAGACAATGAAACGGATGATTATAGCAATGTCAGTGATCTGCCTGCTGGGCTCTGTAGCCCTGGCAGACTACCCTGGGACATCGTATCCCATTGAGGGTCCGATCCCGGTGCCTGGTGACCCTACCGAATTCACGATCTCAAATGCTGATCTGGCCACGTGGGATATTTTCAAACCCTCTCGCCTTTCGGCGACGGATACGGATTCTACCGTTCCAGGTATCGGCTGGGATGTCCCGGGTCGCAACAATGCGGAGTTCAACTTCATCGGGTTCAATTTTACCGACCCTGACTTAGGCAATGTCACATGGGCTTCGGGTCAGGTGGGTTGGAGTATGTTTACCTCTGATGGCGGCGTCGATGACACCCTGCCCCCAGAGTACTACAACCTGAGTGGGTACAAGTCCTTCACAGTCAGCTTCCACAACGAGGTGTTCGGCCCTGTGCAGGCAGGCGATGTGGGCGCCGCCGTCATGGCCTCTCTGTTCATCAATACCGGCTGGACGGATATTGGTGAGCCGGACAAGTACTTTCAGTCGGACTGGGTCTGGGCAGTACCCTGCGACAATCTGGTCCTCGAGCTCGACTTCGCGAATGCGATCGTTGGTTGGGATTCCACTGGCCAACCGATCTACGGGCCGGTCACGAACCTGGGCCACGTCTCTTCGATTGGTGTGCATATCGGATCCAACCTCTACGTTGCGGGCGTGAACTGGGGTATCCCGGATGACACGGGCTTCAAAATCTGTATAGACACGGTTCCGCTTCCGGGTGCGGCGCTGCTCGCCTTCCTGGGCCTGGGCTATGCCGGTACGAAGCTTCGCAAGTTCGTGTGAGTTCGTGGTGACGCTGAGAGTCGGGATGTGAATGCGTGAATTCGGCGAAGCCCCTCAACAAGAGGGGCTTCGCCTCTTGTGTCGCGGCGCCTTCTTAGAGACTCTCTTGAAGCGGCGCTGCGATTTGTCATGGTGAGCGAAGCGAACCATCCGGCCATTGAATAGGGGGGGCTCTCCAGTCCGCGGCCCGGATTCTTCGCCTCGCCCAGAACGACGTGGCTGCTCTGCGAAGGTCGCGGGGGGCATCTGCCCAAGTAGCACGGGCATCCTGCCCGTGTCCTTGACGGGTATCTTGCCGGCGCCAAAGACCTCTTCCCGGCAGGGGCGGATGGGGCTATTCGTCGGCGATGTGGATCCCTTTTCCATGCCGATTTCGATTTCAGCCTCCCTGGTCATGGGCAAGATGCCCATGCTACGATGAATCAGCTCCGCCTTGGGGCGGACGGGGCTATTCGTCGGCGATGTGGGCCCCTTTTCCATGCCGATTTCCATTTCTGCCTCCCTGATCATGGGCAAGCTTTCCTTGTCCACGCGGGAGGGATGCAGTAGAATGCCCCCAGGTTGCCGGTGGTTCCGGGGGACGAGAGACATCTGATGAGCACTGTGTGCTCCGGACAGAAGTCGCCTCCATCCCCGGCGAGGCATCGGTGAAACGGAGGTCGGCTCTTGTGGATGCTTTCTATGAGGGAACGTGCCATGTGTGATCGACGTGCTGGTGGAAAGGTCAATGTCAAGCTGCTGATCCTTCTGATCGCTGTCGTAGCGGCGATCGGGGTGTCTCTGGTCGTCGCCCGCCAGGTCCGCAGGCGCGTGCTTTCGGAACGGGCGCTGGCGGCCGGCCAGGCGGCGTTCGAGAAGCAGGATTGGGCCGTCGCGGCGAAGAGTTTCAGAGAGTACCTCGGTCGAAATCCCGACGACCTCGACATCCTTCGCAAATACGGCGAGGCATCGCTGGCGGTGCGTCCGCTGGATGCCCATGCGGTCGGCGGGGCCATCTCGGCCTATCGTCGCATCATGGAACTGGACCCGCTCGACGACACGGTTTCCGACCCGACGCGAAGCGGCGCTTCGACGCAGCTTGTGAGGCTGTATGCCCTCATCGGCAACCTGGAGGAGCTCGCCGGCGTCGCGAGGACCCGAATCGAGCGTGACCCGAACGATCTGAAGGCCCCGCTCTGGCTGGCGGAGGCACAGATCCAGTTGAACAGGTCTGCGGAGGCTCGACAGACGCTGGAGACTTTCATTCAACGGCTCGAGGCCCTGCCGGGCAAGCACGTCGAATACGTGCGGGCCTGTTCTCAGATGAGCCGCCTCGTGGCCGCCGAGCTTGCTCGCAAGCCCCAGGCCCAGGGTGAAACTCCCGGTGAGGAGCCTTCTGTGGAGGCCGACGAGGGGCCCGGCCCGCAGGCCGCGCCCTTAGACTGGCTCAACAAGGCTGTGGCCTATGCCCCGACATCCGCCGAGGCGCTCGTCTATCGCGCGCTCTTTTACCGCCAGCGGGCGGCCGCTTCCGATGTGAACGACCCGGATCGCCCGCTCTTGCTGTCGTTGGCCCGAAGGGACCTTGAGGCCGCCGACAGCCTGGGCACGGAGGACCCTCTCGTTCGCCATTCGCTGGGGGTTGAGTGGATGGTCCATGGCGAGTTGGATCGGGCCCAGGCCGAGTTGGAGGCCGCGGACAAGCTACCTAAGGAGATGCTGAAAGAGCAGTTCCTCGACATCGACGATTGGACCGTGAAGCGGTTCCTCCTTGGCTCGGAACTGGCCATGCGCCAGGGGAACGCGGCGAAGGCCGCTGCTCTCGCGGATGAGACCCTGGCCTCGCTCACCGAGCAGGCGAAGGGGCACAGGGTCCTGGTGTTGCCCGCCGTGGTTCAGGCCTACGTGGCCGCAGAACGCGTTCAGGACGCACGCCGGTGTCTGACTGAATACACCGGTCTTTTGGAGGGTCAGCCGGACCAGGCGGCATCGACACAGGCGCTTGCCGCACTGAAGGCCGTGGTGGAAGCCGCGGAGAATCGGCCCTACGCCGTCATCGATCTGCTCAGGCCCGTGGTGGGGGAGGATGCCAATAGTCTGCCCGTGCTGCGGATGCTGGCGCAGGCCTATGGCCAGACGGGCCAGACCGCCCGGGCCGTCGATGCGCTGGAGCAGTACCGTCGTCTCAATCCGTCCAACCGGCAGGTTGTGAGGGAATTGGCGAGGCTGTACGCCAGAACGGGCGACTTCGTGAAGGCGTCCGATCTGGCGAAAGAGGCGGCGTCTCTGGACCCGACGGATGTCGGCGTCAGACTCCTGCGCGTCGGGGCGGAGATCAGCGAAGCGACCGGACGGGCGCAAGGCGCCGATACGATGAAGCTGAATGCCTTGTCGGCGGAGCTCGCAGGCCTGCGGCAGCAGTACCCCAACCAGGTGGAGGTCCGCGTCTTTCAGTCGATCGTGGCGGCGTCTCTCGGTCAGCCCGAGCAGGCGGAGCGAGAGTTGAAGCTGGCCATCGAAGAGTGTGAGAACCCGTTGCGAGCGGAGATCCAACTCGTGGGTCACTACATCAGCGCGGGGCGAGTGGACGATGCGGTGGCTGTTTGCGAGGCAGCCTGCCGGCGTCAGAGCGGTGCGGCGGAACCGTGGCTCGCCCTCTGTGATGTCTACATGGTCAAGGGCGATCATGATTCCGCTCGTCGCAGCCTTCGCCAGGGTCTCGATGCGGTCAAGGAGAGTCGCGCGAGGCGGTCCGTATCCACGAAGCTCGCCGTTCTGGAGCTCACGTACGGGGATCGGGCCACGGGGATCGGTCTTTTGAAGGAGTTGACCGCCGACCCGCAGGAGATCCAGGCCCGCCTGCTGCTTCTGGGGCTCCAGGAAATCCGGGAAGACCCCACCACCGGCGAAAAGCTCATCGGCGAGTTGAGACAGGCCGAGGGGGAGAACGGGCTGTGGTGGCGGCTGTATCAGGCGTCCTTGTGGCTGTCCGGCGAGAACGCGGCCGCAAAGCAGAAGGAGATCGCGACTCTGCTTCAGTACTGCGTCGATGCGGACCCGACCTGGCCGGCGCCGGCGCTGCTCCTGGCACAGATGTACGCGCAGCAGGGAGACTCGACGCAAGCGGAGCAGATCTACCGGCAGGGACTCCTCGCGAACCCATCGGCCGCCGAAATCGCAGACCGATTGCTGGGCCTCCTTGTAAGCGAGGGTCGCTATGCAGATGCCGAGAAAGTGCTTCGGCAGATCCAGAACCCTCGAATTGCCGCCGGCTGGCAAGTCCGTCTGGCCGTCGGCGCCGGCGATTTCTCGCGGGCCATCGATGAGCTCAGACTCAAGATATCGAACGACAGCAAGGATGCAGCGTCGCGGGTGGAGCTGGCGAGACTCCTATACCAGGAGACAAAAGACGCCGCCCAGGCCATGCGATACCTCGATGAAGCCAAGGCGATTGCCCCTGACTCTCGCACGTTGACGGCCGTGAGGGCGTCGATCCTGAGGGGGGAGGGCAAGGAGGCGGAGGCCCAGCGTGTCCTGGATGACTATGTGACGGACCGCAATGACTTTGAAGCGTACTGGATGCGAGCCGTCTATCTGGCGGAAGCGGGGGACGTTGCGCGTGCCGAGCAGGATTACCGTAAGCTGACGACGCTCGCCGATCGCGCGGCGGCGGGATATGACCTGCTGGGCAGTTTCTACGTGAGCATCGGGAGGCTGGATCAGGGGGTCGCGGCCGTTGAAGAGGGTCTGCGGGCGTATCCCGATGACGCGCAATTGAAGCGGCGACTGATGCGTCTGTTGTTCTCCCGGACCCAGGGGCCGGATCGAGACAGAGCCTTTGAAATCCTGACGGAGTTGGAGGCAAGACAGCCGCAAGACGCCGAGTTGCTGATGGTCAGGGCCATGCAGATACTTGGCGACCCGGCGCCGACGCCACAGTCCTTGGCGAATGCCAGGGAGAAACTGGAGGCGGCTGTCCAGCGGGAGCCGACGGCCGTCAATGCGCACCTGGCCTTGATTGGCATTGCGATGCGGGAGCGGCAGTATCAGACCGCCGGCGATCTTGCCGCTCGTGCTCTGACGTTCAATCCCAATGTCCCGGCCCTGTTGGTTGCCAGAGCCAGAGTGGAACTTGCACTCGGTTACCCCCCCATGGCAGCCAAGCTCGCCCGACAGGTTCTCCAGCAAGATCCCAACAACATGGAGGCGATCGACGTGTTCACTCAGGCTGCGCTTGGCGGCAGGGATCGCAATCTCCTGGAACAAGCTCGGACAGTGATCGAGCCATTGATTCGTCGCGGTCCTGTAAATCAGGGCCTGGTGCTCTCCAAGGCGCGCGTCCTGGCTGAGCTGGAGTTTCCCCGAGACGCCATTGCCGATCTGGATGCCTATTGTCAGACCCCGGAGGGAAGCAGAAGCATCATAGCTCTCGTGACGCTGAGCGATCTGCATCGTATGGCAGGCGACATGGCTCAAGCGGAGAAAGCCGTCCAACGGGCAGAACAACTGGAGCCGAACAATCAGATAGTGGTTCATTCCCGTTTCCTTCTGCTGGCGTCGATGAAACGGTTCGACGAGATCAAACAGATCATTCCGGCATATATTTCGGCCAAAGAGCAGGATCTGGGGATTATCCGGAATGCGGCGTTTATGCTGATATCGTCCGAGTCGCCGGAACTGAGGAAAGAGGGAATCAGACTGTTCCGGCATGCGGTTTCCCTGTGGCCGACCTCGGCGGAGGCACAGTTGGGTCTGGCTACCGGCCTGTACCAGATTGGGGATGCCGAAGCGGCGGCGGAGAACTACCGGAAGTGGCTCCAGCGGCACCCGGACGATACGCGAGCTCTCAATGATCTTGCCTGGATCCTGCAGGAGCGGTTCCAACGCTACGACGAGGCGCTGGAGCTGGCGAACCGGGGCATCCGCATAGCTCCCACGGATGTGCACCTGCTCGACACGAAGGGGACTATTCTGTCCAACATGCCCGACCGGCTGGCCGAGGCGAAGAGCTGCTTCGAGGAGATCATTGGGCTGTCTTCTTCCGATCCTCGCCGGCTGGCTGCAACATGCCTCCAACTGGGCCGCTTGTGCGTGAAGCTCGATGACGCCGTGCAGGCAAGGCAGTACCTTGAGAGGGCCCTGGAGGTCGACCGCAAGGACAACGTCCTCACGGCACAGGAACGCGCAGAGATCGGCCGGTTGATTGAGGGACTGACCGACCCGACCGCGTCGCCATCGGACGACCGGAGGTAACGCACAGCGGTCGAACGCGTTGGCGCCAACGTGATCCGCGTGAGCCGAGGTCTCCTTTCTGACGCTTTTCTCCAGCATTTTATCCCACTGCGGAGGAGAGTTTTCTGCGTGTGATTGCCCCTCTCGGTTGTCGATCGCCTCATTTTGATGCGCTGTTGATGATTCGGCTTTGAAAGGCGGGACGGCTCTTCCGCGAAGTTCCCACCGATTCTCGCCCATCCCAGCAAAGCCGATCAGCGAGGGCCAGAAATGGCCCTCGCTTTTTTTTCGCAATTCTTTTTACCCGATCCTTGATATACTATATGGGTCAGGCGATTTTTTTATCGGCCGTGGGCGCTTCTGCGATAACGTAAGGTATTCTTCGCTTTTTTGTATCGGACCATCAGGGATAACGTAAGGTATTCTTCGCTTTTTTGTATCGGACCATCAGGAATCTCCAATCAGAGATCTGAGATATGTCGCTACGAGAGGTTTTCTGCCAGGACCGGGCGATCGGGATCCTGCAGCGTGGCTTGGCCGCAGGTCGCCCGGCCCATGCCTATATCTTTGCCGGCCCGGACGGCGTGGGCAAGTATAAGACCGCACACCAGTGGGCCAGGCTGCTGCTGTGCGCGAATCCGCAGATCGACCAGGGGGCAGAGGGGCCATTCGCCGATAGCTGCGGGTCGTGTGAGTCGTGCACGCTTATGGAGACCGGCTCACATCCCGATTATGCCCACGTGTACAAGGAACTGCTCGAATACACCAAGGAGGGCAGGGGCAAGAAGACGCCGGTGGATCTGGCTATCGACGTGATCCGTGAGTTCCTGATCGACCAGGTTGCGACCCGACCGACGCTGTCGAAACGAAAGGTCTACGTCGTCAGCGAGGCCCAGAAGCTGAACGCCAACTCACAGAACGCCCTGCTCAAGGTCCTGGAGGAACCGCCTTCGTACTGCACGATCATCCTTCTGTGCACCCGGCTGGAGCAACTGCTGCCGACGATCAAATCGCGATGCCAGATCGTCCGATTCGGGCCGGTCGAGGCCAGGCGGATCGTGGACCAGTTGACTGCAGGCGGGCTCGGCTCGCGCGAGGCCGTCTTCTTTGCCCGGCTTGCCCAGGGTAGTCTGGGTCTGGCCTGCCAGTGGGCCCGGCTCGAACGCGACGGCGTGGGCCTCTACGGGATGAAGAAGAACCTGGTTGCGTCGCTGGCCGACCTTCAGTTGGCCGGCGTGCCCGGCATCGTGGATCGAATCCAGGAGGCCGCCAAGGGAATCGCCGTCGGCTGGGGGAATCTCGACAAGGCGACGAGCAAGAGTGATCTGACCCGCCGGGCGCAGAGGACGCTGATCCAGATTCTCATCTGTGCCCTGTATGATGTGGCAATCCATCACGTTGCGGCCGACCGACCGCTGGTCAATGCCGACCAGGCCCCGCAGATCGCAGCGCTGGCCGGTCGCCTGGGTCCCGAGCAGGCGATCGAGGGCGTTCGCGAGGGCTACGAGATGCTCCGCTGGCTCGACGACAACGCCAACGAGCGGCTAATTCTGGAGCGGCTATTGTTCCGGCTGTCGCGTTCGGCTATAATGGCCGCACAAAGTTGAGGATCATCACAGATGGCAGAAGAAACACCGGTGAAGACCAAACCGGCTAAGAGCAGGAAGTTCCTGCTGATACGATATGGCCGCATGAATATTCTCGGGTTGTTTGAGCACAGTGAGACCGAGGTGCCTCGAACGCCGGCCCGCGTCGTCGTCAAGACCGACAAGGGGCTCGAGCTGGGCCATCTCGTGGGCCAGTTGAGCCATTACAAGGATGGGCGCTTCCGGCTGAGCGAAGAGCAGGTCTGCAGCTACTACGTCACCAGCGAGATCCAATTCAACACCGAGCCCGTGGGCAAGGTGGTGCGTTTTGCGACGCCGGACGACATCAGCGAAGAACAGCACCTTCGGGCCATCACAGCCGAGGAGATCGAGAGCTGCGAGCGGATCGCCGCGGAGCTGGGTCTACAGATGAAGATCATCGACGCCGAGCACATCTTCGGCGGCGAACGCATCGTATACTACTTCATGGCAGAGGGCCGTGTGGACTTTCGCGAGTTGGTCCGCAAGCTGGCCCAGGAGTACCAGACCCGGATCGAGATGCGCCAGATTGGGTCGCGCGACGAGGCCAAGCTGCTCGGCGACGTCGAGAGCTGCGGCCGGGAGTGCTGCTGCCTCCAATTCCTTCAATTGCTCAAGCCCGTGAACATGCGGATGGCCAAGATGCAGAAGGCCACGCTGGACCCGTCGAAGATCTCGGGGTATTGCGGCCGGTTGAAATGCTGCCTGCGATACGAGGACCAAACCTATACGCAACTCAAGCAGAGCCTGCCCAAGAAGGGCGTGCTGGTCGAGACGGAAAACGGAGAGGGCAAAGTCATCGATGGCCAGATCCTGACCCAGCTCGTCGTCGTCGAGTATCCCAACGGTGATAAAGCCTCCTTCCCGGTCGAGGAGATCACGGTGTTGCCTGCCTCGGTTGCCCGACGCAAGCCGCAGCAGGGGGAGGGACCGGCCAATGCGAATCGGCGCGACGGGAGATCCGGCGCACCGCCTGCCCGTGAGTTGCCGCTGCCGGGTCGTGAGCGCCGGCCGGCTCCGAGTGAGCGACCGGCGGCTCCCGAGGAAGACATCGAGACTCCCGACGACACGCAACAGTGAAAGACAAGGAGAACAATGCCCCGAACGATTGTCGTCACGTCAGCTTTGCCCTACGCGAACGGCCCCATTCACATCGGACACCTCGTGGAGTACGTGCAGACGGACATCTGGATCCGCTTTCAGAGGATGTGCGGCAACCGAAGTTTCTACTTTTGCGCGGATGATACGCACGGCACGCCGATCATGATCAGCGCCCGCAGCGCGGGCATCACGCCGGAGCAGCTCATTGAGCGGATTCACACCGAGCATACGGCGGATTTCGCCAACTTCCACGTGGCTTTCGACAACTACTATACCACGCACTCGCCCGAGAACAAAACGCTCAGCGAGCTGATCTTCAGCCGGCTCAACGAAGCCGGCTCGATCGTGAAGCGCCCGGTCGGGCAGACCTACTGCGAGACCGACAAGATGCCGCTGCCGGACCGGTACGTGCG
>DCUI01000012.1 GCA_002327785.1 Phycisphaerales bacterium UBA2218
TCCGGCGGGTGGAGGAGTGCTGCGGGGCGAGGAAGCATTACGGCGGAAGTCCTCTACGGGGCGGATGATCTGAGCAGGGCTCGCATACCAGGATCCTACATCGAGTTGGTGGAACCGGGCCAGCGTCCGCTGCAAGTGAACAAAGCGGCCGACGGTAGTCAGATGACCATCGGTTCGCACAGCTATGAACATGGACTGGGCACCACCCCCAACAGCCGGATCCGCGTGCACTGCGACGAACCGATTGGGCAGTTTACATGTCGCGTGGGTGTGAACAACACGGATTCTAAGCGGGCTTGGGGGATCAGCCATACGCGATTTATCGTCGAGGTTGGCGGAAGGGAGCGCTTCCGTTCCCAGGTGTTGGAGGCAGAGGACGAACCTGTAGTGGTGGACCTTGCCGTTCACGGAGCCAGAGCGATTGATTTGGTGACCAATGACGGTGGCAATCTTCTTTGGGGCAGTTACGGCAACTGGGCCGATCCGACGCTCACCACCGAAAGTGGCAGGATCATTCGCCTTGATGAGCTTGTGCTCTGGGATAATCCTCTGTACCGGCTACCGGTGGACCGCACCGTCGTGACGGTCGAGACAAACCGCGGATCGTTTTCATTCTTGCCATCGGACCTGCGGGCGAATCCAGCTATCTATGTCCCGGACTATGGCTTTTTCATTACGCGCTACGGCAGTGGCGAGCGGGCAAAGGACTATATCGAGCGATTGACCCTCGACGGACGAGAGACTATTCGCCGGTGGGTGGGCCACCTACCGGAACAAAGCTGGCAGGGTGCGATGCGCGCGATGCACGGCGACAAGCAACTGCCCGAATATCCGCAGAGTCCGTATGACCCTCCCATGGAGATCGACGTCCCCGAGCGGCCGTTGAATGAGGCATGGCGTCTGGGGGCGTGGCATTTGAAACGGCATTGCCCCCAGAATGACGACGGGACCTATAAGATCATGGCGTACCCCTACTCGCCTCTGGCGCAAGAGTCGTACTTGATCGTGCGGATGATCGACTTCATGGGGATGCGGGATCTGGCACGCCAGGGGATTCAGCACTGGTTTAACGAACAGGGTCGGATTACGCCCACCGGCATGTTCTTCGACCACGTCGGCTGTCCGACCATTGAGAAGACCTTTGACACCGCCCACGGCGTTGGGCCGGGCGTGCTGCTGTGGAATGTAGCAGAACACTACAAGTTGACCGGTGACCGGAAATGGCTCCAGAGCGTGGCCGACAACGTTCAAGCGGCGTGCGAATGGATCATTCGCCAGCGCCGGCTGTGGACGGAGCAAACGACCACGAGAGCAGGAGAATCAGGGGTATCGGGCCTGGTCCCTCCGTGCCAAATCGGAGACGCGGGTGATTTTCGTTGTTGGTACATCGTCAACGCCAGCTACTGGGCTGGCCTGGAGGAATGTGGCCGGGCACTGGTGGACATCGAATATCAAGGGGCGAACCGATTGCTGGCCGAGGCAGCGGCGTATCGCAAAGACATTCTTCGGGCGGTAGACCGGTCCGTCAGCTCTAGTCCGGTCACGAAGCTGGCGGACGGGACCTGGCGGCCGGTCATGCCGCTCGGACCCTTCGTTCGCGGACTGGCCGCCGAGATTGTCGATCCCTACAGCAGCGGGCATGGTGGTCCACTATGGGCCGACATTGAATTCGGAGCGCTGACCCTTGTAGACAGGCGATTGCTGTCGCCAATGGACCACCGGGTGGATGCCTTTCTGGACGTGCTGGAGGACCGATTTCTCTGCAACAATCAGTTCCTGTACTCGCTGAAGAACGACTATTTGCCCGAGCGTGACTGGTTTGACCTGGGAAGCCAGCATTACCAGCATGCGTATATGGTGACGCCGCTGTTGTACCTCTGGCGTGACGAGATACCAAGCTTTCTCCGCGCGTTCTACAATCAGTATGCCTCCGAAGTCGAGCCCGGGGACTATACATTCCGGGAGGTCATGTCGCCGCGTTTCACGGTCAAGGACAAGACCTTTGAGGAGGCGGCGTTCCTGGAACGGCTGCGGTGTCTCCTGGTGATGGAAGACGGCGACTCGCTGTGGCTGGCGAAAGGCACCCCTCGGGCCTGGCTGCGTCAGGGCAACGCCATCCGGGTGGCGAACGCGCCGACGTTTTTCGGCTCCGTTGGTTACGAGATCCGGTCGGACGCGAACGCGGGCCGGATCGTCGCCACGATTCAATGGCCCCAGCGGAAGTCACCGAGACCACTGCGGCTTCGATTGCGGCATCCCGATAGCGCCCGTCTGACGGCGGTGACGGTCAACGGCCGACCCTGGGGCGATTTCGACGCGTCGGCAGAAACGATCGATCTGCACGACCTGAAAGGAGAAGTGGCCGTCGAGGCGAATTACCACCCGCTATGACGGCAAAGGAACGGATAATCGTTCCGTGGCGGTCATTTGACGGTTAGCCGGGAAAAGAGGGGCATCAAATGTGGCGAACGTCTTACGCCATTTCAGTCTTGGTATTGGTTCTGATTTGCGGGAATCCGTGTCGACCTTCCGAGTCCGCAAATCGTGGCGACGGACTCGAAGCGTTGGTGGGAGAGCCGGCGGAGA
>DCUI01000210.1 GCA_002327785.1 Phycisphaerales bacterium UBA2218
CCGCCTCGTTCAGGGCGCTCCACGTCGTGCCGCTGAGCGTCCTGGCTCTGACGCATGCGCTTCTGTCCAGTGTGATTGAACCGGTGTACTTGACGGCTGCCGCCGATGTGCCGCCGGTTGCCCCCGAGGTCCCTGCGTTGGTGACGAGCATCACGCTGATGAGGAAGTCTGAACTGGTGGCGGATTGGTTCAAGCCTTGGATGGCGAGGATGTTCTGGCCCATCCTGAGGTGGTTCCGGGCGTTGGGCAGATCAATGTCCTCGAAATTGATGGCGTCGATATCGGAGTTCTGGGCGCTTGCAGCCGAGTTCCAAGCAGGCTCCCCGGTGTAATTGCGTCTGGCCACTTCGACGCCATTGAGCCAGGCGATGAAGCCGTCGTCGTAGCGGACCTTCAGTTGCAGACCCTCGAGTGCAGCAGGGTCGCGATCCAACGTGAACGGGATGCGAAGATAGCAGGTGGTCTGCCTGGCGTACATGGAATCGACGAGATCGATTGTGAAAAGGGATTCGTAGCCCGTGCTGCGTTCAAATCCGGCGCCCCCGTCGCCACTGATCCAGCCGGTGTCATCGAAGGCCCCGCCGCCTCGCCATGCGTCGCTCACGGGTGCCGCCGGGACGAGCACCTTCTTGGCGGCATTCTCCGCGACAAGCGTCGAACTGCCGGCCGTCGAGGCTCCCTCGCGTGAGAGTCGAGGATCACTGCCGTCGAGAGTATAGAAGATCTCGCTGCCGGCCTGCATCGTGAGGCTGTCCGTGGAAAGGACATGTCCTCCGTGCTGATGCGCGCCGTTGACGTAGAAGACCGGGGCGTCGATGTTCGGATACAGTCCGGCAGTGCGGAACTGGCCGAGCACGATGCCCGTGCGCTGGGGGAGATAGCTGGTGAGGATTCTGTCGCGCATGGAGGTCCAGTGCGCCGGCGTAACGTTCGCGCCGTGCTGGTCGGCCCAACGGGCCGCTTCGGGGATGATTGCCTGCTCGATGGTCCCCGCCATGTCTGCATACCGCTGAACCAGCGAATCGGGGGTAAGAATCCCGCCGTTGAAGAACAGGCGATGCAGGCGGTCCGCGAAGAGCAGTCGATACTCCGGATTGTTCCTCAGCACCGCGTGCGGCCGGCCCACGTCGCTGGAATCCGGATTGGTGATCTTGTTCATGCTCAACGGCGAGCGCGACGTGAGCATCACATCCTCGGAGTCCCAGCAGTAGAACTTGAAACCCGTGCCGGCGGCGGTGCGGTCCCTTGCCAGCCAGTAGTTGTTCCAGGGCCAATCCCAGTTGCCCGCCCACATATTCACGATCATGTAGTCGATGTAGTTGGGCAAATCCAGCAGACAGGGATAATCCGGCCTGGGAGTGCCGTCGAGGTCCTTGCCCTGGAGCTTCTGCAGGGCCTCATAGGATGATGCTGCCTGCTGGCACATCGATAGCATCTCGTTCAAGGCCGTTCGGTCACCCTGGTTCAAGGTGAAGCTCTTGTGCTGGAACACGTCCCAGTCTTCCTTCTCGCCGCCATGGTAGGTGCTTGAGAAGGCCCCGTCCGGGCGTTCGCAGGGGTTGTAGAGTCCCCAGTACAGACCGTTCACATAAAGGTGTACGAATGTGCCGTGCGGGGAGGCGTTCCCGGTGTCGAGCTGGAGGTCGCGCACGAACTGGTCCCTCGTGAATTGGGCGTTCGCTTCGTTTCCGCTCCAGGTGTAGCCGTCGTTGGCGCCGGCCCGCAGGACGACCGTATCGAACTTGTCAGCAGCGCCTTCGCCGAACAGGGGATACCGCAGCTTTGTGGACCCGTACATGCCTTTGAACAGCAGACGGAACGAGTGCTTCTTGCACGCGGATGGATCTCGGAACCAGCCGCCCTGGATTCGAACGCCGCAGTTGACCTGGAAGCCCTCTGTGCCGTCGGGGTAAATCAGCTCGATCGAGCCCGGCCTTTCCCAGGAGAGGCCGCGGCTGCCGGAGTTGGCGTAGATGCCTGTCTGGGAGTCGAAGAGGTCGCGAGTGGCCATTACGATGGACATCGAAGGCAGCGACAGCAGAGCGGAGTTCAGTTGTCCGCTGTACTGTGGGTTCGAGAGGATATCGGGGTCCATCTGATAATCCGCGGCCCGCCCGCTCCAGCTCGTCGGAAAGCCAGGGGGCTGGGCCGATTGCGTGGCGACGTCGGCGAGGAAGATGTAGGTATGGGTCTGGGCCCGGCTGGGCACCCAATCCTGCTTCACTGCGATGGCCCGCAGGCAGGTCGTCTTGGTGATTCGGATGGGCTTGGTGTAGAGGGTCCCGGTCGGCACGCGCCCGGTCTGGAGATAGGGTTCGGTGCCGTCGGTGGTGTAGTAGACCGCGGCCTCCGGCGTGTCGCATGACAGGACAACCTCGAACGCCGTCTCATAGAAACCTCGCTCGTGGCTGAACCTGAGAACCGACACCACCCCCAGGGCCGCCTGGGCGTTTGCCGTTCCGGGCGTGGGCAGGATCAGGAAATCCCAGTCGCCCGTAGCGTTGGGGTAACGGCCATACGAGACGTCGGGGATCTGCTCGCCGAATTCGACGCCGTCGATCAAGGTGACGCCGTCGGTATCGAAGAGGTACAGACCGCTGCCGTCGGCACTCAGCCTGAAGCCGGCGTGGAGCCCGGAGGCGGTCGTTTCGCCATCGGTCCAGATCAGCAGGTACCCGTGGGCCGGGATCGTCGTGAGGACCTGGCTGGTCACAGGTATCTGCCATTGGGCGGGGGCCTCGGGATCGTCGGTCAGGTACAGCCCCCCGGCGTTGACCGGAGCGTCCGACGCATTGTAGATCTCGATCCAGTCGTCGTACTGGCCCTGCGGGTCCTGGATGACCGTCCCATTGGAAGCCATCAGCTCATTGAGGACCAGGGGGATAGCGCCGGAGGCGGAGCGGACCGAAAAGCAGGCAAACACGACGGCCAACGAGGCGACGAGCACCAGTCCGACAGACTTACGCATTCTTCATCCTTCCTCACAAGAACTCTCGCCGACCGCTCGCGGTCCCTCCTGCGGGTACGTCCGGGCTGAAGAGCGATCCCGAATTCTACGACTATTGTAGCCGATTTGCCCCCGGCGGGTCAATCGGATTCACTTGTCGAGGCATGCTGCGTGATAGTCTCGCATGCCATCTCCTGCCACAGTCGAGCGGTGCGTTTATCGCTTCGTGGATACCAGCGGGGAGAAGGGGGGTAGGCCAAGGACGCTCGGTCTATTCCTTGAGGCCATACTGGGTGATGGTGGTAGCGGCTTCCTGACACCAGGAAAGAAGCTGGCCAATCTCCGATTCGGTGAAGGTCCGGTCTATGGAACACTTCAACTCGTGCCCGGCGGGTTGGAAGAGTCCCGTGGCCTGCGCCCTGTTCCAAAGCCTCTCGACCTCATTCTCTGGAACTCCGGTCTTCGCGCTGATCCCGCCTCGCCCCATAAGGGTCGTGTAGATGGACTGCTTGTACACGGATCGGGGAGGATAGCAGAAGAAGACAGCGACGTGAATCCCGTTTATGTCAATGTTCAGGGAGAAGCCTCTCGTTCCCCAATGGATGGGCATCCGTTGGACCTGTGCGAACTCAAGGATCTTCTCGAAGACAGTTTTGCCGTTAGGGTCCAAGGCTCGAATGAACTCGTCACGGGAGACAACCGGCGGAGAACCGGAAGAAATACGCTGAGGCTTGGAGGGTTCGTTTCCCACGACGACCTCCTGGGACAGGAGCTTTGTGCCGTTGTTTGACTGGAAGAAGGAAAACTCCACACAGGTTACACGGATACCCTTATTCCTGAGAAATGAAGCAGTCTGGCGAATCTCGCTTGTGATACTCTGCCCGATAAGGACGATCCGCTGGTCCTTGTTGAAAGCGACTGCGTCATCGGTCGCAAGGGCGAAGTACTCCCGATGGTATTCGGCAAGTGCGAGCGACTCATCGCCCATATAGGACTGAAGGACTCCTTCAAGTTCATCTGCACCGAGTTGTTCGACGAATGAGCCGTACTCCAATGCCTGTGCCAGCGTGTCACGCGGTGTTCGGTCTCGCTTCAACTCGATTACCACGGCGTTGCCGTCACGGTCAAGGGCTAAGAGGTCGATCGTAGTGCCAAGATTCGTGTTCACCTGGCGGCCGATGACAAGTAGCTTGCCATCTTCGAGTATTCCGTCCGGGTTCTCCTCCAACCACTCTTCAAGTGTCACTTCTTCGTGTTTGATCTGGAAAGGGGTTGGCACGTATTCTCGAAACTTCCCGTCAGGTTCAATCCCATAGACTCTCATGACAGCATTATGGATTGTCGAGAGTGTCAAGTCAATGGGGTTACCGCAGAGTGAATGAGAGCGTCTCTTGCCGTGTGTGGGCACCAGCGGAGAGCTTTACACGCGCTGTCGTCCGCGGTAGACTATCGCTGCCGACTCGGAGGAGAGGGCAACGCTGGCGAGCGACCCGAGCGCCGAGCCGGTGATATACGGCGGGGAGGGCCCGATGCAAAGCGTCGGGCTTTCCTCACCTGTCACTCCCCGCTGGTATCCAGAATGCGATAAACGCAACCTTCGACCGAGTCTTGCCACGCGACAACCTGCAAAACGACGGATGGTGATTCGTGAGGCACCAACGGTGGTGTTCTGCGTTGTTCTGCCTCATCCATTCTGGAACTGGCGATTGTGCAGGGGACTGCAGGCGTGCTATAATTTGCCCGTTCGAGCATGGATTCTCTATTAACGAATTGTGTCCGATCCTGAAGGAGGACCGCAATGAGCCATTCAGTTTCCCGTCGAACGTTTCTCAAGACCACCGCAGGCGCCGGCGCCGCGCTGACGTTTTCGGCGGCCAGCTATGCGAAGATCCCCGGCGCGAACGACCGGATTTCCATCGCGCAGATCGGCTGCGGCAGCCGGGGGATCGACGCCCACATGGCGGGAATCCACCCCTTCGATAAGGAACAGAACGTCGAGATCACTGCGGTCTGCGACCCCTGGCGGGTCCGTCGGGAGATGGCTTCCGCCAGGGCCAACGAATGGTATGGCCGACCTGCCCGGCAGTTTGTGTCGTATCGTGACGTCGTGGCGCTGGCGGACGTGGACGCCGTGATGATTGCCTCGCCCGACCACATGCACACGACGCACCTGAAGGCGGCGGCTCAGGCGGGCAAGGATGCCTATTGCGAGAAGCCGCTGTCGATGGATATGGAGGGACTCAGGCAGGCGTGCGATGCGGTCAAGAAGGCCGGCACGGTCGTCCAGATCGGCACGCAACTTCGCAGTCTGCCCAGTTTCACGGGCTGCCGCGAGCTCTATAAGACCGGAATTCTGGGAACGGTGGCACGGATCGAGCAGTGCCGCAACGACGAGCGGCCCTATTGGTACTCGTACATCAAGGACGTCAAGCCGGAGGATGTGGACTGGAAGGAGTTCGCAGGGGGTCGAACCAGCCGGCCGTTTGACCCGGTTCTTTACTCCGGCTGGTACGGCTACCGCGAATTCTCCGACGGTCCCGTCTGCGGCTACGGCAGCCACTTCCTCGACCTCGTGCACTACATCACCGGGGCGAAGTTCCCGAGCAGTTGCGTGTGTCTGGGCGGGACGTTCACCTACAAAGACGAGCACCACTTCACCTGTCCCGACCATTCGCAGGCTTTGTGGATCTATCCGGAGGGGTTCATGGTGAGCTACTCGACCCTCTGCGGCAACGGCGGCGCCAACAGCTTCAAGATCCTCGGCGACGAGGGCGTCCTGGACATGGTCTCCTGGACGGCCCCGGTCCTGAGCGCCGAGGGCGGGGCCAAACGGCTGGGCAAGATTCGCGGCAAAGTCCCGGTGCAGAACGTGCCGATGCCGGACCATTTTCTTGACTGGCTCCAGTGCTTGCGGTCCCGCAAGACACCCAACGCCTCGATTGGCGCCGGCTACCAACATGCGGTCGCCTGCCTGATGGCGGTCCAGTCGTATGATACCGGCAAACGGACGATCTACGATGCACAAAAGCGGGAAATACGGGAAGGGTAAACGCAGGGCGATTTACTATTTTCAATTTACTATTTACGATTTGCGCCGGCGCCGGCCTCATGCGAGTGTAAGTCGTCGATGGCGAGTCGTAGATTCAGATGGGAGACGAGAATGACATCGCGACGACATGTTACGCGGCGTGAGTTTATTGGTCAGTCGGTCAGGGCGGGAGCGGCGGGATTCTTCGCAACCTGTGTCGCAAACGGCGCGATGCGCACGGCGCAGGATGTGCGACGCCCGGCGTACCTGATCGGCTGCTATACGAGGCCGTGGGCGCAGTATGACTATCGCGTTGCGCTCGATGCGATTGCCGAGGCGGGATACCGGTACGTTGGGCTGATGACCGCAAAGTCTCAGACCGGACTTGTCATCTGCGTCTCCACGACACCCGAGGAGGCGGCCCACGTCGCGGACGAGGTTTGGAAGCGCAACCTCAAGGTGGCTTCTGTGTACGGGGGCGACATCCCTGTCGGGAAGTCGCTGGAAGCCGGCATCGAGGGCCTCAGGCGGCTCATCGACAACTGCGCCGCCTGCGGCACGATGAATCTCCTCATGGGCGGCATCGGCGATCAGAAGCTTTATGAGCCATACTACAAAGCGATTGCCGAGTGCTGTGACTATGCGGCCGAAAAAGGAATGGGAATCAGCGTCAAGCCGCACGGCGGGCTCAACGCAACCGGGCCACAGTGCCGAAGGACGGTCGAGTTCGTCGGCAACAAGAACTTCGGCATCTGGTACGACCCGGGCAACATCTTCTACTACTCCGACGGCAAGCTCAATCCTGTGGACGATGCCCCCAGCGTGGATGGATTAGTCATGGGCATGTCCGTCAAGGACTTCAAGTCGCCGAAGAACGTTGACGTCACGCCGGGGACGGGCATGGTCGATTTCCCGGCGGTCTTCGCCAGGCTCAAGGCCGGTGGCTTCACGAGCGGGTCTCTTGTCGTCGAGTGCCTCGAACCGGGCGATCTCGCCCACACGCTGGCCGAGGCCCGCAAGACCCGCGAGTTTCTGGAGAGGCTGACGGGCCAGGAATCTCAGAGAGTTGCGGCAGAACCGTTGCAGGCCGGGGTGGCGGTTGCGGATATCACGCCGCCGGTGGGCTATCGCATGTGCGGCTACTTCAATGAGCGTCTGAGCACGGGCGTCCTGAATCCACTCCATGCGAAGGCCCTGGTCCTTCGGCAGGGCGACACGCGGGCCGCGATGGTGTTCTGCGACTTGATCGGCCTCTCCGCAGACGTCTCGAAACAGGCCTGCGAGCAGGTCGAGCGGGAAATCGGCATCCCGGCGAGCAACATCCTGCTGGCGGCCACGCACAGCCACACCGGTCCGCTGTATTTCGATGCCCTGCGGGACCATCTGCACGAGAAGGCGGTCGCCAAGCATGGCAAAGACCCCTGCGAGGAGATGGACTACCCGTCGCTGCTCGTTGCCCGGATCGTCGGCGCGATCAAGGAGGCCGACGCCAAGGTGCGTCCGGTGGAGGCCCGAGTCGCGGCGGCGCAGCAGCAAGGACTCTCATTCAATCGTCGCTTCCATATGAAGGACGGCTCCGTCCGCTTCAACCCCGGTGTTCTGAATCCCGACATCGTTCGAGTCGCCGGCCCGATCGATCCGGAGGTTGGTGTGGTCCTGTTCCGCGACGGCCAGACTGCCCTTGCGGGTCTCGTGAATTTTGCGCTGCACCTGGACACTCTCGGCGGTACGCAGTATGCGGCCGACTACCCCTACTACATCGAGCAGACCCTTCGCGAGACGCTGGGCAAAGATTTCGTGCTGCTCTTCGGCAACGGCACCTGCGGCGACATCAACCACATCGATGTGACGAGCAAGGACCGCCTCAAGACCGAGACCATCGGCACGACGCTCGGCCGAACCGTGATGACCGGCATGGAACGTGCGAAAGCCATCGCCAAGCCGCGACTTGCCGTTCGTCGGGCCGTCGTTGAAGCGCCTGTCCAGAAGTTCACGCCCGGCGAGATCGAGCAGGCGAAGAAGGATATGGACAAGATCGGCACATCCGAGCTCTCATTTCTCGACCAGGTCCGGGCGTACAAGATTGTGGACATCCAGTCTCGCGGCTCGACCATTCCCTTGGAGGTGCAGGTGTTCCGGCTCAGCGACGAGGTCGCGATTGTCGGCCTGCCCGGCGAGGTTTTCGTCGATATCGGCCTGGCGATCAAGAAGGCCAGCCCCTTCCCGACCACGCTGGTGATCGAGTTGTGCCAGGACGATGTCTCCTATATTCCGACTCGCAAGGCCTTTGGCGAGGGCAGCTATGAGACGGTGAATTCGCGCATCGCCCCCGGCGGCGGCGAGTGGATGACCGACGCCGCGATCCGCCTGTTGAGAGAGTTTCGCGGCCCTGTAGCCCAGCCGCCCTCGGCTGGGTAGTCTTAGGAATCACCCCCGAGGGCGGGGGTGCCACACGACACAGCCCCGGATCGCGAGATTGGCAAAGGACGGGAGAGGATGCCGCCGGAAAGACCAGAACCTGCAGCCCAGCCGCCCCCGGCTGGGGAATCTTGGGAATCGCCCCCCACTGGGGAGTCTTAAGAATCACCCCCGAGGGCGGGGGTGCCACACATTGAAAATGATATCGGACGTTGGTACAATACAAATGTGTGTGCAGCGTGTCGCGTGCTTTTCCGTCGATGGTGCAGGCAGACAGTCTTTTCTGTAGGAGGCAAGGCCATGGCGTCGGAACATGTAGCGTCCGTTTCATTTGCTCTGTGTGTGGTTCTTTTGGTGGCGGGTATGGCGTTCGCGGACCCGAACACGCCTGCGCTGCCCGACGATCTGGTGGATACCCTGTACCCTTCTTTGGAGGGACTTGCCCCGGGCAGTGCGGAGGCGCAGGATCGGCAGCGTCAGACGGCACGGGAACTTGGGCTGCCTGTCGAGGTCCGCACGCGCAATACCGGGATCGTTCTGCGTCTGATCCCGGCGGGGACCTTCACGATGGGCAGCCCGACAGGTGAAGCGGGCCGGTCCAACGACGAGACTCAACACCAGGTGACGCTGACCCAGGCGTTTTACTGCGGCAAGTTCGAGGTGACGCAGGGGCAGTGGGAGCAGGTGTGTGGGAGCAATCCGTCGTGTTTCCAGAACGCCGGGCCGGATGCGCCGGTGGAGAACGTGAGTTGGGAGGACTGCCAGGTGTTCTTGAAGACGCTGTGTCAGATTGAGGGGGTACCGGAAGGGACATACCGGCTCTTGACTGAAGCCGAGTGGGAATACGCTTGTCGTGCGGGGACGCAGACGGCGCTGTACAATGGTGATCTGGTGGTTCTTGGGTGGAATAACGGTCCCGCGTTGGACCCGATAGCATGGTATGGAGGCAATAGCGGCGTTGAGTACGAGGGCGCTTGGGATTCGAGTGAGTGGGAGGAGAAGCAGTACGATCACGAGCGTGCAGGAACGCATCCGGTAGGGGGGAAGATGGCCAATGCCCTTGGCGTACACGATATGATCGGCAATGTGTGGGAATGGTGTCAGGATTGGTACGGAGAGTATCCGAGCGGGTCAGTCACGGACCCGCTTGGCCCCGCTTCGGGCGTCGCCTGCGTCATCCGGGGCGGCGGTTGGATCGACATCGCCAGGGACTGCCGGTGCGCGAATCGCGACTGGGGCGGGCGCAACGCCCGCGACGACAACTTGGGCTTCCGCCTCGCGAGGACAACGCCGTAGTGACGTTCAAGGAGGTTGGGCCGGGTGACGGCCCGCGCAGCGAGGCGCGTCACCGGCCGGGGCTCCAGGGGACAACAGCCCAAATGTAGCCCAGCCGCCCCCGGCTGGGGAATCTTGGGAATCGCCTCCCACTGGGGAGTCTTAGGAATCACCCCCGAGGGCGGGGGTGCCACATATTGAAAATGATATCGGACGCTGGTATAATACAGATGTGTGTGCAGCGTGTCGTGTGCTTTTCCGTCGATGGTGCAGGCAGACAGTCTTTTCTGTAGGAGGCAAGGCCATGGCGTCGAAACATGTAGCGTCCGTTTCATTTCCTCTGTTTGTGGTTCTCCTGTTGGCGGGTACGGCGTTCGCGGACCCGAACGCGCCTGCGCTGCCCGACGATCTGGTGGATACCCTGTACCCTTCTTTGGAGGGACTTGCCCCGGGCAGTGAGGAGGCGCAGGATCGGCAACGTCAGACGGCACGGGAACTTGGGCTGCCTGTCGAGGTCCGCACGCGCAATACCGGGATCGTTCTGCGTCTGATCCCGGCAGGGACCTTCACGATGGGCAGCCCGGAAAGTGAAGAGGGGCGAGGGGATGATGAAGGTCCGCAACATGAGGTGACGCTGACCCGGGCGTTCTACTGCGGCAAGTTCGAGGTGACGCAGGGGCAGTGGGAAGCAGTGATGGGGAGCAACCCGTCAGAATTCCAGAATGCCGGTCTGGATGCCCCGGTGGAGGCCGTGAGTTGGGAGGACTGCCAGGTGTTCTTGAAGAAGCTGTGTGAGGTTGAGGGGGTACCAGAAGGGACCTATCGGCTCTTGACGGAAGCCGAGTGGGAATACGCATGCCGTGCCGGAACGCAGACACCCTTCTGCTATGGGACCGATCTGGACTCGAGCATGGCGAACTTCGATGGGGAGTACCCCTACGGAGCTGGCGCGGAAGGGGTGTTTCGCAGGATGACGACTCCTGTCGGGAGTTTCCAGCCCAACGCCTGGGGCCTGTATGATATGCATGGCAATGTGTGGGAGTGGTGTCAGGACTGGTACGGAGGGTATCCGAGCGAGCCGGTGACGGACCCGCTTGGCCCTGCTTCGGGCGACCTCCGCGTCCTCCGGGGCGGCGGTTGGTGCAACTACGCCAGGAACTGCCGGTGCGCGGAGCGCATCAGGGGCTGGCTCGGGTACGGGCGCTACCTCCGCTACAGCTACTTGGGGCCCCGCCTCGCGCGGACAACGCCACAGTAGGTCTTTAGGAGTTTTGGCCGAGTGACGGCCCGCGGAGCGGAGCCAGTCACCGGCCCGGGGGTCCAGGGGACAACAGCCCAAATGTAGCCCAGCCGCCCCCGGCTGGGGAATCTTGGGAATCACCCCCGGGGGCGGGGGTGCCACACGACACAGGCCTGGATCGCGAGACTGGCAAAGGACAGGGACGTATGCCCTCCGAAAAACCAGAACCTGTAGCTGGGGAATCTTGGGAACCACCCCCGAGGGCGGGGGTGCCACACGACACAGGCCCGGATCGCGAGATCGGCAAAGGACAGGGACGTATGCCCTCCGAAAAACCAGAACCTGTAGCCCAGCCGCCCCCGGCTGGGGAATCTTGGGAATCACCCTCGGCTGCGGCTCCTCTGGCCAAACCAGGCAAGGCCGCGTACCGGCGCAACCTTCCCCATCTGCAGGCTGAGGGTAAAACGATCTTCTTGACTTTCTGCACGGCGAATCATGTCGTCTTGCCCGAGTCCGTTCGCACGCAGGTATTACATCATTGCCTGCACGATCACGGGAGCAAGATTCACGTTCACGGTGCTGTCGTGATGCCCGACCACGTGCACATGGTTTTCACGCCTTTGTGGGATGCGCAAGGCTATCCGTACACACTGGCCGAGATCACCAACGGGATCAAGGGTGCCTCCGCGCACTCGGTCAATCGTCTGCTCGAGCGAAAGGGATCAGTCTGGCAGGATGAGTCCTTTGACCGCGTACTGCGATCCGACGAAGCGGTGAGAGCCAAAGTCGAGTACATTTGTGCCAACCCCGTCCGAAAGGGCCTGTGCCGGAACGCGGATGAATACCCGTGGCTGTGGCGTGAGTGGATCGAAGGTGTAGCCCAGCCGCCCCCGGCTGGGGAATCTTGGGAATCACCCACGGTTGGGTAGTCTTAAGAATCACCCCCGAGGGCGGGGGTGCCACACGACACAGGCAGGAATGACGGCAACCAGGACGCGACCCTGCGTTTTCCGACTACAACGCCAGAAAGTGGTACGATATTGTCCCATCGCCCGGGACCCGTATCCCATCCCGATTGGGATCGAACATGATATGCCGGACAGGGCTGGTAGGGTGCCCCGCACGTCCTGTCCGGCAAGCATTCAGCAGCCGGCGGCCACCAAGTACCAGCGTTCATCTGTGTCCATCCGCGGTTTTCCACATTCTTTCCTCACAGGTTACTTGATTCGTTCCGCCAGGAGGCTGCGGCGGCGGTAGCCGATGACACGGACGTTGGAGAATTCGTTCAGCGGCAAGCGCTCCCACACGGCCACGACAATCGGATAGCTGCCGATCTGACGCATGTAAGTGGTGGTGCCGTTGTGGACCTCGCTGCACAG
Source organism: Phycisphaerales bacterium UBA2218 (assembly GCA_002327785.1). Classification (GTDB taxonomy): domain Bacteria; phylum Planctomycetota; class Phycisphaerae; order Sedimentisphaerales; family Anaerobacaceae; genus PLanc-01. The sequence goes on from DCUI01000210.1 coordinate 12,288, forward strand.
GTCCTTCAGCACGGTCCCGACGGGGAAGAGCCTCTGCAACATCGGGATGTCGATCTCCTGGCGGACCTTCTCGATCCAATCGCGGTAGTATCGCATGTTCTTGCGGAGATACCTGCGGCCCACCTGCTGATAGAGCGGCGTGCCCGGGAACGGCACGACCCGACGGATGTTGATCCGCCGAATGAGCAACCCCTCGTCGAAGATCCGCTTCAAGGCCGCGAAGTTCTTGTCCAGCGTCTCGGGTGTCTCGGCGGCCAGGCCCAGCAGAATGTTGACCCCCGGCAGTAGGGCGTGACAGCCATTCTCGCCGCGAAAGCCCCCGATGCGATTGACGGTGCGGATTGCCTCGAAGGCCATGTCATAGGGACAGTTGAGATTGTTCGCCTCGGTGACCTCCGGATCGAAGGACTCGATCCCCATCGCCGCGGTGCTTCCAGGCGTGAGGTACTTGACGAACAGTTCTGTCCGCCGCTTGTCGATCATCTGGGGATTGGCGTTGTCGATGTGCAGGATCGCCGGCCCCAGGGCCGCCAAGCCGGAGAGCATCGCTTCGAGTTTCTGTGGATCGCCCCCCTCGTAGCTGTAGATGCACGACTGCTTGCCCAATCGAAAGGCTCTCGCCCCGAGATCCGTGAGAGCCTTCACTTCTTCGATGATGAGTTCGGGCCTACGCCACTGGACCTTGTTCTTGATCGGCTCGGTGCAGAAGGAGCAGCCTCGCTGGCGGGGGCAGCCCCGGCCGGTCTCGATCTCGACGATCCGGGTCACCAGCCGTGGCATTTGCCGGATGAACCCGGCGCCCCTGAGGGCCAGGGGCTGCAATTGATCGTATGTGTCGAAGGCCGGCGGGCGAAGCTCGTCGAAGTATTCCGCGTCGGCCACCTGCGGCCTGGCCCCGCCGCGAGCCTGGGTGCCCCCGGTCAGGACGGGGCCGGTCAGGACCTTGCGAAAAGAGCGCCTGGCTGAAGGTGTAGCCTTGCCTGGTTTGGCCAGAGGAGCCCCAGCCGGGGGCAATTCCAAAGATCCCCCAGCCGGGGGCGGCTGGGCTACATTGCCATGTGGCACCCCCGCCCCCGGGGGTGAATCCCAAGACTCCCCAGCCGAGGGCGACTGGGCTACTACAGAGTTATCGAATGACCTCAGCAGCTTCTCCACCTCGTGCAGCGTCCCCGGGCGGGCGCTGAGATACTTGCCGGGTGTCTGGACCCCGACGACGATGACCAGCTCGTCGGTGTTCTCCAGGACCTGCCGAATCTCCTCGTAGCCGCGTGTGTGGTTGAGCACTTCGATATGGGTTCGCCCTCTGGGCGGGTCGATCACGACCTCGCGGACGCATTCCACATAACGGACCAGCCGGAGGTCGTCTATGGTCAGATAGGTCGGCTTTTTCTCGTACGAACCGGCAGCGTATCGCGGCCAAACCCCGATGAACGGCGGCACGCCAAGCCCGGCCGGCTCGTCGGTGTAACAATCGAGTATCGTTCTTGTCATTTACTATTTGCCATTTACGATTTACTATTTGGGCATCGTGATTGTACGTCGTCGTCAGCAAACTGTAAATCCGTAGGGGAGTCTGTCATGAAGTCGGGATACTTCGGCGTCGGGCTTTTCATCATTTTGCTTTCCACTTCGTTCCACGTTGCCCCGTGTCTGGCGGCGGCGGTGACAATCGTCGAATCCGCGGAGGCGGAGCTGTCCGAGCATCTGGCTGCGAAAGAGATCCGACGCTACCTCTACCTGCGGACGGGGCAACTTGTCGAGATCGTTGCCGGCGGTGATCGGAAACCCTCAGGCACGAGTATCGTGGTCGGCCGCAAGGGCCGGCCTGTGGTCGATGCAGTTCTGAAGGGGACACCCCAGCTTGCGGAGTCGGTGCGGTCCTTGCAGCCGCAGCAGTACCTGCTGAAGACCGTTTCATTGGGCAGCAGCGATGGCAAGACGGTCCTCTTGATCGCGGGCGGCGATTCGAGTGGCGCGCTCTATGGAGCGTACCGTCTGGCGGAGCATCTGGGGGTTCGCTTCTATCTGCACGGGGACGTCGTGCCTGATGAGAAGACCGACCTGGTGCTGCCGAATCTGGACGAACGGGGCGAGGCGCTGTTCAAGACGCGGGGCATCCAGCCGTTCCACGATTTCCCCGAGGGCCCGGACTGGTGGAACACGGATGACTACAAGGCGATCATCGCTCAGCTTCCCAAGCTGCGGATGAACTTCATCGGCCTGCACACCTATCCCGAGGGCGGGGTCGGGCCCGAGCCCACCGTCTGGATCGGACTCAAGGACGACGTGAGCCCGGACGGCACAGTCCGGTTCAGCTCGCAATCGAGCTATGAGAACACGCTGCGCGCCGCCTGGGGAAACGTTGCCAAAAAGACGAGCGATTTCTCCTTCGGCACGGCCCGGTTGTTCGAGCGGGACGACTATGGTCCAGAGGTGATGTACGGCGCGACGCCCTGGCCCGACACGCCGGAGGAACGAAACGCGGTCTTCAACAAGACGGGCAAGATGCTCCGCGAGGCGTTCGAATTCGCGCATTCGCTCGGCGTGCAGACGTGCGTCGGTACGGAGACCCCGTTGACCATTCCCAGGATGGTTAAGGAGCATCTCAAGAGCAAGGGGCAAGACCCGAACGATCCGGCCGTGGTGCGAGAACTGTATGAGGGGATGTTCCATCGAATCGCGAGCGCCTACCCGGTCGATTATTACTGGTTCTGGACGCCGGAGGGCTGGACCTGGGGCAATCCGAAAGATGAGGAAGTGCAGGCCACCGTGGCGGACCTGAAGGCGGCCATCGCGGCGGCGAGGAACGTCAAATCGCCCTTCATTCTCGCGACGTGCGGCTGGGTGCTGGGGCCGCCGCAGGACCGTGCGATGTTCGATAGGATCCTGCCGAAGGAAATGCCGATGAGCTGCATCAACCGCAACGTCGGCTTCGCCCCTGTCGAAGCGGGGTTTGCCCGCGTCGAGGGCCGGCCCGAGTGGGTGATCCCTTGGTTGGAGGACGACCCGGCGTTGATTATCCCGCAGCTTTGGGTGGGGCGGATGCGTCGCGACGCGGCCGATGCCCTGGCCTACGGCTGTTCCGGCTTGCTGGGCATCCACTGGCGGACGCGGGTCCTGGGTCCGAACGTCTCGGCCCTGGCGAAGGCCGCGTGGGATCAGAAGCCATGGAACCCGTACCTGGGCAAAGAGATGCCCATTCCCGACCCCAAGCGCACAGAGGGCCGGGAGGGGGGGAATGTCGCCTCGTTCCCCAATAACCCCATTGCGGATACCGAGCGCGATGCCCTATACCAGACAGTCGCCTATGGCATGAAGGCCTATCGACTGAAAGTGCCGAACGGGACATACGCCGTGCGGCTGCAATTCTGCGAACCTCACTACGGCGAGGTGGGTAAACGCGTTTTCGGCGTGACTTTGCAGGGGCGAAAGGTGATCGACAAGCTGGATGTCTTTGCCGTCGTCGGCAAGGATCGGGCAATAGATTACACTTTCCCCGGCGTCGAGGTTAAAGACGGCATACTCGAAATCCAGTTCGACAGCATTGTCGAGTTCCCGTGCATCGCAGCCTTCGTGGTGGAGGGGCCTGGTGTCGCCCGCAGGGTCAATTGCGGCGGACCCGTCTTCGAGGACTATGAGGCGGACATGGCCCGCTCAGATACTGATCCTCGACCACGGGACCTGCCGGCGGGGGATTTCTATCTGGACTGGGCGACGACCGAGTTCGGCGAAGCGGTCGGCGGGCCTGTGGCAAAGATCTTCACCACGCTCGACGGCGGGCCCGACATGGGCATCGGCCACAAGCGCGATGGATATCTGCCGAGACCGTCAACCTGGGTGAGTGGCCCCGGCGGGATCGTGGCTGACCCCAGGCCGTGGAGCGAGGTCGAGAAGGAATATGCATTCGTGGAGGAGCTGGCTGCTCTGCGATCCAAGGTGACAGGGGCGGGCAATCTGGAACGCTTCGACTACTGGCTCAACACGATGCGATACCTCAAGGCGGTGGGGCAGGTCAACTGCACCTGGGCCCGGTTCAACGCCGCGATGGAGGAGGTCAAGAAGCAGGAGAACAAGGACAGACAGAGACAGACCGCCCGCGAGAAAGTCCTACCTGTCCGCAGGGAGCTTGTCGGGCAGGTTGACGAGGTGCACAGGCTCCTGCTGGAGACGATCACCACGACCGGCGGCATGGGGACGGTCGCCAACTGGCAGCAGCACCTTCTGCCGAGCCTGCTCACGCAGCCGGGCAAGGAATTGGCGGAAGTCCTCGGCGAGCCGCTGCCTGCTGACGCAGAACCATCGGATTCATATACCGGCCCGACACGCCTGATTGTGCCGACCGTGCGAACGAGTCTGACCGTGGGCGAAGACCTCCGGCTGAAGGTAATCCTCGTAGGACGCCTCGGCGCGGGGCGCCGTTCCGCGCCGGGCCAACTCGTCCTCCATTGGCGGCCGCTCGGCAAGGGCGAGTTCTCAACGGTGCCAGTGGAGCACGTCGCACGGGGCGTCTATACGGCAAAGATTCCGGCAGACCGGATTGCCGGCAGAGACTTCGAGTATTATGTACAGGCCGGCGTGGGAGCGGAGGCAATCCGTTTCCCTATGACCGCCCCCGCGATGAACCAGACGGTTGCCGTCATGCGAGAGAAGGATTAAGGATCGGCGGAATCGTCACTTTTGCGGGTGGCAGCCTCAAGACCGCAGGCCTTGGGGATGGCTTCTGTTACGGAGGCCTCGAGCAGCATGAAGCGGCGTGATTTCCTGAAAGTCGCCGGGACTGTCGGCGTTTTGCCGGCCTTGCCCGGATCGGCGGGGGGAGCCCGCTTGGAGATCGTGACGCCCTTGTTCAAGCAAGCGGCATGGCAGGATTTCGAGCTGGGACTGGTCTATCATTTCGACCTCGACGTATACATGCCGGGTGGACATCAGCACGAGCGGTTGCATCGCGACGACCTGGACCCTGGCCTCTACAATCCCGTCAGGCCGGACACCGATGGCGGCTTCTGTGTGAGGGTGTCTCCAGCGGACACAAGCGCATTCAGCAGTTCGACGCGGTTGAAGTGGTGAAGCTCCGACTACGGATCGTCAGAGCGGTTGCTGAACCGGTGATTCGCAGTCTCGCCGTAATCGATCAGTAGACCGACCGCAGGCCCTTTTCGCTGATCTTGTCGATGAGGTCCTTGAAGTCCTTGAGGAGCACGTTCAATTGCGTGGTGCTTTCGAGGAGGTTTTCGTAGAGCCGGCCGTCGTTGATGAGCCGTCCGGCGGTGCCGTTGCCGGTGTTGACCTTCTCCATGGCGAGCCGCATCTGGGAGATCGCCTTGCCCAGCTCGTCGCTCGTGTTGACCATCGAGACGACGAGTCGCTCAGCCTTGGCGTCAACGCTCCTGACGGCGTCCGTCCCCGTGGCGGCGAGCGTGCGGAAATCCTCGATGGCCTTTCTGACGTCCTGCATCGTCCGGACCGCCTCTTTCATGGTCCCCGTGAGGCCGCCGGAGGCGTCCGTGAGATTGGCCAGGGTCGTCTTGACGTTCCGTTGGTTGTTGGGGTCGCCGAGGATATCGTTGGCGTTGGCGATGAAGGTGCGGATATCCGTGATGAGGTCGTTGAGCATCTTCTGGCTCTCTTCCGGGAAGAACTCGCTGGTCATACCGGTGGAGCCCTGCAACTGCATGCCGTTTCTGAGGAAGCAGGAGTCCGGATCGTTCGGGTCCGTCAGGGGAGCGGGCAGCTTGGCGGGGTCGAGCTTCAGTTCGAGATAGCTGCTTCCCAGCCCGCGGGTCATCAGCTTGACCTCCACGTTGCAGGGGATATCCACGTACTTGTTGTTGATGCTCAGGACGCAAAGGGTCTGGTGATATTCCCTTCCTGTGTTCAGGTCCGCCCGCACCTCGGGCGCCATGACGTGGGTGACTCTTCCGATCTGATAGCCGCAGAAGCGAACCGGGGTGTCCTTTTCCACGCCGGGGGCCGTCGGGAACTGCACGTAGACCTGGAAGGACCTCATCTGTGTGACGGCGGTGGGCAGGTCGTTGAATTTGAAGATCATCCAGCCCAGTGCGGCCAGTCCGGCAATCACAAAGACGCCGACGATCACGTCCCGACGTCGCTGAGCGGACTCGAAGTCACTCACGCGAAACTCCTTTCCAATGACGTCAAACGCGAAGCGGGCCTCGTGAAGCGTCTGGTCGTTGCCCGACGTTTCACGCTTCACTCTTCACGTATTTGTCCTCGTCCTTCCATGAACAGGTCCCGGATCGCCCGGAGCGGGTAGCCGCTGTCATTCAGTTTCTTGACCAGGCGGATCTGCTCGACGGCCTTGCGATCGAACAGTCGTCGTCCGGTCGGCGTGACCTCCGTGGGTTCCAGCAGACCGACCATGAGGTAATATTGCAGAGACTGGCGCGAAACGCCAGCTTTTTCCGCTGCCTGTCCTATCGAAAGCAATTCCTTGTCTTCACTCATGGTTTGTGCGATCCGAACAGTCGGTTCGATCCTTGTCCGGCGAAGGCTGATGTGTGGCCGGTGCGACCAGGGACAGGAAGGACTCCTGCATCCGGCGCGACGTCAGGGCGGGCAGAGGCCCGGGTCTGCCGTCCGGCCGTTTGGGATCTCGGGATGTCGCATTTCGCGTTCGGGGCCTTTTTAGCTTTCGCGACAGGGCCGTCGAAATCATCAGCACGTAATCGAAACTCTGTGGGATACGATCCTGGCTCCGGCGAAAGGTCTCGCGCAGGAGCCGCTTGAGGCGGTTCCGCACGACGGCGTTCCCGGAGGATTTGCCCACCGAGATGCCCACGCGCGGGTAGCCGCAACAGTTTGAGGCGGCGTACAGCGTGAGCAGCCCGTCGCCCGCCCGCCGGCCCCGATCCAGCACGGCCTTGAACTGCTGATTGCTCGTCAGCCTTTTCGTTTTTGGCAGAGTCAGACGCTTCAATGTTCCCAGCCATCCAAGCCTTGTCAGGCACACTGTGTGCCGTGCATATTATCGGCTTTTTCCTGGCGTGACAACACCTCGGTGCTGAGCGAGCGGCGGGTGGCCGGACAGTTCAGGACACCCACCATGGCATTTTGGCCTTCGGCGTTGACCACCGGCTCCATGATATCCAGGGCGATCAGCCAGTCGTTCAGCTCCTGGGTGGCGAACGTGTCGCGAATTACCTCTTTCAAGGGCGTGCCGGCCGGGATTATCGGCACCTTCCTATCCGCAACGTCGGCGACGCGGCAGGTCTCGATGAGGTCTTCCTCGCGGACGTTCAGGCCGATCTCGCCGGCCACGAGGATGAACGCCGCAACGTCTTCGGCCGGCAGGATGGCGGCGAACCGTTTCCCGTATTTCTTTATCATCTCGAGATTCAGCTCGCCGCCGATCAGGAAGCTGATGATTTGTGGGATACGCAGCCGCCGGAAGGTGCGGGTCCCGACGGTCCCGCCGAACACGGCGATGCCCAGCAGCAACAACACATTCCAATGGTGGCTGGAAGCGGCCTGCGACTCCAGCAGAACACTTGGCATTAGGCTCAAGATCGTTTCTCTGGATTGCTGTAGCCAGTAATGTGCCGCGGAATCACGATTGGATCGACTCCGCAATTCGCCGCAGGGCTCGCAGCCGCTCGCTTTCGTGGGCTCGCTGGATGTCGGACAGAGCCGGGCCGGCCACGTGCCTGGCGGCCCGGTCGAGCATGGACCGGATCGTCTTGGCCTTGAGCCCCTGCAGGGACAAGGCGTCGTACGCGATGATCGTCACGGAGTTCTCCGCCACCAGCGCGAAACCCCCATCGACGAAGAACTGCATCTCCGGCTGGACTGCGGAGGCCTGGCCGCTTCCCTCGGTCAACCGCGTGACGCTCAAGATACCCAACCCGAGCTGGCTGAGCATCGGCATGTGGTTGTGGAGAATACCCACCTGGCCATCGTGGGCCGGGAAGACGATCGACGAAGTCCGGCAATCAAGCAGCTTGCCCGTCGGGCCGATCAGCTCACACTGAAATGTCTTCTGGTCGGTGTTCGCCATGGTTCTCAGAACTCATCATGTCACGAGTCACTCATCGATGTGGGCTGGCAGCCCAGCGAAATCCGAAGTGAATTCAAAGCACGAAGGCCAAATGACGGAAGCGCTGCCGCCGACCGCATTGTCGATGACACTCGCTGCCGACGGATCTGACGGCGCCGCCCGGCCACGAATCGTAAATCGTCAATCGTAAGTCGAAAACTCTCATGCTTTATCTCTGCGTAAGCGTCTTGGCCTTCTGGGTCGCCTCTTCCACCGAGCCGACGTACATGAAGGCCTCTTCCGGCAACTGGTCCCACCGCCCCTCGCAGATTTGCCTGGCGCTCTCGATCGTGTCGGCCACGCTCACGTATTTGCCTTCCAGGCCGGTGAACTGGCGCGTCACGAGGAACGGCTGCGAGAAGAACCGCTCGAGCCTGCGGGCCCGCGCCACGGTCGTCTGGTCCACCTTGCTCAGCTCGTCGATGCCGAGGATCGCGATGATGTCCTGCAGCTCGTTGTATCGCTGGAGGTACTCCAGGACGGTCTGGGCGGTGTCGTAGTGCTCCTGGCCGACGAAGTTCGGGTCGAGGATGCGCGACGTGCTCTCCAGCGGATCGACCGCCGGATAGATCCCTTTCTGGGCGATGGCCCGCTTGAGCACGACGAAAGAGTCCAGGTGGGCGAACGTCGTCGCGGGGGCCGGGTCCGTCAGATCGTCCGCCGGCACGTAGACCGCCTGAATCGAGGTGATTGAGCCGGTCTTGGTCGAGGCGATCCGCTCCTGGAGCTGGCCCATTTCCGTGGCCAGCGTGGGTTGATAGCCGACGGCCGACGGGATTCGGCCCAGCAGGGCGGAAACCTCCGACCCGGCCTGGGCGAAGCGGAAGATGTTGTCGATGAACAGCAGGATGTCGCCGATGCCGCTGTCGCGGAAGTGCTCGGCGATGGTCATGGCCGACAGGGCGACTCGCAGCCTGGACCCCGGCGGCTCGTTCATCTGCCCGAACACCAGCGACGTATGGTCCAGAACGGTGTCATTGGCGCCGGGGATCGCGGTCCGCTGCATCTCGAGCCACAGGTCATTGCCTTCGCGGGTTCGCTCGCCGACGCCGGCGAAAACACAATAGCCTCCGTGGCGGGTCGCGATTCGCGCGATCAGCTCCTGGATGACGACCGTCTTGCCCACGCCGGCGCCCCCGAAGAGGCCGGTCTTGCCGCCGCGCACGAACGGGCACAGCAGGTCCACGACCTTGATGCCGGTCTCGAACATCTCGCTCTGGGCCACCAGATCGACGAGGCGGGGCGGGTCGTGATGAATCGACTTTTTGACCTTGGCGTCGATCGGGCCGCGATCATCGACGGGATCGCCGAAGAGATTCAGGACCCGGCCGAGCGTCTCCGGCCCGACCGCCACTCGCAGCGGGCCGCCGGTATCGACGACCTCCGTGCCGCGTCGCAGGCCAAGCGTGCTGCCCAGTGCCACGGCCCGGACCCTGCCGCCGCCGAGATGTTGGAGCACCTCTCCTTGCAGCTTCTTGGGCTGGCCATTGAAATCGTAGTTGATCTCCAACGCGTTATACAGGGCCGGCACCTGCTCCGGCGAGAACCTCGCATCGAAGACGCTGCCGATGACCTGTGTGAGCTTTCCTGTGTTCACTCCAACGTCCCCATTCCACTGACGATATCCAGCAGTTCGGATGTGATTTGAGTCTGGCGAGCGCGGTTGTAGTCCGCGGTGAGCTGTTTGATCATATCTCCGGCGTTCTCCGTCGCGCTCCTCATGGCCACCATCCTCGCCAGATATTCGCCCAGGATGGCGTCGAGGAAACAGCTTTGCATGGAATAGTGCATGAGCATCCTGGCGGCGCTCTCGACGATTGCGTCCGCGGACGGGGACATGTGGAAATTCTCGAACGTCAGGTCCCACGGCCAGATCACCTGGGCCCGCGTCGTCAGGTCGTCCACCAGCTCCAACAGCGGCAGGATCGTCAACGTCTGCGCGTGCTGGCTCGATGCGGAGTAGAACCGCATGTAGACAATGCCCAGGGAGTCGAGGCTCCCCGACATATACTGATCGATGAAATCGTCGGAGATCGTGCTGATCTGTGGATCGCTGGGCATTTCTTCGAGGCCCGTGTACACCTTGGCCGGCGCCAAGCCGTGGAACGTCAGCACGGACTCCAGCCGGCCCTGCGGCATATAGATATCCAGTTGTTTGCCGCGGCTTTTTGCCTGCTGAACGTGCACCTCCAGCAGGCGGAAGATTTCCGAGTTGTATGAGCCGCACAAACCCTTCCTCGAACCGATTACCAGAATGGCCGTTCGGCCCGAGGAGTTCTCTTTCAGCAAAGGATGATCGATCGGGCGCTCCGGCGTCGCCAGCAGGTACGCGATTCGCGCGAGCGCATCGCGGTAATCGCCGGTCAGGGCCCACCGGCTCCAGTACGACTTGTACCGGGCTGAGGAGATCATCTCCAGCGTCCGGGTCATCCGGGCGATGCTGTCAACCGCCTTGCGGCGAACGAAAATCTGGCGAATCGATGCCATTTGCTACAGCCAAATTCGAATTTCGGATTTCTCCGTCGTTCGTGCTTCATCTCCCTTTGTATGTACCTTTGAATTCCCTGGCGCTCTCGGTGATCCTGGCGGTGAGTTCGTCGCTGAGCTTGCCGGTCCTGTCGATCTCGCCGATGAGGTCCGGGGATCTCTCGTTCATCCATCGCAGCAGGTCCGCCGCGAAGCGGCCCACGGTCTCGACCGAGACATCGTCCAGCAGCCCCGACGAGCCGGTCAGGATCGTGACCACCTGTGCGCCCACGGACATGGGCGAGAACTGGGGCTGCTTGAGCAGCTCGACCATTCGGTTGCCCCGGTCGAGCCGGCGCTGCGAGGCGCGGTCCAGCTCGGTCCCGAGCCGGGCGAAGTCCTGCAACTCGTAGTATGCCGCCAGGTCGATCCGGAGCTTGGCGGCCACCTTCTTCATGGCCTCGACCTGGGCGTCGCCGCCGACCCGACTGACGCTGACGCCGACGTCGATGGCCGGTCGGACGCCCGCGTGGAAGAGGTCGCGTTGCAGGTAGATCTGGCCGTCGGTGATCGAGATGATATTGGTCGGGATATAAGCGGAAATCTGGCCTTCGAGGGTCTCGACGATGGGCAGGGCGGTCAGCGAGCCGGCGCCGAGCTTGTCGGAGAGCTTGACGCTGCGTTCCAGCAGGCGGCTATGCAGGTAGAAGATGTCGCCCGGATAGGCCTCGCGGCCGGCGGGCCGGCGAAGCAGCAGGCTCAACTGGCGATAGGCCACCGCGTGCTTGCTCAGGTCGTCGTAGATGCACAGTGTGTCCCGATGCTTGTCGTACATGAAATGCTCGGCCACCGCGCAGCCGGCGTAGGGGGCGATGTACTGCATCGAGGCGCTGTCGGCCGCCGAAGCGACGATCACGGTCGTGTACTCCATCGCTCCATAGCGACGCAGCGTGTCGATCACCTCGGCGATCGTGGAATCTTTCTGACCGATGGCCACATAGACGCAGACGACGTTTTTGCTTTTCTGGTTGATGATGGTGTCGAGGGCGATGGCGGTCTTGCCCGTCTTGCGGTCGCCGATGATCAGCTCGCGTTGCCCGCGTCCGATGGGGACCATCGAGTCGATGCTCTTGAGTCCCGTCTGGAGGGGCTGACGGACGGGCTGGCGTTCGGCGATGCCCGGGGCCTCCGATTCGATCAGTCGCAAAGCGGTCGCCCGGATCGGTGCACCGCCGTCGAGCGGCTGGCACAAAGGAGTCAGGACCCGGCCGAGCAGTTCCTCCCCGACGGGTACCGCCATCAACTTGCCCGTGGAGCGGACGTCGGAACCTTCACGCACCTTCGTGTAGTCCCCGTAGATGACGGCGGCGAGCGAGTCCTCTTCGAGGTTGAAGATCTCTCCGATCGTATCATTCTCGAACAGGAGCATCTCGCCGGCCAGGGCGTCCTGGAGGCCGTAGATGCGAGCGATGCCGTCGCCGACCTCCACGACCCGGCCGACCTTCACCACGTCGAGTCTGGCCTCGTACTGGCTGATCTCCTGTTTCAGGATGCTCGTGATTTCACTGACATCGATCTTCATGGGCTCTGCTGCCTTCTTTCGGGATGGGTGATCCGGGTCACGGTCCGCGCGAGCCTGCCCCGGATGGAGTTGTCCAGCATCTTGTCGCCATAGCGGAGGATCACGCCGCCGAGGATGGCGGGGTCCACTCGCACTTCGAGATCCACCTTGGCGTTCATCGCCTCGGCCAGGTCCTGCGACAGCTTCGCCTGCTGGTCCTTCTGCAAGGCCCTCGCCACCACCGCCGTCACGGTCCGGTAGCCGCGGCGGGTGCGGCATAACTGTGCGTATCGGTTGATAATCTCCGACAGGAGCCGGCCGCGGTTGTGGTCGATGGCCACGAAGAGGAAATTGAGCGTGACGTGGTGCAGTCGTTCGGTAAAGGCCCTGCGGATCAGCTTCCGCTTGGTCTGCTCGGCGAAGTAGGGCGACGCCAGGAACGCCTGGAACGACGGCTCCTGTGTCAGCAGCGTGGAGACCGCCTCCAGGTCCGTCTCGACTACGTCCACGATCTGCGACTGCTCGGCCAGCTCCAGCAGACTTTGGGCGTACGCCTCGACGAGCAGGGCTGTGTCGCCGCCGCTCATGGCAGGCCCCCGTTCTGCCGGAGGCGGGCCACGGCCTCGTCGATGAGGCGCTGGTTGTCCTGCTCCGTCAGCGTTCGCCCGAGCACCTCGCTGCCTACGTGCAGGAGCAGATCGCCCGTCTGACGCCAAAGGTCGTCCATGGCCGTCGCTCGGGCGCTCTCGATCTCCTCGTTGGCACGGCGGCGGATGACCAGGGTTTCTTCGCGGGTCTTCTCGACCATCTGCTGCTGGTGTCGCTGGGCCTGTTCCGTGGCCTCGCGCATGACCGTTAGGCCTTGCTGCTTGTAGTCTTCAAGCATGTGCTCGGCCTTGACGCGCGAATCCTCGGCGGACTTCAACTGCTGCTCGATGTGGTTCTGCCGGGCGTTGAGGCCGTCGAGCAAGGGCTTCCAAGCCACCTTGCCCAGCACAACCAGCAGGACCACGAACGCCACGACGGCCCACAGGGAATCGCCGAACGTCCCGCTGAACAGGTTGGGCTCCGCGGCCTCGCCTTCGGCGGCACGTTGCGCCCAGACAACGCCGCTGGACAGAACCATCACAACAACGGCACAGAATAGCGCGATTTTAGCCATCGTGATTCGATCTCAGTGCAGCCACAGCACAGCCAGGAAACAAATCGCCAGCGCGAAGAACGTAACGCCTTCGATGAACGCGGCGGCGATGATCATGGCGGAGAACACCCGTCCGCCGGCCTCAGGCTGACGGGCGATCGATTCGACGGCCCGGCCGCCGATCAAGCTGATGCCCAGACTGGCGCCGACAATGATGATGCCGCATGCGAGCACCGCGGCGAGAATCGCCCAGCTTGCGCCTGCCATCGGCGCCTCTGCCGCCTGGCTCGCAGCGAGAACCAAACCCGTCATATAGTCCATTTCCAAACCTCCAAGAACATACTAATGCTCCGAACTGATCGCGGAGCCTATGTACAGAGCCGACAAGAACGTGAAGATGTACGCCTGAATGAAGGCGACCATGAGCTCCAGGAACGAGAGAGCCACGGAGGCCAGCACCGAGATCATCGCGATGCCGAGGTTCTTGAATATGAATACCATGCCCAGAACAATGGCGAGGACCAGGTGGCCCGCGATGATGTTCGCAAAGAGCCGGATGGCCAGGGTGAACGGCCGGATGAGAATGCTCAGCAGCTCCAGCGGGTAGATCAAAGGCAGCAGCCACCGGGGCGATGGAGGCGCCAGGTGGGCCAGGTAATGGGCTACGCCGTATCGCCGAATCCCATAGACGTGCGTCATGACGAAGGAGACGACCGCCAGGGCGCCGGTGATCCAGATGTTGGCTGTTGCAGGACCCCCGAAATGGCTGCGCCGCCCGGTGGCCAGACCGATGATTTTCTCCGTGGGCACCAGGGCCACCAGGTTGAGGGTCAGGATGAAGAAGAACGTCGTCCACAGAAACCCGATGTATCGATCCGTGCACGAGCCCAGAATGGGGCGGGCCATCTGATCCCGCAGGAACACGCAAACGAATTCGACGAGGTTCTGAAGGCCTCTGGGAACGAGTTTCGGGGAGCGCGCCGCCAACGGGATCCCCACGAGGAGAATCGCAGTCGCCACGGCGATCATCACCGCGTGATTGCTGATCGCCACGTGCCACGAGCCCACCTCGAACGTAAACAGGGGCACCGCCGTGACCGGTTCAAGCGGATTCAATTCCGCCAGGATCGCTATGTTTACTCCGTCCACAACCACGTTACTTCACACGTCATCCATGGTTCCGCAGGCGTTCTACGAGCGGCTACATCGAACACAATTTGAACGAGTCCGTGCGTGAAAGCTCCTGTTGGGGAAGCACGGGCGTACTTAGAATAAGGCGGTTACTCTACCATGGGCGGCGTGTGCAAGCAAGAGAATACGAGAAGCGAAGATTCACAATTCCTGCGGGGTGCCCGCGCGCAGCGGAACACCCCCGGCCGAGGGCCTGCAGATCCGATGTGGTTGGCAGTGGATCGGTCCCTATTTGCTGTTGGCGGTTGTGCCGGGCCAGGTGTCGGTCCGGAAAGGCGACGCCGGCAGCCCGGCCTTGTTGAACAAGTTGCAGACGGGATTATCCGCCCATGCGTACCGAACGGCCGCCGGCTCCGCGACCTGCTCGCTGCCGACAACCACCGTATCGCCTTCGATCCTGGCGTCGGCCCGGACGAACTTGCGGTCCTCGCCGGCGATCACAAAGCCCTTGAGCGGCTCACCGCCCTTGGCGACCAGCCCGCCGTCGCAGTGCTCGAAACGCAGAACGATCTTGTTGCCGCTCTTCTGCATGGATTTGTAGAGCGGGCCGGAGTAGACCACGTTCACGCCGTAGGTGTTCGCCAACGCCCACAGGGCCAGTCGCTTGCCCACGTCCTGCTTGTTCTTCGGATGGATATCCTTGGCCTCGCCGATGTCGATGGCTACGGCCATCCCGGTATTGGGGATGTCGAGCGTCATCGTCTGGGCTTCCCGCAGCTCGGCCCAGGCGCTATCGCCCGGCGCGTCCTTGACCTCCATGTAGTTGGCCAACTGCACGAAGAGGAACGGGAAATCGGCCTGACGCCAATCATCCCACCAGCATTTGATCATGGTGGGGAACAACTCGCGGTACTGGTAAGCCCGACCGGCATTCGATTCGCCCTGATACCAGATGGCCCCGCAGATTGTATAGGGAAGCAGCGGGGCGATCATGGCGTTGTAGAGGCCCGCCGGGGATTGGTAGTGCCCGGGACCCATAGGCGGATTGGGCCGGCCGCCGGGGGCAGGTTTGCCGCCCGCCTTGGCCTTCGCCGCGGCTTCCTCCCATTTGGCGAGGTCTTGCTTGTACTTGGCCATGGCCTCGGGATAGACCGCCACGGCCTGCTTGTACCGCGTCACGATGGGTTCGAAATTCGGGTTTTCCTCCAGCCTGGGCATGCTCGTCCACGCTTCGGCGGGGGTGCCGCCCCACGAGGTATGAATCAAGCCGATGGGCTGTTTCAGCTCCTTGTGCAGCTCGCGGCCGAAGAAATAGCCTGCGGCGGAGAAGCCGCCCACCGTCTCGGGGCTGCACTCCACCCACTTGCCTTTGCAGTCGTCCTGGGGCTCTTCGGCCACCCGTCGCTCGACGGTGAACAGCCGGATTTTCGGATACCCGGCGGCGGCGATCTCGTTCTCCGCGTTGAGAACCTGGTTGACCGACATTTGCATGTTCGACTGCCCGGAGCAGACCCACACCTGCCCGGCCAGGATGTTCCGGATCGTGACCGTGTTCTTGCCTTTGAGAGTGATCTGGTAAGGGCCTCCGACGTCGGGAGAATTCAAGAGAAACTCCCATTTGCCTGTGTCGTCGGCCTGGATGCACCACGTGAAGTCGCGCCAACTGATGCCGACCTCGATCTCTTCATTGGGGTCCGCCCATCCCCACAGACGCGCCCTGTCTCCTGCCTGCAAGACCATATTGTCGCTGATAACCGCCGGCAAGAGGATATCCGCTTGGGAGCTTGCCGCCGGCAGACCGGCGATTACGCACAGAATCAGCACCATGAGACGGCAGGAAGTGGTCCTGTTGTTATGCATCTGTTCTCTCCTTCAAGTACGGGTCGTCGCGGCGCCAAAAGCCGCCAAAAGTGACGCAAGGCCCCCGGCTCCAACAAGTTGCACAGTACATCCTAATTATACAGTTTCGTGACGGGACAGTAAAGACCGAACAGGCCCCCGCCGGGGCGAAATTGGCTTTGTTTCTCCGGCGTCCGCTGGGGGCGAATCCGCTCTAAACCCTGCTTTCGAAAAGATTGGTAATTCGTCGTCGCTCGCGGAAATTGGCTTTGTTTTGCACGCGAGCCCGGCCAGAGACAGAATCTTCGCCACGGAGTGTGCGTCTCCTTTCCACAACGGACCAGCCCATCATGCCCGCAACTCGGCAGTTGTGTCAATATCATACAAACACGCGCCCGCGGCGTCAATCGCAATTCCAGGTAGCTGTGCAGACATCCCGCTTGCCTTTCGCGCGACCCAATCCTACAATGTAGCTGTGGATTTCCCGGTGAGCGCGCCCTTTGAGACGGAGAAGAACCCTTAGCCGAAACTCGCGATAATGCCACGCAGGTGAAGTTCCTCTATGACGGCGAACAGATCATCGTGGAGTACGATGCGAACGACACCCTGCTTCGCAAGTACATCCACGGCCCGTTGGGTCAGAGTGGCAAAAACGCTACCCAGAACCTCTTGGGCATCGCCGCCACAGTCGGGGCATTGTTCGGGCAACGCCACATCGATAATCTCGTCGGGCTTCTGTTCGGGAAGCGGGCGATGGGCCTTGGGGCCATAGTGCTCTCCCGACTCACGGCCCGGCGGTTTCGGGTGCTGCTTGGGCGTTCCCTTGGAAAACGGAGCGGCCTGACGCTTGCCTGTCCGCGGGGCCTGTTCCAACAACGCGGTGAGCTTCCGCACTTGGGTCTCCAAGGTATCCACCCGCATGCGGAGTCGTCGGTTTTCTTCCCGCAGCCGCTGGTTCTCATCCATCAGGTTCTGGTACGTCGGCTGGGCCATGGTCACCACTCGCGTTGCTCGTTTGATCGCGATTCTCCCGAACGGCCATAGAGAGTAGTTCGGCAGGCAGGGCCGATAAAGGCGAGTTTTTCGTCGAAAAATGCTTGTATTACGCGGGGGGGGGTAGAGTACAATAGTGGACAAATGGCCGGCTGCGTCGGCCGGTCAACCCGCCAAACAGATACCTGCGTTTTACGTCCGCGCTCATGTCTGTTGAGCACACGTGAATTCAGGGGGCAACCACAGTTCTGATAGGAGGTAAGGATGAAGAGAGTGAGAGCCATCTCGATCGTAGTTGTGATTGGGCTGTTGGTCGGGCAGGCGTCGGGCGCCTTGACCGTGTCCTTCGAGCCATCGAGCCAGACGGTCGGCCTGGGGAGCTCGGTGGACGTCGCGATCAGGATGAGCGGGTTGGGTAACCTTATGGCGCCATCGCTCGGCACATTTGACCTCGACATCGCCTACGATCCGGCGATTGTGAGTTTCTCGTCGGCTACGTAGTTTCTGTTACGGAAAGGGGTTCTGAGCGGCTCGTCGACCTGTTCCGCGAAGGACAAATGAGCGATCGAGATGATGCCGCGTGCCGACAAAGGGCATTTCTCATTCCTGGAGCGATTTCGGACTGTTTTTTCGCAGACCCGTCCCAGGGTACGTGTCTGTCCTGTTCATTTCGTTGTCCTGCGGCGGCTCGGTGACGAAGCCGAGGCTCACTTCGGCAGCAGGTTGACCAGGTTGTGGCAGAACACCGCCATGCCCACCGCCGCCGCGAAACTCTTAAATCCCCGATACATGCAGATCGACAGCCGAAACGCGCGTTTTAAGACCGAGATGGA